>DRFF01000016.1 GCA_011050685.1 Aurantimonas coralicida
CGCGGATCAGCGCGCCGATGTTGTCGCCCGCCTGGCCCTGGTCCAGAAGCTTGCGGAACATCTCCACGCCCGTCACCGTCGTCTTCTTGGTGTCGCGGATGCCGACGATCTCGACTTCCTCGCCAACCTTCACGATGCCGCGCTCCACACGCCCCGTCACCACCGTGCCGCGCCCCGAGATCGAGAACACGTCCTCGATCGGCATCAGGAACGGCTGGTCGATCGGACGCGCCGGCGTCGGAATGTAGCGATCGACTTCCGCCATCAGCGCCCGCACCGCGTCCTCGCCGATCGTCTTGTCGGAATCTTCCAGCGCCGCCAGCGCCGAACCCTTCACGATCGGGATGTCGTCGCCCGGGAACTCGTAGGACGACAGAAGCTCGCGAACTTCGAGCTCGACCAGCTCCAGAAGCTCCTCGTCGTCGACCTGATCGACCTTGTTCAGGAACACCACGACCGCCGGAACACCGACCTGGCGCGCCAGAAGAATGTGCTCGCGGGTCTGCGGCATCGGGCCGTCAGCCGCCGACACCACCAGGATCGCCCCATCCATCTGCGCAGCGCCGGTGATCATGTTCTTCACGTAATCGGCGTGGCCCGGGCAGTCGACATGCGCGTAATGCCGCGCTTCCGTCTCGTACTCCACATGCGCCGTCGAGATCGTGATCCCGCGCGCCTTCTCCTCCGGCGCCGCGTCGATCTGGTCATACGCACGGTATTCGCCGAAATACTTCGTGATCGCCGCCGTCAACGACGTCTTGCCGTGATCAACGTGACCAATCGTCCCGATGTTCACATGCGGCTTGTTGCGCTCGAATTTGCTCTTGGCCATCGCCGATTCCCAACTTCGCAGGCGGTTATTTTCCGGCGCCACATAGCGAGTGCGGCCGGCAATGACAAGCGTCTCCACCGCGGCGCGGCCAAACCAGCCGCCGCGACGCCAGGCGACACCATCGATTTCAGGGACATGCGGGAAACGTCGGCGCCGAGAGCCGGGCTATGATTTTGGAGCGGGTGGCGGGGATTTTGGAGCGGGTAGCGGGAATCGAACCCGCATATTCAGCTTGGAAGGCTGCTGCTCTACCATTGAGCTATACCCGCACTTCTTAGCAAACGATCGGCAGTGGTGGAGGGGGCTGGATTCGAACCAGCGTACGCATAGCGAACGGATTTACAGTCCGTCTCCTTTAACCACTCGGACACCCCTCCGAACTGCCGCCGACACGCGCAAGCGCTTGGCCCTACATGGATCGCAGCGGCGCATTCGCCAACCCCCGCGGTTCCGAGCGGCCTTATGAAAGGCGCGGAGCGATCTGTCAACGGCGCCCGGCCGTTGCGACGTCGATCGGCGGGGTCCGACGTACTCGTCGCGTTTCGCCGTATCCGCCGTTGCGGCGGACCCCGCGCATTGAGCCCTGACGCCAGCTAAGATAAGCAGCAGCGATGAGCGACGACACCACGACCCACACACCCAAGGATTCTCATTACGCCAATCTGCGGCGCGCCCATCGCGACCGCAAGCGCGGCGATGGCGAGGTGCCGGCTCGCCCAGACAAGCGGACCCAACCGGGTCGCCCGGATCCGGCGGGGCGCGTCCGGCTCTACGGACTGCACACGGTCGCCGCGGCGCTTCGCAACCCGCGCCGCAAGCTCCATCGCTTGCTCGCGACACGCAACGCGCTAGCCCGACTCGACATGGCCGAGGATCAGATCCCCTGCCCGGTCGAACTCGTCGAGCCAAGACAGCTTGATTCCGAGCTCGGAAGCGACGCCGTTCATCAGGGCTTGATGCTCGAGGCCGATCCATTGCCGACCGGTCGGCTGACCGATCTCGGAGAGGCCCGCCTCGTCCTCGTGCTGGACCAGGTGACCGACCCGCACAATGTCGGCGCGATTCTGCGCTCGGCGACGGCCTTCAACGCTGATGCATTGGTCACCACTGCCCGCCATTCACCTCAGGAAGGCGGCGTACTCGCCAAGGCTGCCTCGGGGGCGTTGGAGCACGTTCCGCAAATCGAGGTCGTCAATCTCGCCGAAGCGCTGATGGATTTGTCGAAACGCGGCTTTCGCACCGTTGGACTTGATTCGGAGGGGCCGGAGAGCTTCGAGGCGGCGCTGTCGGGTGACAGGATCGCCATCGTCCTCGGTGCCGAGGGCAAGGGACTGCGCCAGAAGACCATGGCGACGGTCGATGTCTTGGCGCGGCTGGAAATGAGCGGCGCGATCCGCTCGCTCAACGTTTCCAATGCTGCCGCCATTGCGCTCTACGCCACACGGCGCCACCTCGGCTGACGGGTTCCGAGCGCGCAAATCCGCGCCGTTCGCGGCCGATTCGGAACGCGGTTGTCACCGATGTCGCAGGGATGATCCGTTGCCTCTGGTTCGGACAGGGTCGGACAATGGGGAGAATGGTGCCGGATGAGGGGATTGAACCCCCGACCTTCGGTTTACAAAACCGCTGCTCTACCGCTGAGCTAATCCGGCCCGGCGCGGCCCATAGCATATTTGTCAGCCCTATGCAGCGGGTTTTTGACCCGCGGAAAGCCACGGCGGCGCTTGGCCTCGGCCGCCCGCCGCGCTAGGTCTCAAACCCCGACACTGCGGCGCCGATCCGCATCCCTGAAAAGCCGAGCCCCGCGCCGACCAATGTCACGCCCCGTCCAATCCATCACCTTCGTTGCCAGCGAAAGCCCGGCCGCCCAAGAGGCCGCCCACCGGCTGTCGGCGCTCTACGGCAATGATCGCGAGGAAAATGCCGAGGTGGTGGTCGCGCTCGGGGGCGACGGCTTCATGCTTCAAACGCTGCACCGCTTCATGGGCAGCGGCATACCGATCTACGGCATGAACAAGGGCACGATCGGCTTCCTGATGAACGATTATCGGGAAGACGGCCTGAAAGAACGTCTGGCGGCAGCGATCGAAAATGCCATCCATCCGCTCGCCATGACCGCCGTCGACGCCGCTGGCACCGTCCACAAGGCCTTGGCGATCAACGAGGTGGCGATTTTCCGCCAGTCCTACCAGGCTGCCCGGCTGCAAATTTCGATCGACGGCAAGGTCCGGCTGGACGAACTCGTCTGCGATGGCGTGATGGTCGCGACCCCGATCGGATCGACGGCTTATAATCTGTCGGCGCAAGGCCCGATCATCCCGGTCGACGCGCCATTGCTGGCACTGACGCCGGTGAGCCCGTTCCGCCCACGTCGTTGGCGCGGAGCGCTGTTGCCCAATCACCAGACGGTCGAGATCGTCGTCCTTGAGCCCGAAAAACGTCCCGTGAATGCCGTCGCCGACGCCACCGAAGTGAAGTCGGTCCACCGGATCACGATTTCCGAATCGCTCAACGATACCGGTCTCATTCTGTTCGATCACGATCATTCCTGGGACGAACGGATTCTCGCCGAACAGTTTCGCTATTAGGGGGCGCGGCCCGAAGCCCCCTCCCCAGGCCGGCAGCGGCCGGCAGATAAGGCTGCGACCGGGATTGCTCGGGACAGACTCCAGAATCGCGAAAACATTGCCCTCGGTGTCTTTGAACGAGACCAGAGACCCGACGTCGGGAATCAACGTTTTCGGTTGAATGACCGAGCCGGATTCCGCTTCGATTCGACTGGCACAGTTCTGTCGAACCCGTTCAGGCGGCCAGCTTCCTGGCCTGCTGCCGTGCCGCATCCCGTTCGGTCTCGCCGGCCAGCCGATGCAGAAACCGCATCATGGCCTCAAAGCCCGCGGTCCGCGATCGGTCACCCGAGGTCGCAACGAGCCGCTGCATGATCATCTGCGGCACGTCCTCTGCGGCGGCGATCCGTTTGCCGGATGCGATCTCGCGCCAGACCCCCACGGCGATCAGGAACAGCGGCGCGGCGACGGAGGGAAGCCCGCATGTAATGACCATGGTCCGAAATGCGCCGTCGCGCCCCTCGGCGAGAATCGAGCGGACCCGCCGTTCCGACATCGACGACAACCGCACCAGCGCGGCGGCGAACAGGTCGATATTGCCGGCGCAGACCGTGCGCAGGAGGAAGGCGACGTTGAGCTGGCCGCTGGCCCGCAAATGTTCGACCAAGGCGGGAATTTCGACCTCCGGAACGGTTTCGGCGAGCATCGCCGTCGCCCGTTCACAGGCGTCGGAAGCCAGTCGCTCGGCCCGATCCGCGCCGACCAGATTGCATAACATCGGCAGCGCGGCGAGCGCCTGGCCCGTGCGCAGGATCATCGTCTGGCGCACAGTCGCAGGCAGGTCACGACGATCGAGCAGCGCTCCGCGCACCGACGCGTTGGCGCCATGCCGTTCGGCAATTCGCCGGAAACTCACACCAGCGATCGCGGCGCCTCGGTTTTCGAGCAACGATATGCAGCAGCCCGGTTCCGCGACCTCGGCGATCGCGGCCGCGACGCGCGTCGATACCACGCGCCGGGTGGCGATCGCAGTGCGCAATTCGGCGGACCCGCTTGCCGCTAGGTCGATCAGCTCGTCGTCACGCAGCGCCGGGGAACGGCTGGCGACGACGCAGGCGATCGCCGGATTGTCCTCGCAGAGGCTGAGGAGCACCGTCCGGGGAACCCGGCTGTCATCGGCAAGCCCCTCGGCGAGCGCCAGACGAACCTTCGGCGACGGATCATCGAGCATCAGGGTCAAGGCCGCCTGGGCCCCGGCCTGCTCCTCGGCCGTGATGCGGCCCTCGACGAAGGCACGCGCGAGAATTGTCGCGCCCTCCGCACGCTGTGCGCTATTCGCCGTCTCGCACCATTTGACGAACCGCTGGACGATCATGGAAAACGCGACCTCTACCGCTACCGACTTCACGATACTGGCAAGCAAAGGTTTAGGTTTCGTTCACCATAACGATTCGTCCCGGTACAGGCTGTCCGCAGGGCCCTCTAAACGTCGGCGCCATCGGGGGTTCGGGGCCGCGCCATCTGGAAAACCTGGTCGGTCACCGCATAGTCGAGATAGCCGAGCCGGGAGAGCGGCGCCGCAAGGGCCATGTCGATCATGCCGTCCCTAAGAATCGCCTCGTCGATATGAATCCCGACCACCTGGCCGATCACGACGACGTTCTCCGACGCTTCGCCGTTCAGTCCGGTCGGTCGAAACGAATGGGTCACCCGGCACTCCAGCGCCGCCGGACTCTCGGCGACACGGGGGGCGGAAACCAGCCTCGACGGGGCCTCGGTCAAGCCCGAAAAACCAAACTCGCTGGTTCCGCGCTCGGCGGTCGCGGAAGTCCGGTTCATCTGCGCGGCGAGCTGGCGCGTCGCGAGGTTGGCGACGAACTCGCCGGATTCGATCGCGAAACTGGCGGAATCCTTCATGCCGACCGAGGAAAACATGACCAGCTTCGGCCGATCGCTGATCGCGTTGAAGAAGCTGTAGGGCGCGAGATTGACCGAGCCATCCTTGGCCCGCGTCGAGATCCAGCCGATCGGCCGCGGCGCGACGATCGCCTTGAACGGGTCATGCGGCAGGCCGTGATCGTTCCGGTCGGTCGTATAAAACAGCATCACTCCTCACCCGGCACGCGCGCTTCGCTGACGACATCGGCCAATGCCGGGCGCGGACGCTCCGAAGGCGGTTCCTGCGGCGTGCCCACATGAATGAAGCCGACGACCTTCTCGTCCGGCCGGATGCCGAGGATAGCCTTGGCCTCGTCGTCATAGGCAACCCATTCCGTGACCCAATTGGCCGCGTAACCCTTGGCGTGAACAGCGTTGGCGAGATTCATCGCCGCCGCGCCGCCGGACAGCACCTGCTCCCAGACCGGGATCTTCACATGCTCTTTCGAGGTCGAAACGACGGCAACCACCAACGGACTGCGGCTGAAGCGGGTGGCTTCGACCCGCCGCCGCGTTTCGGACAACGGCCCGTCCTCACGGCGCTCGGCCAGCGCGGCGAGCGCGGCACCGATCCGCTCGGCCGGTTCGCCGCGATAAAGGATGAAGCGCCAAGGCGCGAGCTTGCCATGGTCGGGCACACGAATGGCGGCCGATAGTATGGCATCCAGCTCCGCTCCCTCCGGCGCGGGTGCGGCCAGCATCGGGATCGGCACGGAACGGCGGGTGGACAAGAGCGTGAACGGATCGGTCAAGATGGTATCTTTCGGTAAAGGTCAGGCGAGAGAGTCGCGGGAATCGGGACGATTCGTGGACCGCGGATTATGGCGCACGTCAGTCGCCCGAACCGACGCCATCGGAGACGACGGCCGCCACGTCCGAGGTCAAAACCTCCACGTCGGTGTTCTCGCCCGCTCGGACTTCGAACTGTCGCTGATAGACCTTGTCGCGGTTCTTGGCCACGATCACGTAATCGCCCGCCGCAAGCACCATCGACGGGAAGGCGCCGACGCTCTCGCGCACCACGTCGCCAGAGGCGGTGGTGATCGACCAGGCGGTGTCGGCGATCGCCTCACCGCCCTGTTCGCGCACCAGCTTCATCGTTAGCAACGCCGCCCGATGCTGCAGTCTGGCCTCGGTGAGTTTTCCGGCCTCCACCCTGATGTCGGCACGAACCGATGCGTTGACCGAGCCGTAGCTGGAGACGACATGGTAGGTATCGGCGTTCAGCCGCAACACCTTGTCGGGCGGAACGTCGCTGGCGACGAGGTCGCGATCGGAATCGTCCTCAGCATCGGTGTACACGTCGAATTTCAGCTTCGTCGGATCGATCGCCGATCCATCGGCGGCAATCGCCTCGAGCTTGAGCCCCCCCGCCCCGAGCACGACGGTTTCCCGCGTCCTGACGCCCGAAAACTCGATCCGCTTGACGACGCCGGCCCGGCCGAAGCCGACATGCAGGATGTAGGAGCCGGCCGGCACTTCGAAATTCGCAACGCTGGTCTGCGAGGAGGCGATGAGCGTCGGTCTACCGTCGATCGCCGGGATCGCCGAAAACAGCCGCCAGACGAGGCCGTTCGGTATTGCCTCGCTGTCCTCGGTCAGCCGCGCCTCGAGAATCAGCGGCGCGCGGGGGGTGATCACGTCCTTGCCCGGCATGTTCTGCGGAGCATAGGCCGGCAGTCCGGGAAGCGTGATCGCGGGCGCGCTCGGCCGCCCCAGGGACGAAGGCAGGGCGATCGGCTCGAAGCGGCGCAGCGATCCTTGCGGCGCGGCGCCGACATCGCGCGAGTCCGGGAGCAGTTCCGTCGCAGAGGGCGAGACGTACCCGCCGGGCTCGCGCGATTCGTCCCCGTTGAAGAGTCCGCGGACGCTCCGGTCGAGCAGCGAAGGTATCGGGATGTCCTGCGCCGCCGCCGGGTTGCTCGCCAGCATCATGGCACCCATGATCGCCAAAAGACGTGCGTCAACGAACAATGCTGCGACCCCTCACGATGCCACCCCTTCCCAGGGTTCTTGATCGCAGATCATGGACGAATTCAAGGCGTCCGGTCTGCGTTCGGGCGTAAACCGAACACATAGCATGGAAAATGTTCGCTCCGGCGTCGGGAAGGTCGCAACCGGGCGCAAGCTTCCACGGCCTCGCTGGAATACAGCGCGGATCGCCAGGACGACGTGGTGAATCGGCGAGACGGCGAGACGGCAGCGCAAACACCAACCGTGCCCCGACGCGATCATCGTCAGGGCACGGCGCTATGGTTTACTGGCGCGGCGGCGTCAGACGAAATCGATCACCTCGACCGCAATCTGGTTCGCGGCAATCAAATTGTGCCCGCCGTCATAGGCTTCAAGCCGGATGTCGAACTCGGCTGGGCCGAAACCCGGAGCGTAGGGTTGCTGACCTGGCGTGTTCGGATCCGCGTCGATGAAATCCTCGATAAACCCGAATGCGTAATTTTCCGAGTTCTGGGCCACATTGGCGTTGCCGCCGTCGTCGCCGATACGCGGGATTCCGTCCTGATCGACCCAGATAAAGCCGGTGTCGTTGGGGACCGCCACTCCCGGGTCAACCATCGTCAGCTCACGAAACTCGGTGCCGGCTGTCGGATCGACATCGATCAGTAGCTTGAAGGTGAAGTCGGACAGATCTGTCGTCGCCCCATCGAGCCCGGTGGCGATCGAGTAGTCGAAGCTCCACGCCGCCCGGTTCGCGTTGTTTGACGACGAGCCATTCGTGGTGGACTGCGCTCCATCTTCCACTTGGAAATGGACCGTTCCATCGGCATCTACGGATACCGGATCCTGGCTGGGTCCCTGTCGATATTTGACGGCAAGCGCCAGTTCGACTCCGGCGCTTTCGCTTTGCGTCACAACGAAATCGTTGACCGAGTTGCCACTACCGACAAACATCTCGCCACCGTCCTGTGCCGATGCGTCGATCTGCGTGTCGACGCGCGTGGTCGCACCCGTGGCGGTATTATAATAAACGTCATCGCCAAGATCGGCGGTGCCGTTGTTAAAGAGGATCGTTTCGACCTTCTTGAACTCGTAAATCCCGCCGGTGGAATCGGTCACGGTGACCTTGTCGTTGCCGGTCCCCTTGCGCGCGAAATCGAAATCCTCGAACGAACTTTCGAAGATCGCGATGTCGATGCCCTTCTTACCGTCGTAGCTGAAATCCGGGTCCCCGATCTGGAACACATCATCCAAATTGGTCCCTTTGACTTTCGAGAGTTTTGCGCTTTTTGCCATCGACTTTCCCCAAAGTTTTCACCGCACCAGGAAATATCCATCTGTCAGGCGGCTTAGTAAACCCCAGACACAGCATTCTCTTCGTCAAGCGGAAATACGTACTGCGGAATACGGCATGTCGTAATGTGATGCCGATTATTCATTCTTGGCACCAAGCCACTGTCAGGTCAGCTTTTGTAACTCTCCGCGCCCCGGTCATGGACGGACCGGCTTTGCAGTCCGTTCTCCTCCGCTCCGTGAATATTTATACAGTCATAGACATGGACGGTGCCGAGATAGCGCGCCTACTCCCCCGCCGGCTCGAAATCCATCGAAACGCCGTTGATGCAGTAGCGCAATCCGGTCGGCGGCGGGCCGTCGGGAAACACGTGGCCGAGATGGCTACCGCAGCGGCTGCAATGACATTCGGTCCGCACCATGCCGTGGCTGCGGTCTTCAGTGGTATCTACGGCGCCGTCCACCGGCGTATCAAAACTCGGCCAGCCGGTACCGCTCTCAAATTTCTGACCGGCGACGAACAGCGGCTGCCCGCATCCGGCGCAGGTAAAGGTCCCTGCCCGCTTCTCGTCGAGTAGCGCGCAACTTCCCGGCCTCTCGGTGCCGTGCCCGCGCATCACCGCGTATTGCTCCGGCGTCAGCATGTCACGCCACTCGGCGTCGGTTCGTGTCACAGGATAGGTCTTGGCATCCATTTCCAGCTCCTTTCGGCAACGATTGATCGATTCGATTCGGTATTCAGACGCCGCGCCGACGAGCAAGGTCGGGCTGGCGATTCGGCCTCAACCAGGATCGAGGGTCAGCGGTCCCGGCTTTTCTTATAGCGTGCGCGCGTCTCGGCATTGGGCGGATAGAGACCCGGCAGCGGAACGCCTTTGTCCGCTTCGGACATGAGCCAAGCTTCCAGTCGCTCCTGTTCGAGGCAGGCATCCCTCACCTCCTCGACGATCGCGGCCGGAATGACAACGGCCCCGTCGTCGTCGTCGACGATCAGATCGTCCAGAAAGATGGCGCCCCTCCGCAGCCGACCGGTTCCTGCCAGCCGACGAAGGTAAGCCCGGCAACTGAAGGCGGAGCCGCCACGCCGGCGCACCAGACATTGCGCAACCCACGTTTGAAAGGAATGGTCGTAATGGTCGCGATCGTAACCGACCGAAATGGCGTCAATACGCGCGGTGGCGCCGAACCTTGCCACCGAATGCGGATCAGTCTTGGAGGGGTGCGGAAAATGCAATGTCTTGCGAGCAGCACCGCAGCACGCCGGCGGCTGCCATGTCGCGCCAGGCGCGATCGAGTGAGCCGTCGAGATCGATCCCCCTGCAGGCATCCTCGATCACGGTGACGTCGAACCCGGCCGCACGCCCATCGAGAGCTGTCCAACCGACGCAAAAGTCGGTGGCGAGGCCGACGACAAAGATCCGCTCGACGGCGCGTTCGGCGAGATAGCCGGCCAAGCCGGTTTTCGTGACGTGATCGGCTTCGACAAAGGCGGAATAGCTATCGACCGCCGGATGGAAGCCTTTTCGCACGATCATCTGTGCGTCGGTCACATCAAGGTCCGGATGGAACGCCGCGCCGCTTGTCCCCACGACGCAGTGGTCGGGCCACAGAACCTGCGGACCATAGGCGAGCTCGATCGTCTGGAACGGCGCGCGGCCATGGGTGGAAGCGAAAGACGCATGTCCGGGCGTATGCCAGTCCTGCGTCAGGACCACGACACCGAATTGCCGGGCCAAACGATTGACCAGGGGCACCACGGCGTCTCCACCCGGCACCGCAAGCGCTCCGCCTGCGCAAAAATCGTTCTGAATGTCGACGACGATCAGCGCGTCGGCGGGAGCAATCTCGATCATTGTCATCGGCAAAAGATGGCATCATTTCGCGACGCCGCAAAGCGCCTCACGACGAACAGCGCCGAGGCCCGCCGTTGGACAGCCCCCAGCGCCTTGTTACCTGTCGTTGTCAGCGAAGCGCGAGTGAGGCGCGCAAATCCGCCATCGGCGACACACGCACCGCGTCGCCCGTCCGCTCGATGAGCAGCTCGGTGCTCGGATTTCCAAGGTTTGAAGGGACCTGAATGGTCAGGCTCTCTCCGTCGGAGAGCATTGAGACGAAACGCAGGGCGCTTCCGGTCTCGCCCGCCTGGAGCGTCGTGACGACCCGGAAATCATCGCCTTCTACCGTATAGTAGGCGGCACCGGTGACGTCACCGAGCGCGATGCTCTGGGCGGCCAGCGGCTTCAACTCGGCACTGTGCGCAGCGCCGAGGCCGGCCACCGTGAGGGCGGCGGCAACTAAGATGGTCTTCATAATCCTGGTCCTTCGAAATTTTCAGACCTCCCGGATCGAAAGCTATGTCTGATTGCTGCGGCGCACAATGGCATGGCAGCCATGATAATCTGCGGGGGCGGAGGATGTCTGGCGCTCAAGGCGTATTCGGGCTCACCCGCTCAGATGATCCACCGTTCAGCCCCAGAGATCGCAAGAGACAGGCAGACTCGACACAAAATCGCCATCTCGCCACACCTTAGCCGGAATTCTGCTCCTCACAGGGCTTTGGCGGGATTTCTTAGCCCCGAAAAAGCTCAGGCAGCGGCCGTTTCGACAAGGGCCAATGGCTGTGCCATGGCTGGCTACAAGACCGCGAAAGTCGACGATGAGTTCCGCGATGCGGTTCACTGAGCGAAAGTTACCGATCATGCGCCTCCCCGCAACCGTCGCGATACTCTTCACCCTTTCGGCGTGCGTGAGCGGAGGAGACGAACTCGACGTGCTGCGATTGACCGCGCCCGAGGACGATGCGCATTGCCGCAGCCTTCTGATTCAGCCGGGCGAATTGGTCTATGCCCAATGCAGACTGGCGCTCCGGAAGACCTATTTGACCGATTACGGGACCCGGAAGGCCACCATCGAACAGGCATACGGACCCGTGTCGGAAACACTCGACCAGGCTCTGCGAGCCGACGCATTCTGCAACTACGATGAAAGCGTCAAGGCATCGGTGGAGTCCCAAGACGAAACCGCCGCCGCATACCTCGCCTACGCCAATTGCGAGACGACTCGGCAGCGCCTCCAGGACGAGATCATGGCCTCGACAGGTGCCGACGGCGCCGCCTTCGTGCAGGAGGAGCAACCACGAATCATACAGCAGAACATTCGCGCGGTTCGTGAGGCCAAGGCCGTCATCAACGGCCCCATGACGGCCGACGCCACCCTGTGAAGCAAGTCGACGGGCTTGGACACGCCCTTGCGTGGAGGCCTTCTTTGGCCTCCCCGGGCTCGGGCCCCCGCGATTCTCGCGTTCCGTTGCAGGATTTAACGAAGGTTGAGGCCATATAGCCATAGGGGCCAGACCGCTTCCCTGAGAGACCCAATTCCGCTGGAATGTCAGGAATTTCGGGGAAATGGTCAGTAATGACGTCGAACATGCAAGTGACTGTTAACTTTACGGTCACAGCGGACTAAAGGTTCAAGGGCAGCTGTGTCTTTTCCGCACTTGCTCCTATCGCCTAAAAACAACAGGTTGCCCACGCACCGGCCGCACTAGCGTCGGGAACTTAAACTGCGGCATAAACCGTCAGAGACTGATAGGTAGTTATCATGAAGAAAATCGTCATCGCATCGGTCGCGGTCTTCGCTCTCGCAACCTTCGCCGGTTGCATGGGCAAAGGCATCGGCAAAGGTAAGGGCAAGGCGCCGATCGCGGCTCCGATCGTCGTCGAAGAGCAGACCTACGTCACCAAGGGTTAATCCTTGTCTCTTGGGGGAAGCGTTGAATAGCGCTTTCCCCAAGCGCCTTCAGGGCCAAGGATGCGTCGCGCGTGGGGACGGCGGCGATCGTATAGTCGACCTGCGGACGCGTGAGTTTCCAATCTCGAAAGGCCGACCATGGCTTCATCTTTTCTAAAATTCGCCGTCATCGCCCTGCTTGGCCTAACTGCCGCAGGCTGTTCCTCGACGGGACCAAACACTATGACGTCCGGGGCACCCCTGACGTCGGCATCCTCTCTCGTCACTCCCGCGGCTTATACGCCTGCGGTCGAGGACAGCGACGTTGCCCAGCGAGCCAAGCCTTATTTCGTTGAATTCCGCGCTCGTTCGGCGCAGAGCTACGGCCACACCTTCGCGGTGTTCGGCAAGCTCGACCAGAATGGTCGTGTGCCGATCGATTCGAATGGCGTGCTGATTCCGAGCATGACCGAGATCACCGGCCTGGCTCCGGCCTCGACCAGCAACATTCCCTATACGATCGGCCATGTTCTGCCCGTTCCATCCGAAACCGGACCGAGCGACGGCGACAGCGAGAACGCCTATATGACGGCGTATTACCGAATCGATCTGACCGAGGCCGAATACCGCGGTCTTGTAGCCAAGATCCGTTATCTCAAGGCGAACCGTCCAGTTTGGCATGCCGTGCTTTACAATTGCAGCGCCTACACCAATGAAATTGCCGAATATTTGGGCTTGGAGACCGTCAATCCGCTGCTCTTCCCCAAAAATTACATCAATGCTCTGAAGCGGGCGAACACCTGATTCAAACATCGTCGGCGGAGCGCCGGCCCGATGAACGTGACAAAAAACCCGGCTTCTTTGCCGGGTTTTTTTGTGCCGGACTCGTGCCGTTAGAGACTCGAAGATCGGCGGTCGACGGCAGTGACCACGAGCGTTTCCGCCGAGACTGATTCGGGACCGCTACCGCCCCGGACGATCCAGGCTCGCCACCAGGTCGGCGAAGCGCTCACCCTGCACCGTGACATGGGCTCGCAACTCCCGTTCAGCCGCCTCGCCATCACCCGCGCCGATGGCCGCGACGATCCGCTCATGCTCGGCGAGCGACTGGGGTGTCCGTTGGGCCACACGCAGTTGCAGCCGGCGATACGCCTTCAAGCGCTGGTGCAGGCGTTTCGCCTCGGCAATGAGAAACGCATTGCCGCACGCTTCGTAGATCAAGTGGTGAAAGCGTTCGTTCTCGTAATAATAGGCGTCGGGATCGCGCGAGCGCGCCGCCGCGGCGCAGGCTGCATGGGCCTGGTTCAAGCTCTGCAGCGCATTGGCATCCGCCCGGCGCGCCGCAAGACGTCCTGCCATTCCCTCCAGTTCGGCCATCACCTCGAACATCTCGACAAGCTGGGCGAGACCGACTTGGCGCACGAAGGCGCCCCGATTCGGGATCTGTTCGATCAGCGCTGCCGATGCGAGTTGGTTGATTGCCTCGCGTATAGGAGTGCGAGAGACGCCGAACCGCGCGGCCAACGCCGATTCGTCCAGACGATCACCGGCGCGCCAGGCTCCCGTGACGATCTCCTGTTCCAGAGCATCGCGAATTTCGGCGGCCTTGGGACGCACCAGGGAGCCCCGACCTTCGCTGGAGGACCGCGCTACCGTGGTCATGTCATCGGATGCGGCAAAACGGTTCTGTGCGTCCATGTAAATCGTATACAATACGGTTGACATGGCATGCAATAGAATGTGTTTTAAAGGAATGCGCTGGGAGGCGTGATCACTCAACGGGAGGATTCCATGAAATCGATATTTATGTCGGCCGTCTGCGGCCTCGCCCTGACCGGCACCGCGCTAGCCCAGGACGTCACGCTGAAAGCCTCGCACCAGTGGCCGGGCGGCAAGGGCGACGTGCGAGACGAAATGGTGCAGATGATTGGCAAGGAGATCGCGGCGGCCAATGTCGGCCTCGCCATGCAGGTTTTTCCTGGCGAATCGCTGTTCAAGGCGAAGGACCAGTGGGGCGCGGTGACCAAGGGCCAGGTGGACATAACCGCCTTTCCCCTCGACTATGCTTCGGGACGCCATCCGGAATTCTCCGCCACTCTGATGCCCGGCCTCGTCGGCAGTCACGAGCGGGCGACGCGGCTGAACGATTCGCCCTTCATGGACGAGATCAAGAAGTCGATCGACGAAGCCGGCGCGATGGTGCTGTCCGACGCCTGGCTGGCGGGCGGCTTCGTGTCATCCAAGAACTGCATCACCACGCCGGAAAGCGCCAAGGGCCAGACATTGCGAGCTGCCGGTCCCGCCTTCGAGGAAATGCTGGTGGGCGCGGGTGCATCTATCGCCTCGATGCCGTCGTCCGAAATCTACACCGGCATTCAGCAGAACGTGCTTGACGGAGCCAACACCTCGTCTGGCTCGCTGGTGTCCTACCGCATCTATGAAGTCGCCAAGTGCCTGACCGCGCCGGGCGAAAACGCGCTCTGGTTCATGTATGAGCCGATTCTGATGTCGAAGCGCTCCTTCGACCGCCTCAATGAGGAGCAGCAGAAAGCCTTGCTCGCGGCGGGCCAGAAGGCAGAAGACTATTTTGCGGGCGAAGCCAAGAAACTCGATGGCGAACTGATCGAGGTCTACAAAAAGGCCGGCGTCGAGGTCACCGAAATGTCGAAGGAGAACTACGACGCCTGGCTCAAGATCGCCAAGGAGACGTCGTATAAAAACTTCGCCGAGAAGGTTCCGAACGGCCAGAAGCTGATCGACGACGCGCTCGCGGTCCAGTAAGGCCGACACCATCCAGGGCGGGCCGGAGAACCCGAGCCCGCCCTCTTACCTTCAATAATTCCAGCGAGGGAGCGCGCATGCGACTCATCATCGCGATCGTTTCGGCGATCTCGCGCGTTCTCGGCGTCATTGCCGCGCTATGCCTGCTAGCGGCGGTTCTATCCGTCAGCGAGATGGTGTTTGTGCGATACGTGCTCGGCCATTCGACGGTCTGGCAAACTGAATTCACGACTTACGCCATTGTCGCCGCGACCTTTCTCGGAGCCCCGTGGGTTCTGATCCAGCGCGGTCACGTCAACGTCGATATCCTGCAGCTCGCGGCCGGGCCGAGGCTCCGGCTCGGGATGCAGGTTCTCGCGGCGCTCTTTTCGCTCATTTTCGTGGTGCTGCTCGCCTACGCCGGCTGGGTTCACTATGAAGAAGCCTGGTCGAACAGCTGGACCAGTGAGACGGTCTGGGCCGTTCCACTCTGGATGCCGCTGCTGCCGATGCCAGTCGGCACGATCATGCTTGCCTTGCAATATGTGGCTGAAATCATGCGGTTATTCGTAGAGCCCGACGCCGAGCTTGGCACACCTGACAACACGCTGTTTTCCGACACCGCGAAGGGAGCCCGGTCATGAGCCCCATGATCGCCGGCCTGTCGATGCTTGTCGCCCTGCTCGGATTGCTCGCGATCGGCACGCCCATCGCCTTCGCGCTCGGGCTGGTCTCGATGGGAGCCCTTTTTTCGGTCTACGGGGCCTTCTTCCTCGAGACCCTCGGCGAACAATTCTTCGGCGCGCTGTCGTCGTTCAGCCTCGTGTCGATTCCGATGTTCATCCTGATGGGCGCGGCCGTTGCCTCCTCACCGGCCGGCAAGGACCTCTACGAGGCGCTCGACCGCTGGCTCAATCGCGTGCCCGGCGGGCTAGTCCTGTCGAATCTGGGCGCCTGCTCGATCTTCGCCGCGCTGTCCGGCTCGTCGCCCGCAACCTGCGCCGCTATCGGCAAAATGGGCATTCCGGAGATGCGCCAACGCGGTTATCCGGCCGAGATCGCCGCCGGGTCGATCGCTGCCGGCGGCACGCTCGGCATCCTGATCCCGCCATCCGTGACGATGATCGTCTACGGCATCGCGACCGAGACCTCGATCGGGCGGCTGTTCCTCGCCGGGCTGCTACCGGGTTTCATGCTGACCGTCTATTTCATGATCTGGACGATCATCGCCTGCAAGCGCCAGGGGCTTGGCCTCTCCGAACTCACCCAGAGCTTTTCGATGCGCGAGCGATTCGAGGCGCTACCGCGAGTACTGCCGTTCCTGGCGATCATCGTCGCGGTACTGTTCGTGCTCTATGGCGGCGTCGCCACCCCGTCCGAGGCCGCCGGCGTCGGCGCGCTGTTCTGCCTCGTCCTTGTCGCTGTGATCTACGGCATCTTCTCGAAGACCTGGAAGTTCTCGCAGATGCGCGTGATCTTCCGCGACACGCTGAAGGAGAGCGTGATGATCATGCTGATCATCGGCGCGTCCGAGCTCTTCGCCTTCGCGCTCTCCTCGCTGTTCATCACCCAGTCCATCGCCCAGTACATTGCGGAACTGGACATCAATCGCTGGGCGCTGATGGGCGTGATTAACGTCTTTCTGCTTTTCGCCGGCTTTTTCCTGCCGCCGGTCGGCGTCATTTTGATGACCGCACCGATCCTCCTGCCGATCATCATCGGCGCGGGATTCGACCCCTATTGGTTCGCTGTTATCCTGACCATCAACATGGAGATCGGATTGATCACACCGCCGGTCGGCCTGAATCTCTACGTCATCAACGGCATCGCGCCCGACATCACGCTCGGCCAGATCCTGCGGGGCTCCCTGCCCTATGTGATCTGCATGATCCTCGGCATCATCACGCTGTCGTTCTTCCCGCAGATCGCCCTGTTCCTGCCGGACCTGATCATGGGACCGGAATTGTGAGCCGGGTTTCCCTTCTGTCCGATCTGCTCGGCTCGATCGGCGCGCGCTCCTGGTTCCATGGCGAGGATGGCGGCAAGGCGATCAGCCTGCCGGAGCTCGCCGCGCTTTGCCATAAGCTCGTCTCATCACGTGGCGAGGCGACCGGCGTGCGCCTCGCGGCCGACATCCTCAAGGGTTTCCGTGCGCTCGATGAAAAGGCAGCCAAACGCTTCTTCCACATGCTCGCCGAAGAGTTCATGCCCGACGCCGAAGCCTTACGCGCCGCGGCAAACGCCTATGCCGAAATCCCAGGTCCCGATACGCTTATCGCCCTTCAACGGCTCGCCGAACCGCCCCGTCAAGAATTGTTTCGCCGGCTGAATCTCGCGCCAGGCGGAACGGCTGAGTTGGTCAAGCTCCGCGAGCGGCTGTTGCCATTTTTGAAGAGTGACCGGGAACGGCTCGGGGCCGTCGACGCCGATCTTCGCCATCTCTTTCAGTCATGGTTCAACCGCGGTTTCCTGATGCTGAAGCCGATCGACTGGGACACGCCGGCCAGCGTGCTGGAAAAGATCATCCGCTACGAAGCCGTTCACGCCATCGGCAATTGGGACGAACTGCGCCAGCGCCTTGCACCGGTCGACCGGCGCTGCTTCGGCTTTTTCCACCCCTCGATTCCGGACGACCCGCTGATCTTCGTCGAGGTCGCCCTGACCGACGATATTCCAGCCAGTATCGCATCGGTGCTCGACCCGGACCGGACCGTTCTGCCCCCGGAAGCGGCGCAGACAGCTGTCTTCTACTCGATATCCAACTGTCACACGGGGCTGGCGGGCGTGTCCTTCGGCTCGTTCCTGATCAAGCAGGTGGCCGAAGACCTCAAGGAGACGGTCCCGAGCCTGAAAGCCTTCGTCACGCTGTCCCCTGCGCCGGGCTTCGCATCCTGGATCGCCGGGCTGTCGGCGGAGGCTGCTGAAGGGCTGGAAGCCAACGAGAAGCGCACGCTGGCGATCATCGGCGAAGCCGGGTGGTCAGCGGATCCGACTAAGGCCGAGGCGGCCCGACCCGGCCTGCTCTCGCTCGCCGCCCGCTATTACCTGCGCGCCAAGCGCGGCGACGACCGGCCGATCGATCCGGTCGCGCGGTTCCATCTCGGCAACGGCGCCGTTCTCAACCGCATCATGCACCTCGGCGACACCTCCACGAGTGGCTTGGCGCAGGCGCATGGGCTGATGGTGAACTACCTCTATGATCTGCCGCGCATCGAGCAGCGTCACGAAGCCTACGCAGCGGACGGCGAGATCGCGGCCAGCCGGACCGTCACCGCGCTCCTGCCGGGACGAGCCGGCAGCCATTCGATGAAGGACGTAGCATGACCAATCCGCTCTTCGACGGACTCCTCGCAGCCGGACAGCGCGATCCGGCGCGCCGTTTCGCCATACTCCCGGACGGGCGGAGCTACAGCTACCAGGACGTCGAGGCGGTTTCGGCGCGCTTCGCCAATGCCCTCGTCGATCTGGGTATAAAGCCCGGCGATCGGGTAGCGGTCCAGGTCGAAAAATCCATAGAAGCCTTGATGCTCTATCTCGCGACGGTGCGGGCCGGCGGCGTATTCCTGCCGCTCAACACCGCCTACACGCCGACCGAGGTGGAATATTTCCTCACCGACGCGGGTCCGCGCGTCTTCGTTTGCGATCCGGCCAGGCGCGACGCGCTCGCCCCCGTCGCCGAAAAGGCCGGCGCAGCGATCGAAACGCTCGGCGTCTGGACCTCGCCGGACAAAAGCGCCGGCAGCCTCAGCGACAAGGCGCTGGCGGCACCGACAACATTCGAGACGGTCGCTCGGGCTGCCAGTGATCTGGCGGCGATCCTTTACACCTCCGGGACCACCGGGCGCTCCAAGGGCGCCATGCTAACCCAGGATAATCTCCTCTCCAACGCCGAAGTGCTGCGGGACTGTTGGCGGTTCACCGAAAAGGACGTGCTCCTCCACGCGCTGCCGATCTTCCACACCCACGGGCTGTTCGTCGCCTCGAACACCGCCATGATCGCCGGCGGGGCAATGATCTTCCTGCCGAAATTTGACGTCGAGGAGGTGTTCCGCTTCCTGCCGGACGCGACCGCGATGATGGGGGTTCCGACCTTCTACACGCGGCTTCTCGCCGATAAGCGCCTAACCCGCGAGGCCACGGCCCATATGCGGCTGTTCACGTCGGGCTCGGCGCCGCTGCTCGCCGAGACCCACAAGGCCTTTGAGAAGCGTACCGGCCTGCGCATTCTCGAGCGCTACGGCATGACCGAGACCAATATGTCGACCTCGAACCCGTATGACGGCGACCGGCGGGCCGGCACCGTCGGCTTCCCACTGCCCGGCGTCACCTTGAGAATCGTCGATGCCGAGACCGGCGAGGCACTCCCCAAGGGCGAGATCGGCGTGATCGAAGTGAAGGGGCCAAACGTCTTTGCCGGCTATTGGCAGATGCCGGAAAAGACCGCGGCGGAATTTCGCGACGACGGGTTCTTCATTACCGGCGACCTCGGCATGATCGACGCCGACGGCTACGTGAGCATCGTGGGACGCAGCAAGGATCTGGTGATCTCGGGCGGCTTCAACATCTATCCCAAGGAGGTCGAGCTTGCGCTGGACGAACTGCCGGGCGTGATCGAAAGCGCGGTGATCGGTGTGCCGCATCCCGATTTCGGTGAGGGCGTCGTTGGGGTCGTGGTCGGCGCGTCGGACCTGAAGGAAGAGGAATTGACCGGGGCGCTGACGGAGCGGCTCGCCCGGTTCAAACAGCCGAAGCGAATCGTCTTCGTCAACGAGTTGCCACGCAACACCATGGGCAAGGTGCAGAAGAACGTCCTGCGCGACCGTTTTGCCGATCTGTTGTCCAACGCCTGAACCGGACGAGAGTTCGCCATGCAGTAGACGAGCGCGCCGCAAGCTCTTAGGACGATGGGCACAGCGAAGATCGGCGAATGTGGCCAGCCGCGCCAGCGCATCAGACACAAGGAAGAGGGTTCCATGTCCACCGCCCCTGCCGCGACCTCCTCGCACGCTCCCACCATGGCCGCATTCGACTGGGCCGATCCGTTTCGGCTGGAGGATCAGCTGAGCGAGGACGAACGCCTGATCCGCGACACGGCGAGCGCTTTCGCGGAGGAAAAGCTGCGCCCCCGGATCGTCGAAGCCTATCAGAACGAGACCACCGACCGGACGATCTTCAACGAGATGGGCGAACTCGGCCTGCTCGGCCTGACCGTCCCAGAAGAGTACGGCTGCGCTGGCGCGTCTTATGTCTCCTACGGGCTTGTCGCGCGAGCGGTCGAGGCGGTCGATTCCGGCTACCGCTCGATGATGAGCGTGCAGTCCTCCCTGGTGATGTATCCGATCTTTGCCTATGGCGACGAAACGCAGCGCAAGAAGTACCTGCCGAAGCTGGCGAGCGGCGAGTATGTCGGCTGCTTCGGCCTCACCGAGCCCGACGCCGGCTCCGACCCCAGCGGCATGAAGACGAAAGCCGAGAAGGTCTCCGACGGTTACCGTCTGTCCGGCGCAAAGATGTGGATCTCCAATTCGCCGATCGCGGATGTCTTCGTCGTCTGGGCGAAATCGACCGCCCATGACGGCGAGATCCGCGGCTTCATCCTGGAAAAGGGAATGAAGGGCCTGTCGGCGCCGAAGATCGAGGGCAAGCTGTCCTTGCGGGCTTCGGTCACCGGCGAGATCGTCATGGACGGGGTCATCGTCCCCGAAGAGAATCTCCTGCCGAATGTTTCCGGCCTCAAGGGTCCGTTCGGCTGCCTCAACCGCGCGCGCTACGGCATTTCCTGGGGGGCGATGGGCGCCGCCGAGGATTGCTGGAAGCGGGCACTCGCCTACACGCTGGAACGCATCCAGTTCGACCGGCCTCTGGCCGCGACCCAGCTCGTCCAGAAGAAGCTCGCCGACATGCAGACCGAGATCGCGCTGGGGCTGCAGGCCTCGCTTCGCGTCGGCCGCCTGTTCGACGAGGGTAAGATGGCGCCGGAGATGATCTCGCTGGTCAAGCGCAACAATTGCGGCAAGGCGCTCGACATCGCCCGCGTCGCCCGCGACATGCATGGCGGCAACGGCATCATGGGCGAGTACCATGTCATGCGTCACGCCCAGAATTTGGAGACGGTCAACACCTACGAGGGCACGCATGACGTTCACGCGCTGATCCTGGGCAAGGCTCAGACCGGAATCCAGGCGTTCTTCTGATCCTCTACCCTACGTTAGTATAAGGGCGCGGAATCACACGCCTATCCGTTCGACAGGCAGGCGCGGTGCTTGCTAAGGTTCGCGCGGCGCAATCTCGGGAGCGTGTCGGCGAGGCAAAGCCAGGGTGGAAAGTTCAGGAGCGCCTGTTCCGGTCGCTCTTGCCGCATGTGTCCAGCCTCGGCACCGCATCGTTCCCGCGTGACCAGATCGGCAGTGCCGAATGATCGGCACCGCCGCTTATATTGATTGGACGCCGTTTGCGTCCGCAGTGGAGGACTATCAATGAAAAACCTGCTTCTTGGCACCATTTCCGCCGCCGCACTGATCGCCGGCGCATCAAGCGCATCCGCCGCGGTCGGCTGCGACGACGGCGAGATGGTCATCAAATTTGCCCACGTCGTCGCCGCGACGGGCCACCCGAAGGGCGACGCGGCGACACTGCTCGCCGAGCGCGTCAACCAGGAGATGGATGGCAAGGCCTGCATGGAGGTGTTCCCGAACTCCACGCTGTTCGACGACGACAAGGTGCTCGAGGCGCTGCTGCTCGGCGACGTGCAGCTCGCCGCGCCGTCGCTGTCGAAGTTCGAGGCCTACACGCTGAAATATCGCCTCTACGACCTGCCGTTCCTGTTTTCGAACCTCAAGACCGTCGAGGCCTTCAACGACGGCGAGACCGGCAAGAATCTGCTGACCGTCATGGAGGACAAGGGATATACGGGCCTCGGATATTGGCTGTCCGGCCTGAAGCAGTTTTCGGCCAACAAGCCGCTGCTCGTACCGAGTGATGCGTCCGGGCTGAAGTTCCGCATTCAGACCTCGGACGTCGCCGAAGCGATGATCGAAGCGATGGGCGGTTCGGCCCAGAAGCTCGCCTTCAAGGAGGTCTATGGCGCGTTGCAGACCGGGGTCGTGGACGGCCAGGAAAACACCTGGTCGAACATCTACACCCAGAAGTTCTTCGAGGTGCAGGACGGTATCACCGAGACCAACCATCAGGTCCTCGCCTATCTGCTGGTCACCTCGACCGAATGGCTGAATGGTCTTGAGCCAGAGTTCCGCGACCAGTTCATGAAGATCGTCGACGAAGTCACCGCCGAGGCAAACGGAAACGTCGCCGAGACCGAAGCAAAGAACCGGCAGAACATCATCGACGCCGGCGGCGAAGTGCGCGAGCTGAGCCCCGAGCAGCGCGAGGAGTGGGTCTCCACGATGAAGCCGGTCTGGGACAAGTTCACCGACGACATCGGTCAGGACGTCATCGACGCCGCCGTCGCCACGGGCTCGACGAACTAACCGTCAAACGGCCGGGCGTGCCTGCAGTGCGCCCGGCCTATTTCGCTATCTCGAGCAACGTTAGTGCACGGGCTGCTCGCAACGGGCGCCGTCGTGCTGGGGGAATATGCGATGGCCGGCCTGTGGCCCTACCTGGCAATACTGGCCCTGATTATAGGCTTGTATCTCGTCGAACGACGGCACGCCGAGGCGGTGACCCGGCTCGAGGAGAATATTCTCGCGATCCTTCTGGCGACCATCACGCTTGTCTCCTTCTCGCAGGTGATCGCGCGCTACGGCTTCAACTCCGGATGGTCCGGCGCACTCGAACTGACCCGCATCCTCTTCGCCTGGATGATCCTGTTCGGCATGGGCTACGGGCTGAAGCAAGGCCTGCATCTGGGTGTCGACGCAGCGATCCGGCTGTTCCCCAAGCCAGTGTTCCGGATCGCCGCCCTGTTCGGCGCGCTTTGCACCGCTCTTTACGCCATCATTCTGCTGTCGGCCGATTGGCTGTCGATCTTCGGGGCAAACTCCTCAGGCGGCGCCATCTTCTATTGGACCAAGTTCTTCAATCTCGGGCTTGGGCTTGACGACGTGCGCTATCCTGAATGGGTGCAGGAAACCTTCGGCGTCCAGGAACGCGTCCAACGCTGGATTGCCTATCTGATGCTGCCGATCGGCCTGGCACTTCTGGCCTACCGCTCGCTGCAGGCGATCGTCCAGATCTGGACCGGCAAGCGCGAACTCGTCATCGCCGGCCACGAGGCGGAAGACCTCGTCGCGGAAAATAAAGATCTCCTGAAAGACTGACCGCGATGGAAACGCTTATCCTCTTCATTCTGGTTCTGGGGCTGCTGTTCCTCGGCGCGCCGGTGGCCATCTCGCTCGGCCTCTCCTCGGTCATCACCATCGCCTTCTTCTCCAGCGACTCCATGTCGTCGGTGGCGCTGCAGCTGTTCACCGCCTCGCAGAACTACACGCTGCTAGCGATTCCGTTCTTCGTGCTCGCCTCCGCCTTCATGTCCACCGGGGGCGTCGCCAAGCGGCTGATCAACTTCGCCATCGCCACGGTCGGCCATTTTCGCGGCGGCCTTGCCATGGCCTCAGTGCTGGCCTGCATGCTGTTCGCCGCCCTCTCCGGCTCGTCTCCGGCCACCGTCGTCGCGATCGGCACCATCGCCATCGCGGGTATGCGCAAGGTCGGCTACAGCAAGGAGTTCGCGGCCGGCATCATTGCCAATGCCGGCACGCTCGGAATCCTGATCCCGCCGTCGATCGTCATGGTCGTTTATTCGGCCGCCACCGACGTGTCCGTCGGGCGCATGTTCCTCGCCGGCGTCGTTCCTGGCATCGTCGCCGGGCTGATGCTGATGATCGCGATCTACATCATGGCGCGGATCAAGAACCTGCCGGCCGAGCCCTGGCGCGGCTTCCACGAGATCGCACGCCACGGCAAAGACGCCGGCTGGGGCCTCTTCCTGATCGTCATCATCCTCGGCGGCATCTATGGCGGCGTGTTCACGCCGACGGAAGCGGCGGCGGTGGCGGCGGTCTACGCGTTCTTCGTCGCTTTGTTCATCTATCGCGACATGGGACCGCTCAAGGACGAGCCTTGGCTGCGCGAGACCGACTCGTCCCGCGCCCGCGTCGGATTTTCGGCGTTGGTCTATGCCGTCTCCTTTTTCTCCGTCTGGATGATCCTCTCCTTCTTCGCGACCTCCGGTCCCGGCGGCGCGAGCTTCGGCTTCGGCGAGCGGGCGACCGTCGGTCTTGTGCTGTCTTTGGCGATCCTCGTCGCCTACACGCTCTGGCGCGGCGAAAGCGCGGGGCTGGCGGGCGTGCCGAAGCACTTGGCCGCCAGCCTGCCGATCTGGGGCCGCAACCTGGGAATGACGGGGCGCTCCTTCTTCAGGGCGTTCTTCAACGAGGACACACGCAAGGTCACCGTCGACGCGGCGCGCACGACGATCATGCTGATGTTCATCATCGTCAACGCGCTGCTGTTCGCCCATGTGCTGACGGCGGAACGCATTCCCCAGGCGATCACCGGCCTGATGCTCGACGCCGGATTCAACTGGTTCACCTTCCTGATCGCGGTCAATATCCTGCTGCTCCTCGGCGGCCAGTTCATGGAACCGTCCGGGTTGCTTCTGATCGTGGCGCCGGTGGTGTTCCCGATCGCGATGGAACTCGGCGTCGATCCGGTCCATCTCGGCATCGTCATGGTGGTCAACATGGAGATCGGCATGATCACGCCGCCGATCGGGCTCAACCTGTTCGTCACCTCAGGCATTACCGGGATGAGTCTGGTTCAGGTGGTCAAGGCGGCGCTGCCCTTCGTCGGAGTGCTCTTCCTGTTCCTGATTCTGGTGACCTATGTGCCGATTCTGTCGACCTGGCTGCCCTACAGCCTGATGGGACCGGAGCTCGTCACGAGGTAGGCGGGCCTGTGGCGGGTCGCCGCGGCAGGCCAAGCAAGGCATTGTCGCTGCGCGCGCCGACAGTGCCGACCCGATCGATTCGACGACGTCGCCGGCGTTCTAGACCGAAAGGTGCGCATCGCGGATTTCGGGGTGATCTTCCAGCTCGGCGAACGAGCCGTCGAATTTCTTCTCGCCGCTTTCGATAATCAGCGCGCGGTCGGCGACGATCCGGGCGAAATGCAGGTTCTGCTCCGAGAGCAGTACCGTCAGGCCCTCCGCCTTGAAGCGTAGGATGGTCTCGGCCATCTGCTCCATGATCAGCGGCGCGAGGCCCTCGGATGGCTCGTCGAGCAGCAGCAGGCGCGGATTTCCCATCAAGGTGCGCGCGATGCTCAGCATTTGCCGCTCGCCGCCCGACAGGGTCTTGCCACGGTTGTGGCGGCGCTCGCCAAGGTTGGGAAAAAGCTGAAACAGCATCTCGACAGACCATTTCGGGGCCGCGTAGCGAGCCGATTGCCGGCCGACTTCGAGGTTTTCCAGGATTGTGAGATCGGTGAAGATCCGCCGCTCCTCCGGCACATAGCCCACCCCGTGGCGGGCGACCTTGTACGCCGGCCACCCGGTGATGTCCTCGCCCTCCAGCCGCACCCGGCCGGAGCGGGCGCGGACAAGCTGCATGACGGATTTCATCGTCGTCGTCTTGCCGGCGCCGTTACGGCCGAGCAGCGCCACGACCTCGCCGGAATTCACCGAAAGACTGAGATCGTGCAGAATATGCGCCCTGCCGTAAAAGCTGTTGATCGCGCTAATCTCAAGCATCGCGACCAGCCTGCGAAAACAGTGTTCCGCCGCCCAGATAGACTTGCTGAACCCGCTCGTCGGCGCGGATTTCGGCTGCGGTGCCCTCGGCGATCAGCTCGCCGCGGTTGAGCACCATGATATGGTGGGCATGGGTGAAGACGACGTCCATGTCGTGCTCGGTGAAGAGCACGCTGATGCCGCGCTCCTCAACGATATCGGCGGTCAGCTGCATCAGCGCCACCCGCTCCCGTGGCGCCATCCCAGCGGTCGGCTCGTCCATCAAAAGTAGGCCCGGCCGGTGGCTGAGCGCGATGGCCAGTTCCAGACGCTTCAGGTCGCCATAGGCCAGGATCGAGCAGGCACGGTCTGCCTGGTCGACCATCCCGACCAGCTCGAGCAGCGCCAGCGCTTCGTCGCGATAGAGCCGGTAGGCATAGGGAACCACCGCGAACAGCCGTCGATGATGGCTGATCAGTGCCATCTGCACATTCTCGGCGACCGTCATGCTCTGATATGTGCCGGTGATCTGGAAAGTCCGTCCGACCCCCATGCGCCAGATCCGTCGGGGCGGCAGGCCGGTGATCGGCTTGCCATGCAGAAGCACCTTGCCGCTGCTTGGCTTCAACTGCCCCATCAGCATGTTGAAGCAGGTGGATTTCCCGGCGCCGTTCGGTCCGATCAGCGCCTTCAATTCACCCGGCATCACGTCGAAGCTGACATCCTTGACCGCGTCGACGCCGTCGAAGGATTTGGCGAGATGTTCAACCTTGAGGACCGGGCTCACGAAACGCCCTGCCTGTCACGGGTCAAACCGAAGCGCGCGCCCAGCTTGCGCAGCGATCCGACAATGCCGTCGGGCGCCACGATCACCACGGCTATGATCAGCAGGCCGAGGATCAACCGCCAGTATTCGAGCCGCGTCAGCCAGTCCTTCACCGCTTCCAGCGAGGCGGCGCCAACGACGCCGCCGGAAAGGGTTTTGACCCCGCCGAGGAAGACGACGATCAAGGCGTCGAAGCTCTTGGCGATCTCCAGTTCGTTCGGAAAGATCGACCCCTTGGAGAAGACGAACAGGCCGCCGGCAAGGCCCGCCAAAGCCCCGGCAATCGCGAAGGCGACCCACTGCACCGTCTTGACGTTGATACCCGTCGCGGCAGCCTGGCGCGCACTGTCGCGGCAGGCACGCAACGCGTAGCCGAAGGGCGAATGGGTCATATGGCGCAGGAAGATGATCCCGCCGACGCCGAACAGAAGCGTGAAATAGTAATAGGCCGTGGTGTCGGAGAGCCACGCGGCTGGCCAGATATTGACCAGCCCGTCGTCGCCACCGGTGACCGCGCCCCACTGAAAGACCAGCGACCACACGAGCTGGCTGAAGGCCAGCGTCAGCATGGCGAAATAGACCCCGCTGAGGCGGATGCAGAACCAGCCGATGACGATCGCCAACAGCCCGGACCCCAGCGGCGCCATCGCAAAGGCGATCTCCATCGGCGCGTCGGCGTAGACGACCACGAGCGCCGCCGCGTAGGCGCCGCCGCCGAAGAACACCGCGTGACCGAAGCTGACCAGCCCGCCCCAGCTGAGGATGAATTGCAGCGATGCGGCGAACAGGCAGACGATGAGGATATCGGTCACCAGCACCTGGGTGAAGTTCGAACCAAACACGGGAAGGAGCAAGAGAGCCGTGAGAAGTGCCGCGACGAACAGCCGGCCCCGCGGTCCGGCGGGGCGCATCGGCTGTTCCGGCTCGCCCGCTTGCCCTTGCTCGCCGGCCACCTCCTCGCGTCCCAGGAGACCGTAGGGGCGCACCATCAGCACCACGGCCATGACGACGAACATCAGCACCAGCGTGCTTTGCGGCAAGTAGAGGACGCCGAAGACATTCAGGACCGAAATGAGCACGGCGGCGAGAAACGCCCCGGGCAGCGATCCCATGCCGCCGATCACCACCACCACGAAGATGGCGGCAAGGATATTGAAATCCATCAAGAGGTCGGCGCCGCCCTTGGGCAGTTGGATCGCTCCACCCAGCCCGGCCAGCGCCGAGCCGAGAAAGAAGACGCCGGTGAACAGCCAGGCCTGGTTGACGCCGAGCGCGCCGACCATCTCCCGATCCTGCGTCGCGGCCCGCATCAGGATGCCGACGCGTGTCCGGTTGATCAGCCACCACAGGCCGAACAGCACGAAGGGGGTGATCGCGATCAGTGCCAGGTCATATTGCGGCACCGGCTCGCCCATGATGCGCACCACCGATTTCAGTCCCGGCGCACGCGGCCCCAAGCGGTCTTCCGGCCCCCAGATGATCAGCACCAGATCCTGAATGACCAGGATCACCCCGAAGGTGGCGACCAGCTGAAACAGCTCAGGCGCCCGGTAGATCGGGCGAAGCACCAGGATTTCGACGACCACGCCGACGAGGCCGACGGCTATTCCCGCCAGGACGATCGACCCCCAGAAGCCGAAATGCCCCGGAAGGAAATCCATCAGCGAAAGGCCGATATAGGCCCCCAGCATGTAGAACGAGCCGTGGGCGAAATTGACGATCCGCGTCACGCCGAAGATGAGCGACAATCCGGAAGCGACCAGGAACAGCGCCGCCGCGTTTGCAAGCCCGGTGAGGAGCTGTGCCACAAAAAGTCCCATGGCGTCCGTTCTGTCGCGAGTGATGCGGGCGGATCAAAATGCCGGCGGGGCCCCGAGACGCGCCCGAAACCTCCGCCGGCGACAAGGCCGGCTGTCAGTCAGCCGGGCGCATGGCTTTGATCTCTTCGTCGCTCGGCATGTAGGGCGTCGGATCGACATAGGTCCAATCGACCATCACCCCTTTGCCGTCCTCGACCGCGGTGGTGCCGATAAAGGCGCCCATCGTCGACTGATTGTCGATGTCGCGATAGGTGATTTCGCCGTCGGGTGTCTCGACCGTCAGCCCCTTGAACGCTTTGAGCAGGGCATCGGTCTCGGTGGAGCCTGCCTTCTCGATCAGCGCGGCGATGCTCTGGGCGGTCATGTAGCCGACGAGGCTGCCGTTCTTCGGGCTCTCGCCGGTTTCAGCCTTGTAGGCATCGACGAACGTCTTGCCCGGCCCTTCGCTGATCGCGTACCAGGGATATCCCGTCACGACCCAACCGACCGGCGCCTCATCGCCCAGCGGCTCCAGATATTCCGGCTCGCCGGTCAAAAGCCCGTAGACCTTGCGGCCTTCGAACAGACCACGCGTGCCGCCCTCGCGGACGAACTTGGCAAGATCGGACCCGAAGGTGACGTTGTAGATCGCGTCGGGCTTGGCGGCCTCCAACGCCTGAACCTCGGCGCCGGCGTCGATCTTGAACAGCGCCGGCCACTGTTCGGTGACGAATTCGACCTCCGGCTTCAGCCGCTTGAGATTGGTCTTGAACGCCTCGACCGCGTCTGTGCCGTAGGCATAGTTCGGCGCGATCGTCGCATAGCGGACCGCATCGGTCTTGGCGGCCTGTTCGGCCAGCATGGCCGCCTGGACGAAGGTCGAGGTGCGCAGGCGGAACGTGTAGGGATTGCCCGAGTTCCAGACCAGCGCGTCCGCCAGCGGCTCGGCGGCCAGATAGACATAGCCCTTCTCGGCCGCGAGCGAGGAGATGGCGAGGCCGACATTCGACAGGATCGTCCCGGTGAGCATCACCGCGCCCTCGCGGGTCATCAGTTCCTCGGCGATCTTTACGGCCTCGCCCGGCTTGCCCTGGTCGTCGCGGAAGATGAATTCCAGCGGCTTGTCGAGAACGCCCCCCGCCTGGTTGATCTCCTTCAACGCCAGTTCGATGCCTTTTCGGTAGGGCTCAGCGAAAGCCGCCATCCGCTTGTAGTGGTTGATATCGCCGATCTTGATCGACTCCTGGGCGACCGCGCCCCCCGAGAAGGCCGTCAACAGTGCAGCGGCGACGGCCAGTTTCCGGATTATTCTCATGAGTCTCTCCTGATGGCTTCGAGCACGAAACGCGCACCCATAACGACACAATCATGGTCGGCGAAGACCGATGCGGGGCCATCCGCCCCCGCGCTGTCCCTCGCCGGCACTTGGTCGATCCGTCCGCGATAGACCATCGGCGCCTTTCGATCGTAGTCGGGATCGGGCAACGCTCCTGCCGGCGCTTCATTTCCTTCCACACGCTTCCGGCTTTTCCTTATCGTCCGAAGCGCCAATACGGAATAGCGCGTCGATGCTCGTGATCGGTGACCCGTCATGCGCGGCGTCTCACGAAGCTGCGCCAGTGCGTTCGTGTCGGGAGTAACAATGCCCGCGATTTCGGCGAAGACTTTCATGACGGCACACACGCGCAGTTGGATCGATTCCAGTCAGTGAGCGCGGAACGCGAGCGGAAAACCGGTTCTGGTTTTTCCTCATTCCGCGCTAGCGTGGTCAGAAGGGAACCGTACGGACGGCCATCCGACAAGGGCGCGCGAATGTTGGACCGAATTGGACGTCTGATCGCGGCATTCCTTCAGGAGCCCGTCACCGATTGTGCCGGAGCCACGCCGTTCCCGTTCGATGCCTTGCTCCATGCGTTGCGCCCCTGCGACGTTATTCTGATCGAGGGCAACACCCGCATCTCATCGCCCATCAAATACCTGACCCAGTCGACCTGGTCGCACTCCGCCCTCTACGTCGGACAGCATCGTGATCTGCGTCACGCCATCATCGAAGCCGACCTCGAACAGGGCGTCATCATCGCGGCGGTCGAGAAATACAAGGATGTTCACATCCGGATATGCCGGCCGAGCGGCCTCAACGCCCGAGACCAAGCGCGCATCACCCGATTCGCGGCAGAGCGCGTGGGCAACGGCTACGACCTTCAGAATGTCTTCGATCTGATCCGCTATCTGGTACCCCTGCCCGTCCCGCGCCGGTTTCGCCGCCGGATGATATCGCTGGGTTCGGGCGACCCGACGCGGGCGATCTGCTCGACGCTGATCGCCCAGGCATTTCAGCATGTCGGCTACCCGATCCTGCCGCGCATCGAAACCCATGATCCAAAGCGAAGCCGATGGGGAAACGAGGCCGAGATCATGCACATCCGGCACCACTCGCTTTTCGTGCCGCGCGATTTCGATCTCTCGCCGTTCTTCGAGATCGTCAAGCCGCCGTTGCGTCCCGACTTCGACTTCCATGATGTCGAATGGAGTTCGGCACACGGCGGCGCCGAGGCGGCTAGCACATGATCGGATGACGCGGCGCCCACCTTCGGCCGGTGGTCCGATAATCCCTGGCAGACGATCGGCAAACCGTAACGCCCGGCGCTCCCCAGTAAGAAGAGCTCCGGGCGAACACAGTCATCAGGCCGCGTCTTCCGCCTTCCGGCGAAGGTCCGGCGGGACGGCTTCATCGCGGAGCGACGCGACCGCCTCCGCCAGGCTCATCGACGTTTGGTCGCGCGAGCCGATCCGGCGCAGATTGACCGTCCGTTCCTCGGCCTCGCGCTTGCCGCAGACGAGAATCACCGGGACCTTGGCGACGGAGTGCTCGCGGACCTTGTAGTTGATCTTCTCGTTTCTGAGGTCGGTTTCGACCTTGAGGCCTGCCCGCTTCAATTCGGTCGCGACTTCCTCAGCATAGTCGTCGGCTTCCGACGTGATCGTCGCCACCACCACCTGCAGCGGCGCGAACCACAGCGGCAGATGCCCGGCATAGTTCTCGAGCAGGATTCCGAGGAAACGCTCCATCGAGCCGCAGATCGCCCGGTGGATCATCACCGGGGTCTTCTTGTTGGAATCCTTGTCGATGTAGAACGCGCCGAAGCGTTCCGGCAGGGTAAAGTCGACCTGGGTGGTGCCGCACTGCCAGTCGCGTCCGATGGCATCGCGCAGGACATATTCGAATTTCGGCCCGTAGAACGCTCCCTCGCCCGGATTGATCGCGGTCTTGATCTTGCCGCCCGATTGCGCGGCGATCCGCTCGAGCACCTCGGCCATGATCTTTTCGGCGTGATCCCAGTTGGCGTCCGAACCGACGCGTTTTTCCGGCCGCGTCGAGAGCTTCACCGTGATCTCGTCGAAGCCGAAATCGGCATAGGTCGACAGGATCAGATCGTTGATCCGCAGGCATTCGGCCTCGAGCTGATCCTCGGTGCAGAAGACGTGGGCGTCGTCCTGCGTGAAACCACGCACCCGCATCAGCCCATGCAGCGCGCCGGACGGCTCGTAGCGATGGACATTGCCGAATTCCGCATAGCGGATGGGCAGGTCGCGATAGCTTTTCAGACCGTGCTTGAATATCTGCACATGGCCGGGGCAATTCATCGGCTTGATCGCGAAGACGCGTTCGTCCTCGGTCTCGGTGACGAACATATTTTCCTTGTACCAGCCCCAATGGCCCGAGGTTTCCCACAGCGCCTTGTCGAGGATCTGCGGCGCGTTGACCTCGTCATAGGTGCCTTCGAGGCGGCGGCGCATGTAGCTGACGAGGTTCTGGAACATCCGCCAGCCATGCGCGTGCCAGAAGACGACGCCGGGCCCTTCCTCCTGGAAATGGAACAGGTCCATCTCCCGTCCGAGCCGCCGGTGGTCGCGCTTTTCCGCCTCCTCCAGCATGTGGAGATAGGCCTTCAACTGCTCCTGACTGGCCCAGGCGGTGCCGTAGATACGGGTCAGCATGGGATTGTTCGAATCACCGCGCCAATAGGCGCCGGCGACCTTCATCAGCTTGAAGGCGTCGCCGACCTGGCCGGTCGAAGCCATATGCGGCCCTCGGCAGAGATCGAACCAGTCGCCCTGGCTGTAGATCTTGACGTCCTGATCCTCGGGGATCGCGTCCAGCAGTTCGACCTTGTAGGCCTCCCCCTTGTCGGCGAACACCTGACGCGCCTTGTCGCGCGGCCAGACTTCCTTGGTGAAACGCGCATTGCGGCGAATGATCTCGGCCATCTTCTTCTCGATGGTCGTCAGATCGTCGGTGGTGAAGGGCGTATCGCGGGCGAAATCGTAATAGAAGCCGTTCTCAATCACCGGGCCGATCGTCACCTGGGTGTCCGGCCACAACTCCTGAACCGCTTCGGCCATGACATGGGCGGCGTCGTGCCGAATGAGTTCGAGCGCGCGCGGGTCGTCGCGGGTGACGATTTCGAGCGCACCGCCGCGCCCGAGCGGATCGGCCAGATCGCGCACCTCACCGTCGAGCGCATAGGCGACGGCTTTCTTGGCAAGCGATTTGGAAATGCCGACGGCAACGTCGATGCCGCGCGTCGCGGCGTCGAATTCGCGCGCGGAGCCATCGGGAAATATCAGGGAAACGGCGTCAGCCATGGTGCGTACTCTCTCATCCAGTCCCGCCAACGAACGCGGGTGGTTCGATTTGCCGGTGATCCGGCGCGAAATCGCAGTGCTTGATCGTGATTTGCACGCGATGGTCGCGGCCGATATATTTGACGGGCGCGTGCCTATGCAAGGGAGCCGCAGTCATGAACATCGAAATTCTGCAGCCGAAGGCCTTCGATCTTGTGGGAAGCCGCATCCTCATCGCGGGCAACGCGGTCGGGTTTGAAAGCCATCTGACGATCAGGGTCAGCGACGGACATGACGAGGTGACAGCCGCTGCCACCGCGGGTTCGCTATCCATCAGGCAGTTCCAGGCGGCCGTCGACATCCCGTCCGATGCCGCCTTCACGCTGAGCCGGCTCTTCGTCACCGTCACCGACGACAGCGCTGGCGGCCCCAACCCGCCGACCGTGACCGTGCCGGTTCTCTACGGTCCGAAGATCCTTCCGGGATATGTCGGGTATTGGGAGCACATGGTGATCAGCGGCGAGACGCTCTCGGCCCTGGCGAACCGGTACTACGAGGATGCCTCGAAATACCCGGTCATCCAAGCGGCCAACCAACAGTTTGTCGCCGATCCGAACCTGATCTTTCCGGGACAGTTGCTAAGAATCCCGCGGGACTTCTGAACCGGTTGGAACGCGCCGCCCTCTGCGGTCGATCGGGTTCAATGCTGGGGTCCCACCTGGCGACGATGAGGTCTATTTCGTTTTTTCCGTCCTATCCGTAGGCACCGGGTCAAGGCCCGCGGTCCCGAACGGGCCGCAGCGGACAACCCGCCGCGCGCTCAGGAACCCGCCTCGCATCAGCCCGTGCCGGGCCACCGCCTCATAGGCGTATTCCGAGCAGGTTGGGATGTGCCGACAATGGCCACCCACGAACGGCGAAAAGACGATCTGGTAGAAACGGACGAGCGCCATTCCGACCAGGCGGCCCGGCGTCCGTTGCCAGGGCCCGTCGTAATTGCGGCTCAAGGGTCGAGCGCGGTCGCGCAAACCCTTGGGCGCCGCGTGATCGGGTTTTTGGTCAGACTTGCACATCACCAGACCAGTTCGACGCGCTTGTGGAACCGAAGCCCGGCGTAGCAGTCATGCCGCCGCGCTCTCGTCCTTGCGGGCGATCTGGTCGAGCGCGTCGACCACCGCGTCGAAGGTCAGCATGGTGGAGGCATGCCGGGCCTTGTAGTCACGGACGGGCTCCAGATATTTCAGATCCTCGAAGCGGCCAGACGGCGGTGCTCCGTTCTCCTTCAGCATCCGGCGCATCGTCTCACGGACCGCACGTAATTCGTCAGGTGTAGCGCCGACGATATGGCTGGCCATCACCGACGACGAGGCCTGTCCGAGCGCGCAGGCCTTCACCTCATGGGCGAAATCCGACACGACCCCGTCGGCGAGCTTCAGATCGACCGTCACCGTCGAGCCGCAAAGCTTGGAGTGCGCGGTCGCGCTCGCATCCGCGCTGTCGAGACGTCCGATCCGGGGAATGTTGCCGGCCAATTCGAGAATGCGGGAATTGTACACGTCGTCGATCACTGCAACACCATCCGTCGGCTTCGGCCGTTTGCCCTGTCATTTCGCTTTTTCCGAAACTATATAGTTGCTCGGGCACCGGTTCGAAAGTCGCCGTCTTCGGTCGCATTGTCATGGCCCGGTGGCGCCGGAAGTGGGGTAGGTGTGGACAGGATATCGATTTCGAGCCGTAATGACGCTCCGGCGCAGGCTCCAGACCAACATTCCCTATGGATTGCCGCACGAATTCCGACTGGCACGGAGCGAAGCAAGATGGACGCTGTCGTCAAGAAATTCCCCGACATTGCCGACGAGAGGCACACCGAGCGGCCGAGCCGAGCGGAAGCGGAGGCGGCGGTGGAGACGTTGTTGCGCTGGGTCGGCGAAGATCCGACCCGCGAGGGCCTGCGCGAAACGCCGGCCCGCGTCGTGAAATCCTATGAGGAGCTGTTCGGAGGATACCGACAGGAAGCCGGCGACGTTCTGGGACGCACCTTCGAGGAAATTTCCGGCTACGACGACATGGTGCTGGTCCGCGACGTGGATTTTCATTCGCACTGCGAGCACCACATGGTGCCGATCATCGGCAAGGCGCACGTCGCCTATGTTCCGGACGGCCGCGTTCTCGGCCTGTCGAAGATCGCGCGCGTGGTCGATATCTACGGTCGCCGTCTGCAGACGCAGGAATCGATGACCGCGCAGATCGCCACGGCTATCGTCAGCATGCTTCGACCCAAGGGCATCGCGGTGATGATCGAAGCCGAACATATGTGCATGTCGATGCGCGGCATCCGGTCCAAGGGCTCGCTGACCGTGACAACGTCCTTCCAGGGCGTCTTTGCCGACGATGGCGAGTTGAAGGGGCGGTTCTTCTCGCTGACCGGCCACCGGGTGTGAGAATGGCAATGTCGGACAAGCCGATGTTTGATCGTCCATCAGCCGACGCGAGTGAACAAGAGGAAGGAACCCGGCTTCGGCCGCGGTTCGACGCGGCCGGCCTTGTCACCGCCGTAGTCACCGATCACGCCTCCGGCGAGCTCTTGATGGTCGCCCATATGAACGAACGGGCGCTTGAGGCGACCTTGTCGACAGGATTGGCGCATTATTGGTCGCGTTCGCGCAACGCGCTCTGGAAAAAGGGCGAAACGTCCGGCGCCCTGCAAAGCGTTCGCGAAGTCCGCGTCGACTGCGACCAGGACGCCGTCTGGTTGAAAGTCGCCGTCGCCAAGCCGAACGACACGTGCCACACCAGTCGCACGACCTGCTTCTATCGTGTCGTCGCGGGCGATGGGCACAGCCTTACGGTTCGCGAGACGGGAGATGGTTCCGTCGCCTCTTAATCGGATGATCAGACCTTCGCTGTAGCCTCATACTAGATAAACGGAGAACAATCGGGGGCGACGCAAGATGCTTGATAGGGTCTTCGGTTGGGGGGCGGAACCTCCCCTAGCCAGCTACGCACCTCAAGAGACCGCGACGCGGCGCTCCCCAGGCATCGCGCTGGCCCTGGGCGGCGGAGCGGCCCGCGGATGGGCCCATATCGGCGTCCTCAGAGCCCTCGACGAATCCGGCATTCGCATCTCCATGATCGCCGGCACGTCGATCGGTGCTCTCGTGGGCGGCTGCTACCTGGCTGGAAAACTCGACGATCTGGAAACGTTTGCCCTGTCGCTGACGCGACGAGGAATGATGCGGTTTCTCGATCTGCGCTTCGGCGCGGGTGGACTGATTGGCGGGATGCGGCTCAGCCGTCGCCTGTCGGAATCGCTGGAAGGGATCCAGATCGAGGATTTGGACCGTCGCCTCGTCTGCGTCGCCACCGAGGCGCAAAATGGTCACGAGGTGTGGATCGATTCCGGCTCCCTGATCCTGGCGATGCGGGCGTCCTATGCTCTTCCAGGTGTTTTCGAGCCGGTCTCCTGCGGCAACCGGCGACTACTCGACGGCGCCCTCGTCAACCCGGTTCCGGTGAATGTGTGCCGCGTCAACGAGGAAAAATTCGTCGTCGCCGTGAACCTGCACTACGACCTGTTTGGACGCGCGGCGGTCGTTCGCATGCGGGCCGTCGCGGATGATGTTGCGGATGACGGGAACGCATCGCCGCAGGGACTGGGGCTGACAGATATCGTAACGCCAAGGTTGGAAGGCGCCTCTCCCCGGAGAGAGAAACTCAGCATCGCGCGTTCCATGGTCGATGCGTTCAACATCATCCAGGACCGCATCTCGCGCGCTCGCCTTGCCGGCGATCCTCCGGATCTTTCACTGCAGCCGCGCGTGCGCGACATCGGCCTTTCAGAGTTCTTCCGGGCCGAGGAGGCCATCGCGCTCGGATACGAAGCGACCAAGAATCGGATCGGCGAGATCGAACGAATGACCGACGGCGCCCTCGAAGCGAGCGGACGGTAGGCGACAACCGGTTTTGTGTGGGGGCTATGCGCGGGCCGACGCATTGCCCCACCGCCCGTTTTCGCTTTCGTTCAGCCGGCGGCGATATATTCGCGCATCTCGTTGGCCTCACGTTCCACTTCCTCGATCCGGCGTTTGACGACGTCGCCGATCGAAATGATCCCGACCAGCTTATCCTCCTCGCAGACGGGCAAGTGGCGGAACCGGCCGTGGGTCATCAATTCCATCGCCTCGTTGATCGAGGTCGATTCCGTACATGTGGTCACCGCCATCGTCATGACGTCGCGCACGCTCTGAGAAATGCTGGCGACGCCAGACGTTCCGATAAGGCGAACGATATCGCGCTCCGATACGATGCCGGCAACCGCTCCTTTAGCGTCGACGAGGACGATGGCACCGATCTTCTTGCCCGCGAGTACTTGGACAGCCTCTTCCAGGGTCGCCTCGGGCCGGAGTGTCACGACCTCCCGCCCCTTCTCTTCCAGTATTTGGCGCACGGACATGTCTTCAGCCTCCCCTTCGTGATCGTTTGGAAAGGTGAGCCAGAGTCGCGCGAACCGCAAGGGGCAAGGCGCGCGTGTCAGGGCATGCGGACGCGCGAAAGGGGATCGAACAGGCGAAATGCCAGGAACCCGAACGCGAATCCGCCCAGATGGGCTTCCCAGGCGATCGCGCCACCGCCGAGCGCCCCCCCCACTCCGCTGCCGATCAGCAGGTTGGTCGCGAAAAAGACCCCGATGAAGACAAGGACGGTTCGGTTGGCCAACGCATCGACGATCGACACGACCGGCATGTCGGCCCGCGCCGGGTTGAACCGCGTCCGCCCCCGCCCCCCGAAGGCAAAACGGCAGGCTCCTCCCATCAACGCCGATACAATTCCCGAAGCGCCGATGACTGGAGCGACAAGGGTCGGGTTCAAGATCGCGAAAGCAGCCACGCCCGCGAGCGCGCCAACCCCCGAGAAGGCAACGAAACGAACGGTCCCGAGCCGCCGCGCGACCGGTGTCCCGAAAGCCAGCAGCCACACCGCGTTGACGCCCAGATGCGTCCAATCCCCATGCAGAAACGCATAGGAGAGTGGCGACCAGATATCGGCGCCGGCGGAACGCAACCCGCAGATTTCGTCAAGATCGCCGTAGCATCCGGGAATGAACGCGAAGTCGAGCAGCACATCGGACGCGGCGACGGGACCCAGGACGAAAACCCTGATCGCATGGACGGTCGCAAGAACCGCGATGAGGATCAGAATGATTGCCGGAACGTTGAAGGCCGGAGGATGCGGTCTTCGATCGAGGGTCTCATCGTCCGATTGGCCGGAATGGTGCGGGGTCACGCTTCGTGCTCCATCGTCGTTTCGGTCCTCGTCCACTGCTAGCCGACGACCGTGAGGGTGACGCATCGGCCCGCCGAACATGGGGCGCTGGACGTAAACTGACACCAATAGAAAAAACCGCCCCATAACATGGGGCGGCCAAAGGTCTGCGTGAATCTGAACTGGAAAACCAGGGAAGCGCAGGTGGGTGCTGCCAGACCGGATCGAAATCCGTCCTGCATCATTTGTAAGCCTTCCAGCGCAATTCGACAAACAGATTTGCAAGCGAGAGTTAATACGGCATCACCGCATCGCAGCATGACGATTCCTGCACCGATCGTTAAGCTTCGGGCTGTAAAAAGTCCCGGTAAGCGCGGTTGTGCGCGACCGTGGCGAAACGACGGTTGAGAGATTATGCAGGCTCAGGCTCAAGCACGGCAGACGGGATCGGATGAGCGGCGTCGCTTCAATCGTGTCGACGTCAATCTCCTCGGCCGCTTCATGCGGGAAGACCGAACCGAATATCCTTGCCGCGCCGAGAACATGTCCCCTGGGGACGTCGCGATCACCACCGCCGTGCACCCGTCCAAGGACGAGCGGATCATCGTCTACATCGATCATATCGGTCGATTGGAGGGCACGGTGGTTCGCGTTTTTGACGGCGGCTTTGTGCTCATGCTCAACAGCAGCGAACGCAAGCGCGAGAAGCTGGCCGCCCAGTTGACCTGGTTCGCCAACCGTCATGAACTCGATCTACCGGAAGATCGCCGCCATGAGCGGGTCGAGCCGCAAAACCCGTTCGTGGACGTGGTCCTCGAAGACGGCCGTCGCTACCAGACCCGGATCATCGACTTGTCACTGTCCGGCGCCGCCGTGACGAGCAGCGTTCGGCCCGCCATTGGCTCGCGGATTACGCTGGGCACGACGAAAGGACGGGTCGTCCGCCACCTCGAAGAGGGATTCGCGATCGAATTCGCCGCGATGCAGTCGCGCGAAACGATCGAACGCAGCATGCTCTGACAGCCTGACGGTATCTGTCCGGAACCCTTGGTGCTGAAGAATGCGTCGCCCAGGCGATATCGCCATGTCCGACTGCCCGAAATGTAAGTTCCTCGCCACCACGATAGGGCTGCGCCCCTCTTGCGAGCGGACCATTCTTGCCCCAGTGGCAACGAAGGTCACATGCCCCCCATGCATCGACATGCAACTACGGCGTTCTAACGCTTTCATTGTGCATCGGAATTCTCGATGCCGGATACACTCTCTGATCCGATGCATTCACCGCTCGGTGCAAGCCCGGCGGCCGTAAAGGCGCCGAGATAGCAAACCGTCGTTAACATCGTTAAGCTTCCTGCCGCACATGCCCAGTTGGAGAATGATGAGCAACGCAATCCGGCGCGTTCTCAGGATCGGCCGGTGGGGAGGACGACATGAACATGGACCGACGTGCATTTCTGTCGGGCAGCGCCGCGCTGGGCGCCGTGCTGGCGATGCCTGGACTCGCGGAGACGCAAGAGATCTCGCTGCCTCCGCAGCCGTCTCGTTATCCCGATGACGCCTGGGTCGTACTCGACCCGCGCTTTTCCCGGTACATGATTGGCAACACGCCGTTGCAGAGGCAATGGACCGGCGCTCTTTGGGCCGAGGGACCCGCCTGGAACGGCGTCGGCCGCTACGCCGTGTTCAGCGACATCCCCAACAACCGGCAAATGCGCTGGGACGCGGTAACCGAGACGGTGACGCCGCTGCGCCACGTCTCCAACTTTTCCAACGGCAACACCTTCGACTTCGAGGGACGACAGATCAGCTGTGAGCACTCGACCGCCCGGGTCGTGCGCTATGGGCGGGAAGGTTCGCCGACCGTGCTGGCCGAAACCTTCGAGGGCAAACCGCTGAACGCCCCGAACGACGCGGTGGTCCACCCGGATGACGGCGGCATCATCTTCACCGATCCGGGCTATGGCAGCCATTGGTATTACGAAGGCAATGTCCGCGAACTGGAACTGCCGACCAGCATCTATCACATCGATGCGACCAGCGGCGTGCTGACCAAGCTGACGGACGAGATTTTCAAGCCGAATGGACTCTGCTTTTCGCCGGACTACCGCATCCTCTACGTCGCGGATTCGGCCGCCACCCACCATCCCGAGCCGGCCCGCATCATTGCCTGGGACGTCGAGGAGAACGGTCGCAAGCTGACGAACCGGCGCGAGTTCGCGACGCTGGAAAGCGGGTTCCACGACGGTCTGCGCGCCGATGTCGATGGCAATGTCTGGGCGGCGACAGGCTTTGCCGGAGAAGGGCAGGATGGCGTGCAGGTATATGCGCCCGATGGCACCAAGATCGGCCAGATCAAGACGCCGGAAGGCTGCGCCAACCTCACCTTTGTCGGGGAACAGCGCAACCGGCTATTCATGACGGCGAGCCAATCGATCTACACGATCTACACTGCCACCCAAGGCGCCCATATCGCCTGAACTCGCTCGACCAGCCCTGGGCCGTCGGCAATGACGAGATTGAACTGATGCCGCGCGGGGCCAGGGCGCGCCCCGGCGCGTCGCCACGAGCTTGGCCTGCCTGGGCCTTCGGCGCCAGCCGATCCGGCGTCGCGGGTGCAGGCTGACTACGGCGCGACTGCCCTGCCCTTCCTTCCCCACCTGCGTCAATCTATGCGGATCTCGCCAGCGCCTCGGTCGGCCGGCATGTCCTTTATGGTTGACGAAATCCCACTGGTCGGAGAAAAATTCTCGTGAAATTCTTTATGTCATCTAAAGTATAGATGGAGATGAAATCTGATAAAATTTGATACAATTTGCGTTACTACATTTTGTGTAGAAGTAAAACGGATGTGACATTGTCCCTGAACGAACGGGGAGAAAGAAAATGCCAAAATTCTTCAGCAAGATGGTGGTCGGTCTCGGATTTCTGACGGTGGCATTTTCCGCCACGTCGGCCTCCGCACAATCCTCGGCTATGATCACCACGGGGATCACGTCGCAGCCGATCGGACATTATGAATTCTGCAAGCGCTATCCGGGCACCTGTCAGCCGAACGCCTCGGTCGGCGTGGTAAGCCTGACCCGGGCGATGTGGACCAAGCTCGTCGAGGTCAACAACGCCGTCAATTCTTCCATTTTCCCGCGCACGGACCAGGACATGTATGGCGTCCCGGAAGTCTGGTCGTATCCGACGGTTCAAGGTGACTGCGAGGACTACGTGCTGCTGAAGCAATACATGCTCCAGCGTGAGGGAGTCCCCGCCTCAGCACTGCTGATCACCGTCCTGCGTCAGTCAAACGGCGAAGGCCATGCGGTTTTGACGGTCCGCACCGATCAAGGCGATTACGTTCTCGATAATCTCGACGATCGCGTTCTTGCTTGGAGCGATACGGATTACGAATATTTGAAGCGTCAGTCGGAACGCGATGCCGGCAAATGGCTCGCCATCGCCGACGATCGCAACATTCTGGTCGGCAGCGTCCGCTGAAATCGGCGTCCGCGCTGTCCTGGAACAATGGGCTTCGCGCCGGAAGCTGCTCCAGCCGGTTTGTCGGTATCCAAATCCCGGCGCGCCCTGCCCGCCGAAATCCCGTCACGCACCCCACCTCGCCGCCGCCAGGCGAGGTTCAGCTAGGCTGCTCAGGCTTTCCCCGTCCATGCCTGAACGGTCACGGAGCCGGCCCTTCTGGAAGGGCCGGCTCCTCTATCCACGATCACCAATACGCCGCGCCCCCCGCCAGTGAGGGACGAGCCGACCGGCCTAGCTGGGCGCCGTCGTCCTATTCCAGATCGATGTCGAGGATCGTCATGGTGAAGTGATACGACAGTTCACCCTCCTCAGTATCCTTCGCGAGCAACCCGACGAATTCGCTGTTGAGATAGACCTCAGCCGAATCGGCGCTGCGCGCAAGCGCACGAACCTGGAGGTCGGCTCCTTTGAAACTTTGTCTCAGATAAGCTTCGAGCTTGCGTATTTCGTCGGGCTTCACATCGTTCTCCTGGACCAATTTCGAACGGCTGTAGCTAGGCCTCCGCTCGCAAATTCAATGCGCCGACGCAATCAATCTGTGCGGTCGAAGCTCTGATCCATGGCACGGCCCGGCTCGTCGCAATCGTCGGTCGTGCCGATTACCCGCGCCGGAACGCCGGCCACGGTCGTATGCGGTGGAACCGGCTTGAGGACGACCGAGCCGGACGCGATCTTCGAGCATTTGCCGATCGTGATGTTGCCGAGGACCTTCGCACCGGCCCCGATCAGGACGCCGTAGCCGATCTTCGGATGGCGATCGCCGAACTCCTTGCCGGTGCCGCCGAGGGTGACGTTCTGGAGAATCGAGACATTGTCGCCGACGACCGCCGTGAAGCCGATGACGAGGCCGGTGGCGTGGTCGAGAAAAATCCCTCTGCCCATCCGGGACGCTGGATGAATGTCCGTCTGGAACACGGCGGACGATCGCGCCTGAAGATAGAGGGCGAAATCGCGCCGGCCCTCGTTCCAGAGCCAGTGCGCGAGCCGATGCGTCTGAATCGCGTGAAACCCTTTGAAGTAGAGCAGCGGCTCGATGTAGCGCTCGCAGGCCGGGTCACGGTCGAACACCGCTTGGATGTCGGTTCGCAACGTCGCGCTGAACTCCACGTCGGATTCCAGCATGTCGGCGTAGGCTTGCGCGATCACGATCGCCGGCACGTCCGGATGATCCAGCCGTTGTGACACGCGGTGGATCAGCGCCGCCTCAAGGCTGCGCTGGTTGAGAATGGTGGCGTAGATGAAGCAGGACAGAACCGGTTCGCGCTCCGCGACCTCAATTGCTTCCGTCCGCACTTTTGCCCAGATCGGATCGACGGCCTGGATCTTGTCCTGGACCTGCGGGCTGCTCTTGCTCATGGCGCTCTCCCGAAACGGCGCTTGGGGAAACCTCAGTGGTCCCCATATTCGAGTACAGATAGGCGCGTTGCCGCCCGAGGAAAAGCCGCAGACGCTCGTGGGCCCCATGGAGACGATCGTCAGCGCGTATGTGACACCTTTGGTGCGGCACATCCCGGCCGCAACGCCGGGCACCGCTGAAGCGGTCTGGATAGGGCGTCAGGCGTCGTCGCTCAGAAACCGCAGCACCTCGGCCTTGAACCGACGATCGCCGACGGACTGCATATGGTCGCGGCCCTCGATAGCGAGCACGCGAGCATTCGGCATCAGCGCCGCCAACCGGTGCGGCGAGCCGGCGATGTCGTCCGTCGTGCCGACGCCGATCAGCACGGGCTGAGTAATTTGGCCGACCTCGGCTTCCGTCAGTTCCTTTCGGGACGTCGAGATGCAGGCGGCCAGCGCCTCCCTGTCGCTGTTCGTTCGATCGGCAAAAGCCCGGAACATGCGGCCGCGCGGATCTTTGACATCCTCCAGCGAAGGGGCTCGCAGCGCCGCGGCGATCGGGTCCCAATCGCCGACGCCGTCGACGAGGCCGAAACCCAGGCCGCCGAAGACGGCGCGCACAAAGCGCTCGGATGCGGCGAGCGCCCCAAAGGCCGCGACCCGCGCGCCCATGGAATAGCCGAACACCGTGGTAGCCCGAATCTCCAGATGGTCGAGCAGCGCCACCGCGTCGCCGGCCATTTTCTGGGGCGTGTAGGCCGCTTGGTCGATCGGCTTGGCACTCTGGCCATGACCGCGATGGTCGAAGGCGACGGCTCGGTAGCCAGCGTCGGTCAGCGTCCTGACCCAGCCGGTGTCCACCCAGTTCACCTGGGTTGATGACGCGAAGCCATGCAGGAGCAGGACGCTTGGAGCATCGCGCTCGCCCGCATCGAGAAAGGCGAGTTCAAGCCCGTCGCTGATGAAATGATCCATGATGGGGCCAAGCCTCGCATTCGTATCCCGTTGGCGGCGTGAAGTCCGCAAACGTTTGGATAAGCACCAAGTGGCGTCATCGCCACCCCTGTTCATTCCGTTCCACCGACACTATGGTCCGCGACGTTGCGAACCATAGCCGAGAGTGAGCCGCGATGGCTGGACACGTGATTCCCCATTTTCAGAACGACGCAGGCTACGACACGATCGAGGTCGGGGTGACGGAGTTCATGTGCTGCGGCGCCAATCCGCCGCACGATCATCCCCATGTCTATCTCGACATGGGCGACGAGAGCGAAATCGTCTGCGGCTACTGCTCGACCCTCTATCGGCTGAACACGGCGTTGAAAGCCACGGAAACCAGCCCGGCCGGTTGCGGCTTCGGAGAAAAGGCCGCTTAGGTCCGTGTCCGCGGCCGACCGGGCGCGACCGATCACGATCATCGGAGCGGGAATCGGCGGACTGACAGCAGCGCTGGCGCTGGCGGATCGTGGTTTCGCGGTAGAAATCTTCGAACGCGCGCCGCAGATGCAGGAAGTCGGCGCCGGTCTCCAGCTTTCCCCGAACGCGTTGAGAGTTCTCGGCCGGCTCGGACTCATGAAGGACTTGCTGGTCCATGGCACGCGCGCTCGCGAGGTAATCTTGCGCCGGGCGTTCACCGGTCGGCCGATCGCCTCGGTCCCGGTCGTCGCCAGCGACGGCATGCCCTATGTATCGATCCACCGCGCCGACCTGCAGGCAGTTCTCCTGCGCGCCGTCGACCGTTCCCCCGCGATCACGCTTCACCTTGGGGCTACGCTCCAGGCGCTGACCCCGGCGCGTGGCGGCCTCGATCTCTGGTTCATCAGCGGCGAGGGTCGGCACAGACTTCAGGCCAGCCTGGTGGTCGGCGCCGATGGCGTGCGCTCGTCCATCGCGCGCCGGCTGGGGCTTGCGGCGGCCACACCCAGCGGCGCGATCGCCTGGCGCGGCTACGTGAGCCGCGACAACGGCGGCGGCCCGCCGCCTGGCATCACGGCGTGGCTCGGCCCCCGGCGTCACGCCGTCGCCTATCCGATTTCCGGCGGGCGCGAGACGAACCTCGTCCTCATCGAGCCAATGAAGCGAATGACGCTCGCCGATCCGGCGGGGCTTGCCTACCGCTTTCGCTCATGGGATCGGGACGTCACATCGATGATCGCGGCGGCCGGCGACATGACCGGCTGGCCTTTGAACGTGGTGCCGCCGGACCGGCCCTGGCGCCATCTCGACGATCGGCTCATTCTGATCGGTGACGCGGCTCATGCCATGCTACCGTATGCCGCGCAGGGCGCCGGCATGGCCATCGAGGATGCAGCGGTGCTCGCCGACGCCCTGGCGCGGGCACCGAGCCGGAGCGCTGCGTTAGCCCACTACGAAGCCGAGCGGAGGCCCCGCATCGCCAAAGTCCGCCGCCGCGTCGCCTTCCACCAGCGTGTCTATCATCTGCCTTGGCCGCTCAATCTGGCGCGCGACGCCGCACTCTCATTGCGATCGCCGGACAGTCTTCGGGACGACCTCTCTTGGCTCTATGATTGGAGCCCCCCCCGCCGATTCTGAAGACAGCGAGACGATTTAACGAAACCCCAAGCGATCTCAGGCGTTGTGCGTGCGTCTGGACAAACTTCGACGCTTTCCTAGCTAGCGGCGATCGGAGTGGACGCCGACAACTGGTCGGAATGCCGATTAAAGGTGCATGGGAGCGCCAAGGCGTCATCCGGGTCTGCAAGGGACTTATTTCAACAAAGGTAAAAGATATGCCGAATTTCAAGAGAACCGGCAGGCTGTTTGGCGTGGCCGCGCTTGCCGCTTCGACCGCGATCAGCGGACCGATTGCGGCCTATGCGCAGGACGCGGCCGCGTTCCGCGTCGCCCAGGCCGACCCGACCGCCTGCGATCCGACGGCCGTGGCACCCGATCCGGCGGCCTGTGAACCGGCGCCTGCCGGCGAGACAGCCCCTGCCGAGGCGGTCCCTGCTGAACCCGTCCCGGTCGAGGAACCCGCTGCCGAGGCTCCGGCCGAACCGGCTCCTGTCGAGGAAGCTCCTGCTGAACCAGCCCCGGTCGAGGAAGCCCCTGCTGAACCAGCCCCGGTCGAGGAAGCCCCTGCTGAACCAGCCCCGGTCGAGGAACCCGCTGCCGAGGCTCCGGCCGAACCAGCCCCCGCCGAACCGGCTCCTGTCGAGGCAGCCCCTGCTGAACCAGCCCCGGTCGAGGAACCCGCTGCCGAGGCTCCGGCTGAACCAGCCCCCGCCGAACCGGCTCCTGCCGAGGCAGCACCTGCTGAACCAGCCCCGGTCGAGGAGCCCGCTGCTGAGGCTCCGGCCGAGCCTGCGCCCGCCGAACCGGCTCCTGCCGAG
>DRFF01000017.1 GCA_011050685.1 Aurantimonas coralicida
ACGTCGCCATTTCGACGGCTGATGCGCTCGGCCATGATCGCTGTCGCCAGATGACCTCGGCTTTATACAGGCCGTTGATCGTTTCGGCCAAAGCATTGTCGTAGCTGTCGCCGACGCTGCCGACCGAAGGCACGAGGTCGGCCTCAGCCAGGCGCTGGGTGTAGTTCATGGCGAGATATTGCTTCCATTCAACCGGTCGTCGCAACGCCTGAACGAAGGAGGTTGCGATGGGCGTCAAACGACGGAGATCATATCGCTCCGGACGAGCTCCAATGCCGTCACCAGGACGGCCTCCTGTGGCGGGTCGAACTGAGCTGCATCGGTTTTGGTCCGGTATTGCACAAGGAAGGTCGTGCGAGGATGCTGCCTTGGCGGCGGGCATGTCAGCTCCTGTCGGCGCCCGTTGCTTCCGGAAGGCGGGCGGCATGCCACCAGTGATGTTCAAATCTTCGGCGAAGCCGCTCTCGGGGCGCTATCTCTCGTTTGCCGAGCGCGAGGAGATCGCACTTCTTCGCGTTCAAGGCGTGTCGAGGCAGGAGATCGGCCGGCGACTTGGCCGCGCCGCCTCGACGATCTCGCGAGAGCTACGGCGCAACGCCGCGACGCGCAGCGGCGGCCTGGAGTATCGGGCGACAACGGCTCAATGGCATGCAGAGCGATCAAGCCGGCGTCCGAAAGTCGCCAAGCTTGCGGCCAACCCGGCTTTGCGCACCTATGTCGAGGAAAGGCTCGCCGGAATGGTAGCGGTGAGCTATGGCTGAAACTGGGTGATGGGGCCTGAGAAGGCGGCGTATCGGGGCGGTTGTTGAAGCCTGCCCGAACCTCCAAAGGAGCGATACGCCTTGTGTGGTTGCCGCCCGTGATGCAAGAAGTTTTCAACCAATGAGCATGTGATCGAGCGCGGTCTTGTGTCAGGCCTGTTTCTGCGGCGTTCACGTGCCGCTGGCCGGTATGGTGATCCGCGGAACGGGTCCAAATCTATGAAACGAGCTCGGGGCTCTGGCGTATCGCCTGGTTTTACCGTCCGGATCTGTTCGATCTTTTGCCCATTCAGGTCTTCGGCTTCTCACACCCCGTCACCGGCGTCGGGCTGTCGTCCGCGTCGTGAAGCTCATGAAGTTCATGCAGCGGCAGCCCATGCCGGATCCCGATAGTCCTCGTTCTTCGTCAGCATGGCCCAAATTGCCCGCGCCATCTTATTCGCCAGAGCGATGGCGACGAGCATCCGCGGCTTTCGCGCCGCCATGCGCGCGAGCCAGGACCCCTCGGGAATCGTCCGGCGGCCCAGCCAGTTCAGTCGCGACATCGCCCCGATAATCAGGAGCCGTCGGATGTCGGCCTGGCCCGCCTTCGACACACGCCCCAACCGTTGCTTGCCGCCCGTGGAATGCTGACGCGGGACAAGCCCGAGCCATGCCGCGAAGTCCCGGCCGCGCCGGAAGCTTGTCATGTCCGGAGCAAAGGCCTCGACCGCCAACGCAGTCAGCGGTCCGACACCCGGCATCGTCTGCAAACGCTTTGCCGTGTCGGCCGAGGCGGCCAATTCCGCGGCGCGCTTCGTTCGGGCCTCGATCCGGGTCGTTTTCTCCGCGATCTGCGCCATCATGTCCCGGCATTCTTCACGGACCAGCGCGGGCAGATCGCTGTTTGGCTCATCAAGCAGCGCCTCAATTCGCTTGAGCTGTCCGATCCCCAGCGGAATTGTATGGCCGTATTCGTAAAGGACCGCACGCAATGCGTTCACCAGCTCCGTGCGCTGGTGGACGAGGCGCTCTCGGCTGCGGAACATCACGGCACGCGCCTGCTGGTCCTCTGACTTCGGTTCGACGAAACGCATCTCGGGCCGTTGCGCGGCAATAACGATCGCCTCGGCATCGGCCATGTCGTTCTTCTGGCGTTTGACGAAGGGCCGGACGTACTGTGGGGCGATCAGTTTCACCTCATGGCCGAACTTGACCATCTCGCGCGCCCAGTAGCTGGCGCTGCCGCAAGCCTCCATCACCACCACAGTAGGTAGCTGCTCCGCCATGAACTTCAGGAACTGCAGCCGTGTCAGCTTCTTTCGGAACTTCACTTGCCCCGTCATCGAGGCGCCGTGGAGCTGGAACGCGTTCTTTGCCAGGTCCACGCCAATCATCGTATCCTTCATCTGCCGTCCTCTCCGCTTCGTGGCTCTTAACACCACGACCTTGGCACATTGCGATGCCGTCTCGGGAGGGCGGCAACCACCCCATCTATGAAAGACGATACCACGATCACCCCGCTTCACCAGCCCGGATCGATCCTTGACCCGCTCACCGAGATCGCCCGCGAGGGCGCGCGCCAGATGCTGGCCGCCGCGCTCAGGGCCGAGGCGGCGAGCTTCGTTGCACAGTTCGAGGATGAACGCCTGCCCGATGGACGCCATCGCATCGTGCGGCATGGCACCGGGCCGGGACGGATGATCCAGACCGGGATTGGCCCGATCCCGGTGCAGCGCCAGAAGGTGCGCGACCGCGCCGCCGGCGTGCCGGCCGAGAGAAGGATCCGCTTCACCTCGAACATCCTGCCTCGCTGGGCGCGGCGGTCGAAGAGCCTCGATGCCTTGCTGCCGGTTCTTTACCTGCGTGGTATTTCCACCGGGGAGTTCCAGGAAGCGCTGACGGCGCTGCTCGGGGCTGACGCGCCGAACCTGTCGCCGGGCGTGATCTCGCGCCTCACGGCGGGCTGGCAGGAGGATTACGACCGCTGGCAGCGCCGCGACCTCTCCGCGCGCCGCTATGTCTACATTTGGGCCGATGGGGTCTACCTGCAGGCCCGCATGGAGCCGGCCGCCGAATGCATGCTGGTGATCATCGGCGCGACACCTGAGGGGCGCAAGGAACTGCTTGGCTTCCAGGTCGGGGTGCGAGAGAGCGCGCAGAGTTGGCGCGAACTGCTGGTCGATATCAAGGCCCGCGGCCTCTCGGTCCTGCCGGAGATCGCCGTGGGCGATGGGGCCATGGGGTTCTGGAACGCCCTCGATGAAGCCTTCCCCGGCACGCGTCATCAGAGGTGTTGGGTTCACAAGACCGCCAACGTCCTGAACAAGTTCCCGAAATCGATGCAGCCGGCGGTGAAGGCCGACCTGCGCGAGATCTGGCAGGCCGCGACCCGCGCCGCCGCCGAGGCCGCCATGGACACCTTCACCGAGAAATACGGGGCCAAGTACGAGAAGGCAGCGACTTGCCTGATCAAGGACCGCGACGCCTTGCTGGCTTTCTACGACTTCCCGGCCGACCATTGGGATCACCTGCGCACGGGCAACCCGATCGAGAGCGTGTTCGCCACCGTCCGGCACCGGACCGTGCGGACCAAGGGCG
>DRFF01000018.1 GCA_011050685.1 Aurantimonas coralicida
GGCGGTCGTGCGGCTCTGTTCGCGCAACGCCGCGCTTCGGCTCGCGCCGTTTTCGCCGAAGCGCGTCGTGCTGATCCAGACGGAACTTCCAGGCGTCAAGCCGAGCGTTCTCGACAAGACCCGAGCCGTCACCGAAACGCGGCTCTCGGCCTCCGGCTCGACCATCGTCGACGAGATCCGCTGTGCCCACGAGGCGGGCGCCCTGACCGATGTCCTGCGGCGGCGCGAGACGGCGGATCTGACGCTGATCTTCGGCGCCTCGGCGGTGATCGACGGCGGCGACGTCATCCCGGCGGCGATAGCGGCGGCAGGCGGCCGGGTCGACCATCTCGGCATGCCGGTGGACCCCGGCAATCTCTTGCTCCTCGGCACGCTGGACGGGCGGCCGGCGCTCGGCGCGCCCGGTTGTGCGCGCAGTCCCAAGGAAAACGGCTTCGACTGGGTGCTCGACCGATTGCTCGCCGATCTCCCGGTGACCGGCGACGACATTCGGAAGATGGGCGTCGGCGGGCTCTTGATGGAGATCGCCTCGCGGCCGCAGCCGCGTGAGGCGGACAGCGCCGCGGAGGAGCCGATCGTCGACATCGTCATTCTCGCCGCTGGCCGGTCGAGTCGCATGGGCGGACCGAACAAGCTGCTGTCGACCTTCGAGGGCGTCCCGCTGATCCGGCGCTCGGCGGAGACCGCGCTGGCTGCGAAGCGCGCGGGACATGTGCGGGTGGTCGTCGGGCACATGCGGGAAGAGATTGTCGCGGCCTTGGGTGACCTCGCCATCGACATCGTAGAGAACCCGGTCTTTGCTGACGGGCTCTCGACCTCGCTCAAGGCCGGGTTCGCGGCCTCGTCCGAAGCCGACGGCGTTCTTGTCATGCTGGCCGACCAGCCGTTCCTGACGCCGGCGGATCTCGACCGGCTCATCGCGGCCTTCGTGCCGTCCGGCGCGGGGTCGATCGCGGCGGCCTTCGATCGCGGTCGGCGGCGCAATCCGGTCGTGGTCTCGACGGTCTATCGCCCCGAAATCATGGCGCTTTCGGGAGATGTCGGGGCGCAAGGCGTGATCGCCGACCATCCCGACGCCGTGGTCCAGGTGGAGATCGGCGCCGCCGCGAGCGTCGACGTCGATACCCAGGAAGCGGTGCGTGCCGCCGGGGGCACGGTCGCGCAGGAACGTCACAACATGTGCTGGCAAAGTGAATCATCAAAGCCGGCTAAGTGATTGGCTGAGAATCAGGAATCGCCTATGCTGTTAAGCGGCTGAGGACGAGTGGGAGGACGACATGGATCTGGGGCTGGCAGGAAAATACGCGATCGTCTGCGCATCGAGCCGGGGGCTTGGCCGGGGCTGCGCCACCGAGTTGGCGCGGGCCGGCTGTACGGTGGTGCTTAACGGCCGCGACGAAGAGGTGCTGAACGCGACGGCTGAAGCCATCTCACGGGAGACCGGCGCCAAAATCATTCCCGTCGTCGCGGATGTGGCGATACCGGAAGGCCAGGCGCGGCTCGTCGGTGCGGTGCCGCAGGTGGACATCCTGGTCAACAACAATGGCGGGCCGCCGCTGCGCGATTTTCGCGCGCTCGGCCGCGACGATCTCCTGGCCGGCGTCACCGGCAACATGATCGCGCCCATCGAGATGGTGCAGCGTGTCATCGACGGCATGGTTGAGCGCCGCTTTGGGCGGATCGTCAACATCACCTCCAGCTCGGTCAAAGGGCCGATTGCGGGTCTCGACCTGTCTAGCGGCGCGCGCGCCGGGCTGACCGGCTTTCTCGCCGGTGTCGCCCGCACCGTCGCCGGCCAGAACGTCACGATCAATTGTCTGCTGCCGGGCGCCTTCGACACCGACCGCCTGCGCTCCAATTTCGCGGCGGCGCAAAAGCGCGAGAACCGCAGTCTGGCGGACATCCGCGCCGATCGGGCCGCGGGCATTCCGGCCGGGCGCTTCGGCGAGCCGGACGAGTTCGGCAAGGCCTGCGCGTTCCTGTGCTCGGCCCATTCCGGCTACATCACCGGCCAGAGCCTCCTGATCGACGGCGGCGCGTTTCCCGGCGTGTTCTGACGCCCATACGCTCCGGTTGGCGTCGCTGCGCCACGGCCGAGGTGAACAATCCCGGGAAAGTGACGAGTTCTGTGGCGCGGAAAGCACTGTTCGCGCTTGAACTTCGGCGCCCGGTAACACATCATTAACTCTTAGGTCGCAGCATTTCTAATGCCGGCCGATGCCCGGCTGGCGCAGCGAAAAGGTGCGCCGATGACCATCAAGACCGCCGATCCGCAATTCGAACGGATGTTGCAGGGCTATGGCCTGACCACGGCGGAGGTCCTGTACCGGATGCCGGACCATCCCAGCTTCCTGCAGACTTTCGCCTGGCAATTCGAGGATTTGGCCCCGGAATATCCCCGGCTGCGGCGTTTCCTCGACCATTGGGAACGCGAGATCGAGGCGGCGATCCACTCGGTGCGGATCATGCACGCAGGCCTGATCAAGCCGCGCGAACTGCGGTTGGTGAAGGATGGCGGCTATCTGCATTAGAGCGCCGTGCGTCTGTTCGGACGCACAAAGGACGCTTTAACACTTTGATTGAGCATCGGAATAATCCGAAAACCGGGTTCCACTTTTCGGTTCGATGCCCTAAGGCCGCGCTCAGATCAGTCGCAGGCCCTTGAGGCTGGCATGGCCGGCCTTGCCGATGATGATGTGGTCATGCACGGAAATACCCAAGGGTTTCGCCGTCTCGACGATGGTGCGGGTCATGTCGATGTCGGCCCGTGACGGCGTCGGATCGCCGGACGGGTGGTTGTGGACGAGGATGATCGCGGTCGCCGACAATTCGAGCGCCCGCTTGACGACCTCGCGCGGATAGACCGGCGTATGGTCGACGGTGCCCGTGCCCTGCACCTCGTCGGCGATTAGGGCGTTCTTCCGGTCGAGGAACAGGATGCGGAATTGCTCCCGCGTCTCGTAGGCCATCGCCGCCTTGCAATAGTCGAGAACCGCCGCCCAGGACGACAGCACCTCGCGGCTTTTCACCGCCGATCGCATCGCGCGCTGGTTTACCGCGGCGACGATGGCGATATCGAGCGCCACGGCGTCCTTGACCCCTGGCACCTCCATCAGCCGGCGCGGCGGCGCGTTCAGCACCTCCGCCAGCGAACCGAGCCGGGCGATCAGCGCCTTGGCGATCGGTTTGACGTCACGGCGGGGGATGGTGCGGAAAAGGATCAGTTCCAGCAGTTCGTAATCGGCCAGCGCCCTGGCGCCGGCGTCGCTGAACCGCTCGCGCAGGCGATCGCGGTGGCCGTCATGGTGCTTGGCCGCGGGCCTGGCGTGGCCGGCGGCGGCCGGCGTTCGCGGTGAACGAGCCTCGCTGAGGCCGGGAAAATCCGGTTCGTCGTCGGAGCCGGAATGCGTCATCGCCGGGCGGCTATTCCGCCGCGCCGGCTAAGGGCTCGACCGTCAGCCCCGGCGTGTCGAGCCCGGCGGGCGACAGGGTGAAGACCTCGCAACCGGTCTCGGTCACGCCGACCGTGTGTTCGTATTGGGCCGACAGCGAGCGGTCGCGGGTGACGGCCGTCCAGCCGTCGGAGAGGATTTTCACATGCGGCCGACCGATATTGATCATCGGTTCAATTGTGAAGACCATGCCGGGGCGCATTTCCGGTCCTTCGCCCCGACGGCCGTAGTGAAGGATATTCGGCGCGTCGTGGAACAGCTTGCCGACGCCATGACCGCAGAAATCGCGCACGACCGAGCAACGCTCGGATTCCGCGTAGGTCTGGATCGCCTCGCCGATATCGCCGGTATGGCCGCCCGGACGCACGGCCTCGATGCCAAGCAGCAGCGAACGATAGGTGATGTCGCACAACCGCTCGGCGGCGCGCTTGATGCGCCCAACCGGGTACATGCGCGAGGAATCGCCATGGTATCCGTCGTGAATGAAGGTCACGTCGATATTGACGATGTCGCCTTCCTTCAGCGGCTTGTCGTTCGGTATGCCATGGCAGACGACATGATTGATCGAGGTGCAGACGCTCTTGCCGTAGCCGCGATAGTTCAGCGTCGCCGGAAACGCGTCGTTGGCCAGCGCGAAGTCCACGACATAGCGGTCGATCGTCTCGGTGGTGACGCCCGGCTCGACGATGGCGGCGAGGCCGTCGAGACAGCGCGCGGTGAGCTGGCAGGCCCGCCGCATCCCCTCGAACGCCGCGGCGTCGTAAAGGCGGATCGCGCCGGAGTTGCGGGTCGGGTTCGGTTCGGCTTCGAGATAAGTGGTCATGGTCGGGGCGCAGTATCGACGATCGGAAGGGCGGTCACGGGACGGATGGATGTCAAGCTGATGTCGCATCGAACGGCATGGGCTTCAACCCCTCGTGCGCGCGCAGCGGCAAATGCGGCGGCGTAGGCCGGGTCCAGATCGGTCGCGAAAGCCACGCGGTCGCAGTCCGCCCTTTGTACCACGTAGAGCATGATCGCCCGCTCGCCGGCCGCGACGCGGTCGCCGAGTTCGACGAGATGCTTGGCGCCGCGCGTCGTCACGCAGTCGGGAAATTCGGCCAGGCCCGGTTGGCGCATTAGGTGGACGTTCTTGACCTCGACATAGACCGGCTGTCCCTCAGGGTCGGCGTAGAGAAGGTCGACGCGGGAATTGCGGCCGTATTTCACCTCGCGCCGCGCCGCTCCGAATGCTGCCAGCGACGGGACGAGCCCCGACGCGATCGCCTCTTCGGCAAGACGGTTCGGCAGGGCCGTGTTGATGCCGACGAGGGTTCCGTCCGCTTCGATGATCTCCAGCGTCAGGGGAAGCTTGCGGGCGGGATTGGCCGAGCGCGACAGCCAGACCCGCGATCCCTCCGCCTTGAGCCCCAGCATCGCGCCGGGGTTCGGGCAGTGGACGGTGACCGGGTCGCTCTCGCCGTCGATCAGGACGTCGGCGAGAAAGCGTTTGTAGCGGCGCAAAAGGCATGCCGGCTGGAGCGGCGAGGGGAAGGCGACCATAGGCCCGCCGATAGCTGCGGCGGGACACTCCCGTCAATGCGTGTTTCCGCGGCTGTCATGGGCCGCGACTTTCGTGACCGCCTCCCGCGTCGATCAGCGCACCGCCGTCGGGTTGATGACGGCCTGCACGCCGCCGGTGAATTTCGACTGGCCGAGGACGAACATGAACTCCCAGGCCTCATCCGCGACCAGTTCGGCGGTGTCCATGTTCTCCAGAATGAAGACGCCGTTGCGCGGGATCAGGATCTGATGCACCTCGAAAATGCCGACGCCTTCCTCGAAGGGCACGGCTTCGAGTCCCCAGCTGTCGGCTCCGACGGCGACCACGTTCTTTGTGACGAGATACTCGGCGCCGTCCTTGCCCAAGCCCGGCTCGCCCTTGATGTAGCGCGCGTCGTCATTGCCCACGAGCGACAACCAGCCGGTGTGGAAGAGAACGACGTCGCCCTCGCGAATTTCGACACCCTGTTTTTCGGCCTGCGCTTCGATATCCTCGCGATTGAAGGCCGTGCCCGCTTCGAGCACGTCCATGCCGAAGTGATCCGTCATATCGAGAACGATGCCGCGGGTGACGATATTCGGGATCGTCTCCACACCAAGCTTGGTCAGCCCGTCGGCCTGGACGAAGTCGCTGTTCTTGTTGCAATTGTAGTAGACATTGTCGATGCCGATATGGCCGAGGCCGTCGATTTGCGAGCCGGTCCCGACATAGCCCATGTAGATGTCGTCATTGTAGTTGGTCTTGGTCGGGCCAAGGCCGATGCCGCCGACCTGACCCGGCTGGTTGATCACCAGCGCCCAGGAGCGGGAACCGAATGCCGGCGTCTTGGAATTGGTCTCCGCGCCGAGGGAATAGACTTTACCGGTCTTGACCAGCTTGGCGGCCTCAAGGGCCATCTCAGGGGTCAGCAGATTGGCCGCCCCGATTTCGTCGTCAGGTCCCCATTTGGATTGGCACCATTCGTCCGGCTGGTCGGATGTCTGGTTGTCCTGTTGGGCCTTGGCGGGCGTCGACAAGACTCCCGCTGCCAGCATGGCGGCAAGACCGGTTTTCGCGAATTTGTTCACGTCGTCCTCCCCTTTGTGATTGTCAATTTTCGTTCCCGTTCTATCGGCGGGCGGGCCGCAACCCTTCCGCCTCGGCTGTCAGCCGACCGTCCTTCTCCAATGCGATCGGACGGGAACTCCAATATCCGTTCGGCCCACCCGCCTGTGCTAAACCCTGACCTTCACGTAAGACCCGGGGGCATCCTCGATCGGTTTCAGCTTGCGACCGCCGGGCTTGCGCGCCTTGACGAGGTTGCCAGACTTTTCGGCGATCCATTCCTGCCAGTGCGGCCACCAGGAACCTGCTGTTTCGTTCGCCGCGAGCAGCCAATCCTCGTAGGCCGCGACCTTCTTCGGCGTCGGACCCGTCCAGTACTGATATTTCTTCTTGGCGGGCGGATTGATGACGCCGGCGATATGGCCGGAGCCGGACAGGACGTAGGTGACATCCGAACCAAAGACGCGACTGCCGACGAAGACGCTGCGGGCCGGCGCGATGTGGTCCTCCTTGGTGGCCAGATTGTAGATCGGGACGTCGACCGTCGACAGGTCGAGGCGTTTGCCGTCGATTTCCATCGTGCCCCCCGACAGCCGGTTTTCCAGATAGCAATTGCGCAGATAAAACAGATGGTTCGTCTTCGGCATGCGGGTGGAGTCGGCGTTCCAGTAGAGCAGGTCGAACGGCATCGGCTCCTTGCCGCGCAGATAGTTGTTGACGAAATACGGCCAGATCAGATCGCCGGACCGCAGCAGATTGAACGCCGTTGCCATCTGCGTGCCCTCGAGATAGCCCTTCTTGCCCATCGTGCGTTCCAGCGTCTGCAACTGCGCCTCGTCGACAAAGACCTTCAGGTCACCGGCGTGGGTGAAATCGACCTGAGTGGTCAGAAATGTCGCGCTGGCTATGCGCTCGTCGCCGCTGGCTTTCAGAAAGGCGAGGGTGGCGGCGAGCAGCGTGCCGCCGACGCAATAGCCGATCGTATTGACCTCACCGACGCCGGTGGCGGCCTCCGCCGTGTCGATGCCGAAGACGATGCCCTCCTCGATGTAATCGCTCCAGCCCTTCTCCGCCTGCTTGTCGTCCGGGTTGACCCAGGAAATGACGAAGACGGTGTGGCCCTGTTCGACCAGCCATTTGATGAAGGATTTTTCGGGGTTGAGATCGAGGATATAGAACTTGTTGATCCAAGGCGGCACGATGAGAAGCGGCCGCTTGAACACCGTCTCGGTCTCCGGCGCATATTGAATGATCTGACAGACGTCGTTCTGCGCCACCACCTTGCCCGGGGTCAGGGCCATGTCGCGGCCGACCTCGAAAGAGGAGTCGTCGGACTGCCGCAGCCGCAGATTGCCGCCGCCCGCCGCCATGTCCTCCGCGAACATCTTCATGCCGCGCACGAGGTTTTCCCCGTTCGAGGCGACCGTCTCGCGATAGAGCTCGGGATTGGTGGCAATGAAATTGGATGGAGACAGCGCGTTCGACACCTGCTTCATGTAGAAAGCGGCCTTGTGGCGCGTGTGCGGGTCCAGACCTTCGGTCTTGTCGACCAGATCCTCGGCCCATTGCGCGGTCAGGAGATAGGCCTGCTTGACGAAGTCGAAGAACAGATTGCTGTTCCATTCCGTGTCGGCGAAGCGCTTGTCGCCGGGCTGCGGCTCGACCGGGCTCAACGCCGTCTCGCCGGACATGCGGCGGATCGAATTGTTCCAGACGTCCATGTAGCCGGTGAACAGGCTGGTCTGCGCCTCGACCGCGCGACCGGGATCAGTTAGCCAATAGTCGGAGATTTTCGAAAGGGTCTGGACCATTTCGTCCATGGAGACAGGACCGGCGTCGAATTCTCCCTTCTCGCGCGGCTCCACCCAGGCTGCCGCCGCCTTGCCCAACTGCTCCAGCACCCGCGCCATATTCAGGGCAAAGGCTTGGGGGTCCTTCACCACGTATTCCTCGCCGGTGCCGGTCTTGTCGATGCCGCCGAGCTCTGCCGATCGCTTGGTTGTCATCGTGCTTTCCTCCTGTCGAGGCTGCCGTTTTCTCCGTCCGGGCCTCGCTACGCTGCGTCGCGCGGGTGCATTGTGACCGCACCTTGGTCCATGAACAATCGATCGGCGGTATTTTGTAAATGCCGTTCCTGTAGGATATGACACAGTGCGCCGTTTCAAGAAGGCCTGATACCGACCTGCGATGATTACGCTTTCAGTTCTTCGGCCGCTTGCGGTCCTTGCGGTGCTTTTGCCGGCAGCCGCATGCCAGTCGATCTTTCCGGACGAGGAGGATCCATCGCTGGCCGCCCTGCGGGCGCAGGCGGCGGCGCCGGTCGCCTCCTCGCAGCGGTTCGACAGCGACGGCTATCCGCTTCTCGGCGCCTATCCCGATACGGCGGCGCCGCAACTGACCGACGCGCAAGTTCGGGCGCAGCAGTCGCGTCTCAATGCACAGGCCAGCCAGCGCGCATCCGCCGCGACGTCGAGCAGCTATCCCTCCGAAATCGCTCGACTGGAAGGCGTTCGACGCAAGCAGGCGGCCGACGTCGATGCGGCACTCGCGGCCAAGCCGACGCCGAACGCTCAGCCAACACTGAGTCCCGAAGAGGTGTTGCGGCAGATCGAGGCGGGTCAGTAGACCCGCGTCGTTCGCCGCTTCCTTCCCGCAACCAGCGCCACGCCGCGGAACGAAAACCATGGAAGAATTTCACAAAGTTCGCCGACTGCCGCCCTACGTGTTCGAGGAGGTCAACCGGCTCAAGGCGACGGCGCGGGCCAACGGTGCCGACATCATCGATCTCGGCATGGGCAACCCCGACCTCGCGACGCCGAAATTCATCGTCGACAAGCTGTGCGAGGTCATTCGCGATCCGCGCACGCACCGCTATTCGGCGTCCAAGGGCATCGGGGGGCTGCGCAAGGCGCAGGCGAAATACTACGCGCGCCGGTTCGGCGTGACGCTCGATCCGAACACGCAGGTTGTCGCGACGCTCGGTTCGAAGGAAGGCTTCGCCAACATGGCGCAGGCCATCACCGCGCCGGGCGACGTGGTGCTATGCCCCAATCCGACCTATCCGATCCATGCCTTCGGCTTCATCATGTCCGGCGGAACGATTCGCGCGATTCCGGCCAAGCCGGACGCGGATTTCATGGTCGCCATCGACCGAGCCGTCCGTCATTCGATCCCGAAACCGATCGCGATCATTCTCAATTATCCGTCCAACCCCACGGCCTTCGAGGCCGATCTCGATTTCTATCGCGAGATCGTCGCCTTCGCCCGCAAGCACGAGATCATCGTCCTGTCCGATCTTGCCTATGCCGAGATCTATTTCGACGGTCCGCCGCCGCCCTCGATCCTCCAGGTTGAGGGAGCCATGGACGTCGCCGTCGAATTCACCTCGATGTCGAAAACCTTTTCGATGCCAGGATGGCGCATGGGCTTTGCCGTCGGCAACGAGCGCTTGCTGGCCGCATTGGCCCGGGTCAAATCCTATCTCGATTACGGCGCCTTCACCCCGATCCAGGTAGCCGCGACCGCGGCCCTGAATGCCGGCGAGGAGGCCACGCGGGAGGTGCGCGAGATCTACCACCGGCGCCGCGACGTGCTCGTCGAATCGTTCACGCGGGCCGGCTGGCCGATCCCGGCACCGTCCTCGACGATGTTCGCCTGGGCGCAGCTACCGGAAGCGTATCGCCATCTCGGCTCGCTCGAATTCTCCAAGCTTTTGATCGAAAAGGCCGACGTGGCCGTCGCGCCCGGCATCGGCTTCGGCGAACACGGCGACGAGCATGTGCGCATCGCATTGGTCGAAAACGAGCATCGCATCCGACAGGCGGCGCGCAACATCCGCCGCTTCCTTGCCAGCGGCGACGAAGCCGGGCAGAAGGTCGTTTCCCTCGGCGCCCATTTGTGAACGGCGCCAAAACTACGCGAACAGTCACAAGGTGCTCATGAAAAGCCCATTGCGGCTCGGTCTTGCCGGGCTAGGAACGGTCGGCGCGAGCCTCGCGCGGCTCATCGAGACCAAGTCGGAAACCCTGGCCAACCGGGTCGGTCGGCCGATCGAACTGGCCGGCATCTCGGCGCGCGACCGATTAAAGGATCGTGGTTTCGACACATCGCAACTCGCCTGGTTCGATGATCCTGTCGCATTGGCGGAAAACGGCGGCATCGACGTTTTCGTCGAATTGATCGGCGGAGATACGGGCCCCGCATTGGAAGCGGTGACGGCCGCGCTGGGGCGCGGCTTGCCGGTGGTTACCGCCAACAAGGCCTTGCTGGCGCATCACGGCGTGGCGCTCGCCACGCTGGCGGCGCGAAACGAGACCGAGATCTTGTTCGAGGCAGCCGTCGCGGGCGGCATTCCGATCATCAAAACCATGCGCGAGGCGCTGTCGGGCAACGACGTCAGCCGCGTCTATGGCATTCTCAACGGCACCTGCAACTACATGCTGACCCGTATGGAGAACGAGGGCATCGCGTTCGACGACTGCCTGAAGGACGCCCAGCGGCTCGGCTACGCCGAGGCCGATCCGACCTTCGATATCGGTGGATTCGACGCCGCCCACAAGCTGGCGATCCTCACCTCGCTCGCCTTCGGTTGCGAGATTGATCTCGACAGCGTGTTCATCGAGGGTATTTCGTCGGTCACCAATGACGACATCGAAGCGGCAGCGGAACTCGGCTATCGCATCAAGCTTCTGGCGGTGGCGCAACTGACCGAGACGGGGATCGAGCAGCGGGTGCACCCGACGATGATCCCGGCGCATTCGGCGCTCGCGCAGGTGGACGGCGTGACCAACGCCGTCGCCGTCGACAGCGATCTCCTTGGTTCGATCCTGCTCGCCGGCCCTGGCGCCGGCGGTGATGCGACGGCCTCGGCGGTGCTTTCCGACATCATGGACGTCGCCGGTGGCGTGTTGCCTCCGACCCTCGGGCTGCCGCCGGCAAAGCTCGTTCCCTACAAGCGTGCGCGGATGCGCGCTCACGAGGGCGGCTATTACATTAGGCTGTCGGTCTATGACCGGGTCGGCGCCTTCGCCTCGATCGCGCGGCGCATGGCCGAAAACGAAATCTCGCTTGAATCGATCGTCCAGCGGCGGCGCGAGCACTCCGCCGACGCGACGACGGCGCCGGTCATTCTCGTTACCCACGAAACCACGGAAGCCGCCGTGCGCAAGGCGCTGGAGCTCGTTTCCAAGGACGGGCATCTCAAGGATGAGCCGAAGATGATCCGGATCGAGGCGCTGGACTGACAGGGACGGCTCTGCCCAGCGATGGCATGCTTTGCGCCCGGCAGAGCGACATTGCGTTTTCACAGGCGCAAGGCATATCACGCTTGTAATCCGACGCCGGATCGAATCGTGTGGGGTTGGCCATGAAGGGAGCGGACATGACCGACAGCAGCAGCGGCGGCGAAACGCTGGACCGGGTTCTCACTCTCGAAATCGCCCGCGTGACCGAAATGGCGGCCGTCGCCGCGGCGAATCTGCGCGGGCGCGGCGATGAAAAGGCCGCGGATCAGGCGGCGGTCGACGCCATGCGCAGCGAACTGAACGGGCTCGCCATCGACGGGCTCATCGTCATCGGGGAAGGCGAACGCGACGAGGCGCCGATGTTGTTCATCGGCGAGGAAGTCGGCACCAAACACGGCCCTAAGGTCGACATCGCCCTCGATCCGCTCGAGGGCACGACCGTGTGTGCGAAGAACCTGCCGAACTCGCTGGCGGTGATCGCCATGGCGGTGCGCGGCAGCCTCCTGAATGCGCCCGACGTCTATATGGAGAAGATCGCCATCGGTCCGGGTTATGACGACGGCATCGTCGATCTGTCCCGTTCGCCGGAGGAAAACCTGCAGGCCCTGGCCAAGGCCAAGGGTGTGGCGGTCTCGGAAATCACCGCCTGCATCCTCGATCGCCCGCGCCACGCGGCGCTGATCGAAGCGGTGCGCGCGGTGGGCGCGGCGATCCGGTTGATCGGCGACGGCGACGTGGCCGGCGTGATCCATACGACGGATCCGGAGGAAACCGGCATCGACATCTATATGGGCATCGGCGGCGCGCCGGAGGGCGTGCTGGCGGCGGCGGCCCTGCGGTGCACCGGTGGCCAGATGCAGGGGCGCTTGCAGCTTAACACCAACGAGAAACGCGCGCGGGCCGAAAAGATGGGCATCGCCGATCCGTACCGGGTCTACAGCGCCGAGGAGATGGCCGCCGGTGACGTCATCTTCGCGGCGACCGGTGTGACCGACGGCAACCTTCTCGATGGTGTTCGGTTCTATCGCGACCGGATCACCACGCACACACTGGTGATGCGGTCGCACTCGCGCACCATTCGCGAAGTGCGAGCACAGCATCACGGTCGATCGAAATTCGGCCTCTGAGCGAACAACGCCGCGGGCCGGGTTGCACGTCCGGTCTCGCTTCGCCAGAACAAGCTCCATGGTCACATCTGCCCGCACCTTTCTTGCCGTCGACCGCTCGATCGGTGGTCGCCGTTGGCTGAACGCCCTCGACGAGCGCGCCGAGGCTTCGGCGCTGAAGATAGCCCAGACGCTGGCGCTGCCCGATATCGTCTGCCGCGTCCTCGCAGCGCGCGGAGTGGCCGAGGCCGACGCCGCCGCCTTTCTCGATCCGCGCATCCGCGACATGATGCCCGATCCGTCGACCATGACGGACATGGAGTCCGCCGCAGCGCGCCTCGCCGATGCCGTCGAGAGACAGGAAACGGTCGCGATTTTCGGCGATTACGATGTCGATGGTGCCGCGTCGTCGTCGCTCTTGTGGCGTTATCTGAAGCATTTCGACATTGACGCGACGATCCGCATCCCCGACCGGATCACCGAGGGCTACGGTCCGAACCCCGCCGCGATGCGGGAACTGGCGTCCGCGGGCGCGACGCTGATCGTCACCGTCGACTGCGGGACCGGAAGTTTCGAGGCGATAGAAGCTGCCCGGCAGGCGGGTGTCGACGTGGTCGTCCTCGACCACCACCAGACCGGCCCCGAGCTTCCCGAAGCGGTGCTGGTCAATCCTAACCGCCAGGATGACTTGTCGGGACTTGGGCATCTCGCCGCCGCTGGCGTCGTCTTCATGACGCTGGTCGCTATTTCGCGGGAATTGCGCCGTCGCGGACGGGCGCAGGCAAGTCTGCCGGACGTCTTCGGCCTGCTCGACCTCGTGGCGCTCGCCACCGTCTGCGACGTGGTGCCGCTGGTCGGCCTCAACCGCGCTTTCGTCGTGCAGGGACTGCGGGTCATGCACGGCCAGCACAATCTCGGTCTCGCCGCGCTGGCGCGTGTCGCCCGCTTGTCGGGGCCGGTCGAATGCCATCACCTCGGCTTTCTTCTTGGCCCCCGGATCAATGCCGGTGGGCGGATTGGCGATGCGTCGCTCGGCAGCCGCCTGCTTTGCCTCGATGATGCCGGCGAGGCGGACGATCTCGCTGCTCATCTGAGCGTGTTGAACGAAGAGCGGCAGGCGATGGAGCACGTCATGCTCGAACAGGCCGAAGCCGAGGTCATGGCGGAAATCGGTGGCGGGGAGGGGCCGTCGATTCTGGTTGCCGGATCGCGGGAATGGCACCCAGGGATCGTCGGATTGCTCGCGGCGCGGCTGAAGGAGCGCCATCGCCGTCCGGCTTTCGCCATCGCTTTCGACGGCTCGGGGCGGGGAACCGGGTCGGGCCGCTCGATCGGCGGCTTCGATCTCGGCCGGCTGGTGCGCGAGGCGGTCTCGGCTGGCCTGCTTGAAAAAGGCGGCGGGCACGCGATGGCCGCCGGGATCACCGTCCACAAGGATCGGCTCGGCGATTTTCGGGCGTTCCTCGAGGCCGGCGCTGCGAACGCGGTCGCGGCATTACGCGAGGGGGAATCGCTCAAGATCGATGGCGCCGTCAGCGCCGCGGGGCTAACCCCGGATCTCTACTCTACAATCGAACGGGCCGGGCCTTATGGATCGGGACACGCCGCACCGATCTTCGCGCTCGCCCGGCACCGAATCGCGTCGTCCTCGATCGTCGGCAAGGGGCATGTCCGGGCAACGTTGCGGGGCGCGGATGGAGCCAGCGTCCAGGCCATCGCCTTCAAGGCTGCCGAAACCGATGTGGGGCAGCGGCTTCTGGCGGCGCGGGATCGGCCTATTCATGCGGCCGGCACCTTGTCGCTCGATCGCTTCCGGGGCCGCGAGGATGTGCGCTTTCGGCTGATCGACCTCGCCGAAGCGTTCGACTGATCGGCAGCGTTCACGTTTGCCGCGACCGCGCTGACGAATGCGTGAAGCTTCTATGCCGCGCATGCGTGGCGTGCGAAGGGGGGGGCGATACTGCTTTGGTATCTGGAGGCCCTCATGAGAAAAACGATGATCGTTGCTGTCGCGACTTCACTGTTTGCAACAGTTCCGTCTCTAGCCGAACCGGTTTTCGTGGAAGCCGTGTTGACGCCACAAGAGCAAATGAAATTCGACTTCGGCGACGGTACGAAGCATTTTGTTCTCGCCGTCCGGCGCGAGGGAACGGCGGAGGGCACGGGCGTCTTCGCCGGGGCATCCGTGACCGAATTCGGCTGGCACGATATCTCGCCTCCGACCGGAGGCAATCCACTCGGTTATCTTCAACTCAAAGCCAAAAACGGCGATGTCGCAGTCGTCCGCTGGACTGTACGCGCAGTGTTCATTCGCAAGGGGGACAAACCGGCGCTTTTCGACAACGGCTATTGGGAGCTCGTCAGCGGAACCGGTCAGTTCGAGGGAAAGCGCGGGGTTGGCTCGCTTGTCATCAAGCCGGCGGACGGCGAAAAACGCAGATATATTCTTGATGGCGAGATCGGCGAGGCCCCCTGATCCGCCGCTCTTTTGATGCTTGGCCGCCTATAGGCGGCAGGGCTCGTGGGCGGGATCGCAGGCGCGGCGACGAAATCTGCTGCAAAAAGAAATTTTCAATGCTAGTGCTCGGGCATGCAGAGGATTTTGCCCGAGACGCTGGATCCGCTGCAAGTGCACCATCTCCGGCGCGTCCGTTTCGCGCTGAGACCCGGAGACCGCGACTGTCCATGAAAACCGATGCACCATCCTCCACACCGGGGCTTCGTCAGCCCATGTGGCCGAAAGTCCTGTCCAACTACCGCAAGCCGCGACGGACCCGCAGTGCGATCGAGCTTGCGATCACGCTGGTCCCGTTTGCCCTGCTCTGGGCACTGGCGTTCGCCGCTGTCTCCTACGGGATCTGGTGGGGACTGCTCCTGATCATCCCGGCGGCCGGTTTTTTGCTGCGGCTGTTCATCATCCAGCATGATTGCGGCCACGGATCTTTCTTCGCCAATCGACATTTCGACAACTGGACCGGCCGCGCGATCGGCGTCCTGACCCTGACGCCCTACGACTATTGGCGGCGCATGCACGCCAAGCACCACGCCTCGACCGGCAATCTCGATGAACGCGGCGTCGGCGACATCATGACGCTGACGGTCGCGGAATATAAGGCTTTGTCGCGTTGGGGCCGGCTGCGCTATCGACTCTATCGCCATCCGATCGTGATGTTCGGCATCGGGCCGATCTGGTTGTTTCTGTTCGAGCAACGATTGCCGATCGGGATGATGCGCGCCGGGGCCGAGCCTTGGATTTCGACGATGGCGACCAATCTGAGCGTCGTTTTATTGGCGACCGCCATGATCTGGCTCGGCGGTGTCGGGCCGTTCTTCTTCGTCCATCTGCCGATCGTCATCCTGGCGGCCTCGATCGGCGTCTGGCTGTTTTACGTGCAGCACCAATTCGAGGAAACGCATTGGTCGCAGGGCTCCGATTGGGAGTTCCAAGAGGCGGCGCTGCACGGTTCGTCGCATTATGATTTGCCGGGTGTCCTGCGGTGGTTCACCGGCAATATCGGCATCCATCACGTGCACCATCTTGCCAGCCGCGTGCCCTATTATCGGCTTCCGGAAATCCTGAGGGATCATCCGGAACTGAGCGAGGTCGGCCGGATCACCCTGCGCGATAGCCTTCGCAGCGTGCCACTCGTCCTGTGGGACGAGACCAGCCGCCGGCTGGTCTCGTTTCGCAAAGCCAAGGCGCTGGCGTAATGCTCCAGACAGGTGCGAACAGGGCGCGCGGACTTTCGTCCGCCTTTGACGCAACTGTCTTGATGTGCCTGGAGGCCTACGAAGCCTGAAGGATGGCCGCAAGATCCGTAAGATCGCGGGCGTCGTAGGTCGGCGCGTAGCGTGGATCGAGAACGGCATCGCCGGCCCGGTTCGACCAATAACACTCCAGGCCGGCCGCCGCCGCGCCAAGCGCGTCGGTGCGGCTGCCGGCGACATGCAGTATCTCGGCGGGTGAGAGGCCGAGCCGCTGCTGCGGCAGGCGATAGACGGCCGGATGCGGCTTGTAGCGATCGGCGTGCTCGGACGAGAAGATGTGATCGAAGGGGTTGCCAATGCGGCCGGCCACGGCCTTGAGCATGGCCTCGTCCCCGTTCGACAGAATGGCCGTCTGATAGCCGCGATCCTTGACCGCTCGCACGACGGATTCAGCCTCCGGCCACGGATCGATTTCATCCCACGCCGCGACCAGTTCCTCGCGTATGTCGGGTGACACTTCCAGGCGGTGCAGGCGGACGGCATAGTCGAAGGACTGCCGCGTCGCGTCGCGAAACGGGACACGCTCGCCGTCGAGCGAGTTGCTGAGCTGCAGCCGCTCCATCTGCTTGTCCCGCCAGAGGGCGAAAAACGCCCGCGCGTCCGTCTCCGGCAGAGACAGGCGGGACGCGACGCGCGGCGCGATGCTCCCGGCAATGTCGAACAGCGCGCTGTAAACGTCGAAGGTAATCAGCTTTTTCACGCCGGTCTCCAGTCAGACATGCCGTTGCCGGGGCGCGTATAGAACCGCGGGCAGAGCGATTTCGGAAAGCTAGCGGCGATCATCGTTCGCGGGCGCCCTTGTCGGTGGCGCTGATCGTCGCCTCGTCGAAGGTCGACAGAAACCTCAGCTTGGCTTTTTGGACATGGCGAAAGAAGGTCTCCTGGGCCCGATCCGCATTGCCGGAAGCCAAAGCCTCGACCATCTCGCGATGTTCTTTGTTCGACACCGAGAGCCCCTTGGCTTGAACCAAGGTTCGCGCGCGGCACAGATGCAGCCGGTTCACCAGGCTGCGGTATTCGCCGACCAAGGTCCGATTTCCGGCCGACGTCACGAGGTAGGAATGGAACTCCAGATTCATCGGATAATAGGCGTCGAAGTCGCTCTTGGCTGCGATCTCGTCCATCCGCGTGAGGTAACTCTGGAGCCGACGCATCATGTCGTCGGTCACCCGCTCGGCGAGCAGTCGCCCCGCGAGGCCGAAAATCGCCGAGCGCAGATCGTAGATCTCCAGCGCTTCCTCGACGTGGATCTGGCGGACGAATACGCCGCGATTGCGCACGACGTCGACGAATCCCTTCGCATGGAGGCTGCGCATCGCTTCGCGCAAGGGACCCCGGCTCATGCCGAAACGGTTGGCCAGTTGGAACTCGTTCAAGCGCTCGCCCGGCTGAAGCTCCCCGCCAAGAATCAGATGCTCGATCTGCTTCTCGACCGCGCTGGCGAGCGAGGAGGTCTGAAGCGTGGTGAGCTCGTCCCTGGCTTGCGAAGCGTCCGTCACCGACATTGAACGACCTTTCCTGGATCGAATGCGTTCCGACGCTTCTACGTGAATTGTCATGCGATACGCAAAAGCTCTTGATCCAGCGGGAGCAAATCGATGTGACGCGACGTCGGTCACACGTTCGCAGACTCGGACACTTCAAAATCCGCGGTACGCCAGAGCTTCGGATCAAAAATGGAATTCGGTTTTCGGATCATTCCGATGCTCAATCAATGTGCCAGGGCACCCTTTTCACGCACACCCGCGATGACCGCTTCGATCATGGCGCGTTGGGTTCCTGTGCCGCGGATGTCCGCCGTCCGCGTTTCGGCCCGCGACAGCGCGTGGTCGATCCCGCGTTTCATCAGCACGGCGGCGTCGACGGCCGCCGGGATGGCGCGGCGACGGCCGAGCCAGTCAAAGAGCATCCGCGTCGATTCGATCATGGCGAAGGGATTGGCGATGCCCTTTCCGGCGATGTCCGGCGCCGAACCATGTGTGGCCTGCGCCATCGCAATCGCGCCACGGCCAATGCACAGGCCGGGCGCCATGCCGAGCCCGCCGACGAGGCCCGCCGCCTCGTCGGTCAGGATGTCGCCGAACATGTTGGTCGTCACTACGACGTCGAAGCTCTGCGGGTCGCGGATCAGGCGCATCGCCATCGTGTCGACGATCACTTCGTCGACGGTGACGTCGGGAAAGTCCGCCGCCACCTCGTAGCAACTGTCCACGAACATGCCGCAGCCGAGCTTGAAGACGGTGTTCTTATGGACGAGGGTCAGGCGCTTTAAGCGCGAGCGCGCGATCTCGAAGGCCGCGCGCGCCACCTTGCGGCTCCCCTCACTGGTGATCACCCGGACCGAGATCGTCACGTCGTGTGTCGGGCGGAATTCTCCCGATCCCATGACGACGTTGCGGTCGGGCTGGAAGCCCTCGTTGTTTTCGCGCACGATGACGAGGTCGATGTCGTCATGCAGGCAGCCGATGCCCGGAAAGGAACGGGTCGGACGCACGTTCGCGAACAGGTCGAAATGCTTGCGCAGGATCGGATGCGGATTGATCGCCTCCGCGACCTTGGGATAGTCGCGATGGCCGATCGGCCCGAGAATCCAGCCATCGAGCGCGCCGAGCGTCTCCAGCGTCCCCTCCGGCATGGTGTGGCCAAGCGTGTCGAGGGCGCGACGGCCGATCGGAACTTCGGTCCACTCGATTGCCAATCCGGCCGTGTCGGCGGCGGCCCTGGCAATCTCGACCGCGGCCGGCACAATCTCGTGGCCGATGTCGTCGCCTTCCAGGATGCCGATCCTGAGCGGGTCTTTCCGGGACGAGGCGGGCGTCATTCGGCGGCCGTGGAAATCCGCTGGGCGGCCGCTTCCTCCGCCAAGTCCGCCGCTTCGTTCAGACTTTCGATCGCCCAGGACATGTCGAGGAGACGGCGCGACTGCTCGGCGCCGACGACCGGCTCGGACTGGTTGAGGAATTTCACATTGAGCTGGTCGTCGGTGAGCGGACGTTCGCGGCTGCCGATCGCGCGCTCGATCCGCTTGTGCAGCTTCGAGCCGTCATCGAACACGATGTCGATGTCGACCGAGGCTTCATGGCAGGCGGGGTCGGCGGTCGCGCTGACCCGGTCGCGGAGCGCGACGATGTCCGGCCGGCCAACCATGTCGTCGGTAAAGGCGGTGGGCGATCCATCCCCTTCAAGCAGCGCGCTCGCGGCCGCGTGATAGACGCTGAATTTGCCTTCCAGGCCGGTGCGCGGCGCGGTCTTGCCGGTTAGTTCGAGAACCAGCGGATGCGTCGTCAGGTGTACGGACTGAATGTCCTTGACCTTATCGCCGATCTCGCTTCGGATCTGCTGGCAACCGTCGATGGTCGGATGGATGACGATTCCGCAAGCGAAGGGCTTGTAGCTGTTCAGCGCGGCTTCCCATCGCGTGCCGAGGTCGTCGAGAATTTCGCCATAGTCCTGCTTGGTCGACAAGACGTTGGCGAAACCGCGCGGCGCCTCGATGCCCTGCAGCGAACTGTCGAACCCGGCCTCGGCCAGAAGGGCCGACATGGCCCCGTTCTGGGCAGCGCGGCCGGGATGGAAGCTTTTCGTCATGGTGCCGAACATCTCGCGCAGGCCAGAGGACTGGGTGGCTGCCAGGCCAAGCGCCCACTGCATCTGGGTCTTGTTCAGACCGATGGCGTGTCCGACCGCGGCTGCCGCGCCGAAAACCCCGGTCGTGCCGGTGATGTGCCAGCCGCGGTCGTAATGCTCGGGATAGACACAATTGCCGATCCGGCATTCGACCTCGATCCCGACCAGCATCGACGTCATCAAGGCGCGCCCGCTCATCGGCCGGGCTTCGCTCAAGGCCAAGAGGGCCGACGCCACCGGTCCGGCCGGATGGATGATCGTCTTCAGATGGGTGTCGTCGTAATCGAGAACATGCGACGAGATGCCGTTGACGAGCGCAGCATGCAGGACGTCCAGCTGTTCGCCACGTCCCAGGATCGTCGCCATGCGCGGACCGGAAAAGGGATCCACGGCCCTGATGGCGGCGTCCACAGTCGGATGGGTTGCTCCGCCGACGGCGCAGCCGACCCAATTGACGAAAGTGCGCACGCCTTCACGGCGGACCTCCGGGGAAATGTCATCGTCTTTGACGGCGACTATCCATTCGGCGAGGGGGGCGGTGACGTGAGGAACAGGCATGAGAACTCCAGAAATCAGGCTGCGGTCGATCCTTGGCGCCCATGCGGTAGGGACGACGTCGGGTTCCAATCGCGACACTGGCGAGCCTGGCAACGGGTGTGGTCAGGTGCTGGAACTGCCGCGACAGGCGTTCGTCGCTATAGAATGGCGATGGAAAAAATTGTCAACAGATGGCAATTTCGCGCGGCAGAATGGGCGGCAAGCGCGACCGTTTCCTGGCTCAGGCGCTGTCCGGGTTCCGGGCCAGGCGAAACGCCCTGCGTTCATCGGCGTCAAGTTGCGCGATCAGCCCGGTCTCCCAATCCAGATAGCGGCGGGAGGATTCCAGATTGCCGTCGTGCCGGTCGTGGACGAAATCCAGGAAGTCGATCGCATCGGCATCGCTCGGGTCGTCGGGCGATGCGATTTGATGGCCGCCTTGGTCGACGAGTGCCACGTGTCCTCCCTCGACGACGGCGACGTCTTCAACTCCCATGCCGCGCAGATCGCGCGCCACGCCCCTGACGGTGTCGTCGTCCTCCGCGACCAGCAAGATCGGCTTCGATCCAGCCGCCGATACCACCCGATCGAGCCGCGCCCGCGTCGCCCAGACGGCGCCTTCGACATGATTGCGGCGAAAGCTGCGCGACGATCTGAGATCGAAAAGACGGGCTTCGTTCGCCCGCAGCTTTTCGAGCGCTGCGGCCGCCGCGATCCGCGATAGGTCGCCCGATGCGGCCGCGAGCGGATCGTCCGGAGCAGGCAGTGCCAGCAGGTCTCCGTCGAGGAGAGCGATGAAGGGCTCGAAGCCGAGTTGCCGCAGCCAGAAGGCTGCCAGTCCGGCGCGGATTCCGATATCGTCGCACAGGACGATGCGCGCATGCCGCACGCCGACATATTGGTCGGTGGCCTGCACGATATGGCCGCTGGGAGCAGGGCGTGCGCATCGAAGGGGGTCGGCGGCCGCCTCGAACCCGGAGCGGACGTCGAAGACGAAGGTCGTGCGCGAGGCGTCGCCCAGGAAGGCCCGCACGGTGGCGGCGGAGGCGATCGGAATCTCCCATCGCTCGGCGAAGGCCGCGGCGCGCTTGCGCGCGGCGGCGCGAGCCGCGTCGTCGAGCGGCGGTAAGTGGCCGGCCTCGACGCCGCGTTCCAGATCAAGCCCGGCCAGGGCCCATCCCTGTGTGCCGTTCCGCATGGCGAAGACCGGCGCCGGACAGCCCATCAACTCGAGACCGATGGCCCCGATAATCCCGCGCGTTCGCCCGGCACAGCCGACGATCACATTCCGGTCGTGCGTTCCGGCGAGGGCATCGACGCGATAGGCGAGTTCGCCATTCGGCATGCAGACGGCGCCGGGGACATGCATCTTGGCGTATTCGGCGGGCGGGCGGCCATCGAACAGTGTCGCCTGTCCCGCCGCCTGCCACTTTTGGAGCGTGAGGGCGTCCACCTGTTGCGGCTGCCATTCGTGCTCGGCCAATTCGCCGAGCGTCTTGGACGGAACGTTGACGCCCTTGAAGAGCGTGTATCCGGCCGCCTGCCAGCCGGGCGCGCCGCCCGCGACGATCGCCAGATCGTGAAAACCGAGCGCCGAGAGATGGCCGGCCGCGCGATCCGAGACACCGTCACCGGCATCGATCAGCAGCACCGGAACGTCGCGGTTGGAGATCAGCGACGCGGCCAGCGTTTCGAGGCGGCTATAGGGGCAGGGGACCGCGAAGAGCGGATGCCCCTCGCCGAATTGGCCGGCCTCCCGCACGTCGAGAAAGGCGATTTCGCCCTCCACGTGAAGGAGCGTCTTTGCGTCGACGGGATCGATGGTCCGGATCATTCCCGATGCGTCTCCGCTGCGCCTCATGCGGAGGGAACCGGTGCATCTTGCCGCAAGAGGCCCTCGGATCGCAGGTCGGACCAAAGCCCGGCGGGAATCGGCCGGCGCATGAGCTCGAGGTTGCAGTCGAGATGTGCGCAAGCGGCAACGCCCGGAATCACGGCGGTAACGCTCGGATGGGTCAGCGGAAACTGCAGCGCCGCGGCCGCCAGCGGCACGTCATGAGCGTTGCAGACGGTTTCGATCAGGCGCGTCCGTTCGAGGATTTCGGGCGGGGCTGGCTCGTAGTCGTAGGTGGCGCCGGCTTTCGGCCCGGTTGCCAGGATGCCCGAGTTGAACGGACCGCCGATGACGATCGAGACGTCCTCGCGCTGGCACCGCGGCAGAAACGTATCGAGCGCCGTCTGTTCCAAGAGCGTGTAGCGCCCGGCGAGCAGGAAAACGTCCCAGCTTCCGTGGTCCATCGCCTCCTCGCAGACCTGCCATTCGTTGACGCCGAGCCCGATCGCCTTGATGTCGCCATTGCGCCGCAGCTCGTCGAGCGCGCGGTAACCGCCCTCCATCGCTTCGCGGAACAGCGCCGGATGCGCCTCGGCGCCATGGGTCATCGCGCCGATGTCGTGCAAATAGAGGATGTCGACCCGGTCGATCCCCAGCCTTTGCAGACTGTCCTCGTGCGAGCGCATGACGCCGTCGTAGGAATAGTCGTAATCGGAGCGGAACGGAGCGGCGTCGATGAACTTCTCGCGGTCCGGATTGGGGCCATGGTCCGGCCGGATCAGCCGCCCGACCTTGGTCGAGACCACCGCGTCCTTCCACGGCAGCGAACGGAATGCGTCGCCGAAGCGCCGCTCCGAGAGGCCGAAGCCGTAATAGGGCGCGGTGTCGAAATAGCGCAGGCCCGCGTTCCATGCCGAGCGGATCAGCGCATGGGCCTCGTCCTCGGCCACCGGGGCGTAGAGATTTCCCAGCGGCGCCCCGCCGAAGCCGAATTCGGTGACCCGGACGCCGGTGCGTCCGATCTCGCGACGTGGAAATTGCAAGGTTTCATCCTCCTGATGGGGTGGGGCGCGCGCGCTCACTGCGCGGGATTGTCATTTTGGCGCGGGGAGGCAGGCCGCCGCCCCGTTGATCCGCGTTGGACGAGTTCTGACTTCAAGCGAATCTCCAGCGGACGCCTGGCGGGATCCTCGATGAACCCCAGCATCATATCGGTGGCCGTGTCGATCATCTCGCCGATCGGCTGACGGATCGTTGTCAGTTCGTAAGCTGCGTTGACGGTCACCGGGATGTCGTCAAATCCGACCACGGCGAGGTCGTTCGGCACGTCGAGGCCGAACTCGCGGCGCGCCACGTCCATGGCGGCCATCGCCATCAGGTCGTTCGCGGCATAGATCGCGTCGGGCCTTTCCGCGGCCGACAACAGCGTCCGCGCGGCGACCAGCCCGTCCGCATAGTTGAAATTGCCGATCGCGACGGCTGCGAGCTGCGCGCCGCGCACGGCGAGGCGATCTTCGAAGCCGCGCCGGCGCTCGCGGCTCGTCGTGGCGGCGGGAAGTCCGGCAACATAGGCAAGGCGGGTGTAGCCGGAATCGAGCAGCAGATCGGCGACGTGCGCGGACATCTCGACATTGTCGACGCTCACGGCGCCGACGGGCACTTCGTTGCCATGGTCGGAAATCCCCTCCATGTCGGAATTGAACACCACGATCAGTGGAATGCCGAGTTTGGTATATTTTGCCGCCGCGCTGGGCGAAAGGTCGTTGCTGAGAAAGAAGCATCCGTCTACCCGGTATTCGATCATCGACGGCAGGGCGACCTTCAGATCGTTTTCCGCGTCGCCCGAATAGATCAGCGACTTGAGGCCTTCCTGTTGCAACCGTCGGGAAAGGCGTTCGAGCGCCACGGCGATGAACGGATTGTCCAGACGCCCCGCGACGATGCCGATGATGCCGGAGCGCCGACGAACCATGCCGCGCACCAGCGCATTGCGATGGTAGCCGAGTTCCTTGGCGGCGCGCAGCACCTTGCGCCGGGTTTCGGCCGACACGCTGGCACCTTCGGTCAAGGAGCGCGACACCGCCGATCTCGAGACGCCGGCACGCCGGGCGACATCGAGAGCGGTCACGCGGCGGCGGGGAGGGCCCGGGGAGTAAATGTTGCCGCTCATGCCGTCTCGATCGCACCCGTGATCAGTGCGGTCGCCTCTTCGGGGGAGCTTTCGGCGATGGGCTTGTCGGCGACCTTGCGGCCGCGCCGCAACACGACGAGGCGTTCGGCCACGGCGAAGACATCGGGCATGCGGTGGCTGATCAGCACCACGGTCACGCCGCTGTCCCTGAGGCGTTTGATCAGGTCGAGCACCTGCTCGACCTGCCGCACGCTGATCGCGGCGGTGGGCTCGTCCATCAGGACGATCGGGGAATCCGAGAGCCGTGTCCGGGCGATGGCCACCGCCTGGCGCTGGCCGCCGGACATCATGCGCACCTTGTCGGCCGGGCGGGTCTCCGACTGCAATTCGGCGAAGATCTCGGCCGAACGCCGGGCCATGGCGCGATAATCGAGGATCGTGAACGGTCCGATACGCCGCTTGAGTTCGCGGCCGAGAAACACGTTGTCGGCCGCCGTCAGATTGTCGCAAAGGGCGAGATCCTGATGGACCACCTCGATGCCCCGGTCGCGGGCAGCGGCGCTGTCGGCGAACCGCACGGTCTCGCCATTCATCCGGATTTCGCCTTCCGAGGGCTGGAAGTTGCCCGCGATGATCCGCACCAGCGTCGACTTGCCGGCACCATTGTCCCCCATCAGCCCCACGACCTCGCCCCGGCCCAGCGACAGATCGACATTCTCCAGCGCATGGATCGCGCCGAACCGCTTGGACACGTTCGCGAGCTCGAAGAGGGGCGCGTTCACTGGGCCAGCCTCCGGCCGGCGGCGTACTGGTCGAGCGCCACGGCGGCGACGAGGATGACGCCGATGACGATCTGCTGGATGAAGGACGAGACGTTGAGCAGCACCAGCCCGTTGGTCAGGACGCCGATCAACAGTGCGCCGACGACCGTGCCGAAAATGCCGCCGACGCCGCCGAACAGGCTGGTGCCGCCAATCACGACGGCGGCGATGACGGTGAGTTCGAGGCCGAGACCGGCGACGGCTTCGGCGGAGTTGAGGCGCGCCGAGAGCAGGAAGGCCGCAAGGGCGCAGAAGAACCCGCTGATGACATAGACCGACAGGACGATCCGCTTGGTCGGAACGCCGTTGAGCGCAGCCGCGCGGGCATTACCGCCGGTGGCGTAAACATGTTTGCCGAAGGCGGTGTAGCGCAGCACCAGATGCGCCAGGACCGCGGCGGTCAGGAAGATGATCACCGGGATGGGAACCATGCCGATGCGCCCCTGTCCCCACCAGGTGAACGCCGGTGAAAAGCCGGAGATCGGCCCGCCGCCGGAAAACAGCAGAGCGGCGCCGCGAAAGGCGGTGAGCCCGCCGAGGGTGACGACGAAGGGTGGCACCTTGAGCCGCGTTATGACCAGCCCCTGGAGCGCGCCACCGGCGATCCCGACCGCCAGCGCTGCGGCGACCGCGAGGATCAACGGGTTGCCCGCCGCGTCGGTGGCGGGGACAGCGAACCGGTCTTCAAGGCCACCCTTCGACACGTAGGCGCCGACGAGGCCGGCCAGGGCCATGAGCGAGCCCACCGACAGGTCGATCCCCGCGGTGAGAATGACGAAGGTCATGCCGACAGCGATGAGGCCGGAGATTGAAACCTGCCGGAGCACGTTGAAGATGTTCAGCGGATGCAGGAAACGCGGCTCGAGGATCGCGAAAACAGCGATCAGCAGCAGAAGGAACAGGGGCGCGGCATAGGTGGCGATGAATTCGACTGCATCGAACCGAGGCTCCGGCGGTTTCGAGACCGCAGGCGAAGTCGCGTTGCTCATGATCACATCCCGGAAAGCGGCGTGGGGGCCGGGCAGGGACCCGGCCCTCTCGACCCATGAGGACTACTGGATCTCGCCGAGGCGTTCGGCCTTGTCGAGATTGTCCTTGGTGATCGCGGTCGGCTGCAGCAGAATCAGGCTCTCCGGTTTCTTGTCGTCCCGAATATAGTCGACCATCGCCTGAAGCGCCGTGCTGCTCTGTCCGCCCGGAAACTGCTCTACCGTGGCGGCAAGGCCCCCGTCGCGGATCGAGGCCAGCGCTTCCGGCAGTGCGTCGAAGCCGAGGATCGGGACGCTCAAACCCCGTTCCTGGGTCACCTGAAGCGCCCCGAGCGCCATGTCGTCATTGGCCGCGACGATCGCATCCGGCGGGCTGTCGAGACCTGCGAGGATCGCCTCGGTGACAGACGCGCCCTCTTCGCGCGCAAAATTGGCGGTTTGCTCGGCGACGAACTCATACTTGTCAGACACCGGGTCGAGCACGTTGTGCAGGCCCTTGTTGCGATCGATCGCGGGACTCGATCCGGGCTGCCCCTGGAGGTTCACGATCCGGGCGCCGTCAGGAAATAGCTCCATGATCAGCTTGCCCTGGGCTTCGCCGCCGATGACGTTGTCGGCGCCGACATGAGCCAGAATGCCCGGCACGCCCTCGACGCGGCGATCGATGGTAACCACCGGAATGCCGGCGTCGACCGCCTGCTGCAATGCGGGGGCCATCGCAACCGCGTCGAGCGGGCTGATGATGATGCCGCCGACCCCGCGAATGATCGCCGCTTCCACGTCGCCGGTCTGCTTGGTGGTCTTGTTCTGCCCGTCGGTCGCGATCAGTTCGATGCCGCCGATCTCGGCGGCCTTCTTGGTGAGGGCGTCCTGCATATGCACGAAGAACGGAAATTCGAGCGCCGGCATCGACGAGGCGATCGTCACCTTTTCCTGCGCGTGCGCCGCCCCGAAGGCGCCTAGCAGCGACGCCGCGAAGGCGCCCGCCAGCAGCGATTTCGACCAAAACAGTTTCATGATGTCCTCCCTCTCAGGCTCGCACCTGCCTCCCAGCATGTGCGCCCAACTTGTTATCGTTGAGGGTCGGTCGAAGCCTTGCGACCGCGCATGCGACCCAAGCCATTGCACACGTGTGCAGCGATGATACGCTATCGCTGGGTCAGGATCGGGTCAACGGCCAGGTCATCGGTTGCCCCGATGGCACTTGGTGGAGACAGGGCCGGACCGAACAAAGACGGTGTGGGGAAGAACAAGGAATGGGGACGGAACAGGCATTTCTCGTCGCCGACGATGCGCGCTTTGCGTCGTTCTTTCCGGCGGGGGCGAGGCTGGAGCGGATCGCGGAGGGCTTCATCTGGGCCGAAGGCCCGGTGTGGTTCGACGAGATCGCGGAGCTGCGGTTCTCGGACATTCCCAACAACCGGATGATGGCGTGGTCCGAGCAGGCCGGGCTGCGGGTCTTCCGCCAGCCGGCGCAGTGGACCAACGGCCACACCCGCGATCGCACCGGGGCGATGATTTCCTGCGAACATGGCGGGCGTTGCATCAGCCGCACGACGATGGATGGCGGCTACGAGGTGCTGGCCACCCATTGGCGGGGCAAACGCCTGAACTCGCCCAACGACGTCGTGGTCAAATCCGACGGCTCGATCTGGTTCACCGATCCGCCCTACGGCATCGTCTCCGACCATGAGGGCATCCGCGCCGAGAGCGAGATCGGCGGCAACCATGTCTACCGGATCGACCCGGCGAGCGGCGCGGTCGAGCGTGTCGCCGACGATTTCGACCGGCCCAACGGCCTTGCCTTCTCGCCCGACGAGACGACGCTTTATATCGCCGATTCCGGACGGGCGAGGGGGCACGGCTTCGGTTCCGACGACAGCCGCCCGCATCATGTGCGCGCGCTGGAGGTCGTCGACGGATGCCGGCTTGGCGCGAGCCGCGTCGTCGCCAACATCGACCGTGTGCCCGACGGGCTGCGCGTCGACACAGAGGGGCTGTTGTGGGTCTCGGCCGCCGACGGAATCCATTGCCTGACGCCGTCCGGCGCGCGGCTCGGCCGGCTTCTGGTGCCGGAGGTCGTCGCCAATCTGACCTTCGGCGGTCCGGGTCGCTCGCGGCTGTTCATTTGCGCGACCAGTGCGATTTATGCAGTGGACACGACCCGATGTGGCGCGCAAATCTCATGAGGCTGGGAGAACATGAACAGCGATGAAGGGGACTTGACGGGACGACGGAGTTCAAACCGCCAAGGGAAGAGGCCATCGGAGGGGGAATGAAATCATGCTGAAGGGGATCGACCCGCTCTTGAATCCGGAGCTTCTCCAGGTCCTCGCGGCGATGGGGCACGGCGACGAGATCGTTCTGGTGGACGCCAATTTCCCGGCGGAATCGGTGGCGCGCGAAACCGTTCACGGGCTAGCGATCCGCGTCGACTGCGCCCTGCCGCGAGCGGTCGAGGCGGTGGTGACTCTGTTGCCGATCGATAATTTCGAGCCGGGGGCCGTGCGCTGTATGGAGGTGGTCGGCGATCCTCAGGCGGTGCCCGAGGTGATCGCGGAGGCCGCCGTGTTTTTCGCGGCCGAGGGCGCCGACATCACCGGCGTCCCGCGCTTCGACTTTTATGACGAGGCCAAGCGGGCCTATGCCATCGTCCAGACCGCCGAGCGGCGGCTCTATGGCAACTTCATCATCCGCAAGGGTGTGATATCGCCGCCCGACAAGACGGCTTGAGGATGTCGGCATGAGCGCCCGCATCGACGCCCATTGCCATTTCTGGCGCCTGTCGCGCGGCGACTATGGCTGGCTGCAGTCGGGCGATCCGGCTCTCGCTTCGATCCGCCGCGACTTCGCGCCCGCTGATCTGCGCCCGCTATCAACGGCGGCGGGGATCGAACGCGTCGTCCTGGTGCAGGCCGCGCCGAGCGACGCCGAGACCGATTTCATGTTGGCGCTCGCCACAGACAACGCCGAGATCGCGGGCGTGGTCGGCTGGGCCGATCTCGCTTCGCCCGAGGCCGCCAAGCGGCTCGAAACGCTGGCGCAAAACCCGACGCTGAAATCCATCCGGCCGATGCTTCAGGACATCGCCGATCCGGGCTGGTTGCTGACGGCGCCCGATACCGGGGCTCTGGATGCGCTCGACCGGCTCGACCTTCGCTTCGACGCTCTGGTGCTGCCGGTGCATCTCGACCGGCTTCTGCGGTTCGCCGAACGCCGCCCCGGATTGCCGATCATCATCGATCATGCGGCCAAGCCGGCCCTTGGCGCGGTCGCGGACGACCCAAGGCATGCGCTTTGGGAGGAGGGGATGGCGCGGTTGGCGCGCGAGACGGATGCGGTCTGCAAGCTGTCGGGCCTGCTCACTGAAATGCGCCCCGATCAGCGGGAAAGCGAAGCGGTCGCGCTCGCCGTGCTGCGGCCAGTGGTCGAGAAGCTGATCGGCTGGTTCGGCCCCCAGCGCCTGATTTGGGGCTCGGACTGGCCGGTGCTGACATTGGCCGCGCCGCACGAAGAATGGATCCGTATCACCGACGCGCTGCTCGAGCCGCTTCCGCCCACCGAGCGGGCCGCCATCCTCGGCGACAACGCCGTGACCTTCTACGGACTTAGCGAGGTCACGGCATGACCGCGCTTGTCCAAATGACCGGAATCGAAAAGCGCTTCCCCGGCGTGCATGCCCTGAAGGATGTGCATCTCGAAATTCTGCCGGGCGAGGTTCACGCCGTGATGGGCGAGAATGGCGCCGGCAAGTCGACGCTGATGAAGATCCTCTCCGGGATCTACCCGAGGGACGGCGGCGAGATCGAGGTCGAGGGCAATGCGGTCGAGATCGACGGTCCGCGCGCGGCGCAGGACCTCGGCATCGGCATCATCCATCAGGAACTGAGCCTGATGAACGATCTGACGATCGCCCAGAACATCTTCATCGGGCGCGAGCCGCGCCGCCGCTTTGGCCGGCTCGACGAGGCGGCGCTGAACAGGCAGGCCGCCGACATCTTCGCCGGGATGAACCTCAAGCTCGATCCGCGCACCAAGGTCGAGCGTCTCACCATCGCCAAGCAGCAGATGGTCGAAATCGCCAAGGCACTGTCGTTTCGCTCGCGCATCCTCATCATGGACGAGCCGACGGCGGCGCTCAACGACGCCGAGATCGAGGAGCTGTTCATCATCATCCGGCGGTTGAAGGCCGAGGGTGTCGGCATCGTCTACATCTCGCACAAGATGGACGAGTTGAAGCGGATCGCCGACCGGGTGACGGTGATGCGCGACGGCGAGACGGTCGGAACCGTGTCTGCGGCCGACACGCCGGTCAGCCGTATCATCGCGATGATGGTCGGCCGCGCCCTCAGCGACGAGGCGGCGGCACAGCCGGATTTGTCCGCCGCCGGAACCGCGCTGGAAGTTCGCGGGCTTAGCCGCGGCCGGGAGATTCGCGACGTCAGCTTTGCCGTAAAGAAGGGTGAAATCCTCGGCTTCGCTGGATTGATGGGCGCGGGGCGCACCGAGGTGGCGCGGGCGATCTTCGGCGCCGATCCGCGCGATTCCGGCGACATTCTGGTGCATGGAAAGCCTTGCTCCATTCGCAGTCCGGCCGACGCCGTCAAGGCGGGAATCGGCTACCTCTCCGAGGATCGCAAGCATTTCGGACTGGCGGTATCCATGGACGTGCGCGCCAATATCGCCATGGCGAGTCTCGATCGTTTCACCAGCCGCGCCGGCCTGCTCGACGAGAACGGCATGGGGGAGGCCGCGCGCCGCTATATCGACCGGCTCGGCATCCGCACCCCGTCCGATCGGCAGGAGGTGCGGCTTCTGTCCGGCGGCAACCAGCAGAAGGTCGTCATCGCCAAATGGCTGCTGCGCGATTGCGATATCCTGATTTTCGACGAACCGACACGCGGCATCGATGTCGGCGCCAAGAGCGAGATCTACAAGCTCCTGAACAGCCTTGCCGAACAAGGGCGCGCGATCATCGTGATCTCGTCCGAATTGCCGGAAATTCTGCGACTCAGCCACCGGATCGCGGTGATGTGCGAGGGCCGGCTGACCGGCATTCTGCCCGGCGGTTCCGGCACCAGCCAGGAGGACATCATGCGCCTCGCGACGATGCGCGAAAGCGCGATGGAACCAGTGGGAGAACACGCATGACCACGGTCGACGCCGCGCGGCCTGGCTTTGCCGCCCGCCTTCTGAATACCGGCGCGCATCAAAAGCTGCTGGCCTTCGCCAGTCTGGTTCTGCTCCTCATCGGCTTTTCGCTCGCCTCGCCGAATTTCATGCAGATGACCAACATCATCGCCATCCTGCAGGCGACCTCGGTCAACGGCGTGCTGGCGGTCGGTGTCACGCTGGTGATCATCACGGGCGGCATCGACCTTTCGGTCGGAACGCTGATGACGTTTTGCGCAGTCATCGCCGGCGTGGTGCTGACCTATTGGGGGCTGCCGCTGCCGCTGGGCATCATCGCCGCGATCGGCGCCGGCGCGCTGAGCGGACTCCTCTCCGGCACCTTTGTCGCCAAGATGAAGATTCCCCCGTTCATCGCCACGCTCGGCATGATGCTGATGTTGAAGGGGCTTTCCCTGGTGATCTCCGGGACCCGGCCGATCTATTTCAACGACACGCCGGGCTTCACCGAAATCTCCCGCGGTTCGCTGATTGGTGACCTTGTTCCCGCTCTTCCGATCCCGAACGGCGTGCTGATCCTGTTCCTGACCGCCTTCTCCGTCAGCTACATTCTGGAGCGTACGGTTCTTGGACGCTACACCTTCGCGCTCGGCTCGAACGAGGAGTCGGTCCGACTGTCGGGCGTCAACACGGATGCCTGGAAGATGGCGATCTATGCCCTGTCCGGCGCCATCTGCGGCATCGCCGGGCTGCTCATCGCTTCGCGTCTCAACTCGGCCCAGCCGGCGCTCGGCCTCGGCTACGAACTGGAGGCGATCGCCGCCGTCGTGATCGGCGGCACGTCGCTGTCGGGTGGGCGCGGCACCATCCTCGGCACGCTGATCGGCGCGCTGATCATGGCCGTCCTCACCAACGGCCTGCGCATCCTGTCGGTGGCGCAGGAATGGCAGACAGTAGTTACTGGCGCGATCATCATCCTGGCGGTCTATGCCGACATGATGCGTCGCCGCCGGATATAGCGAAGGCGACAACAACCAAGAGGGCGAACCGCGCCCCGACGACATCACCCAGCAAGCAAACGCAACCCGGAGGAAAAATCATGTTCACCAGACGAGTCATTCTCGGCGCGATCAGCGCCGCAGCCCTCTTGGCCGCAGGCGGAGCAGCCACGGCGCAGGAAAAGATGTATGTGCCGCTGATCTCGAAGGGCTTCCAGCATCAGTTCTGGCAGGCGGTCAAGGCGGGCGCCGACAAGGCGGCCGAAGAGCTTGGCGTCGAGGTCAGCTTCGAGGGTCCGGACAACGAAACCATGGTCGACCGCCAGATCGACATGCTGTCGGCCGCGCTGGCGAAGAAGCCGGACGCGATCGGCTTCGCGGCGCTCGATAGCCAAGCGGCAATTCCGCTTCTGCAACAGGCGAAGGATGCTGGCATCCCGGTTATCGCCTTCGACTCCGGCGTCGACAGCGATATTCCGATGGCGACCGCTTCGACCGACAACGTCGCCGCCGCGGCGCTCGCGGCCGACAAGATGGCGGAATTGATCGGTGACAAGGGCAAGGTCGCGGTCGTCGCGCATGACCAGACCAGCCGCACCGGCATCGACCGCGTCGAGGGCTTCAGCAACCGGATCAAGGAGGCGCATCCCGACATCGAGATCGTCTCGGTGCAATACGGTGGCGGCGATCAGCTCGAGTCGACTGAGATTACCAAGTCGATCCTGCAGGCCAATCCCGACCTCGCCGGTATCTTCGGCGCCAATGAGGGATCGGCCATCGGGGTTCTCAACGGCAAGCGTGAGATGGGCCGGGACGAGGTCGTGGTGATCGGGTACGATTCCGGCGCGGCCCAGAAAGAGGCCGTGCGCGATGGATCGATGGCGGGTGCTATTACCCAGAATCCGGTCGGCATCGGCTACGAGACGGTGAAGGCGGCCGTCGCAGCCGCCAAGGGCGAGACCGTCGAGAAGAATATCGATACCGGCTTCTTCTACTATGACAAGGCGACCATCGACGATCCGGAGATCGCCGCGGTTCTCTACGACTAGGTTGGATGCCAGGCCGCTCCGCGAGGCCGTGCGTCCTTGCGGAGCGGTGAAGCATACACCGAACTGGTGGGCTTCCGTCGCGACCTATGTCTCGGCGGCAGCCAGCCGCGCCAGCGTCGCTTCATCCATATTGCCACTGCAATAGTGTTGGAGCGCCAGAGCGAACGGACTTCCCTCCGCTTGCGCGGCTTGTGCGAACAGGGTCATGGAGGAACAGAATTTCATATCGTCCGGTGAGCCGAAGATGGCCTTGAGGGTCCGGTCCGGCACCGCCAGTACCGTCTGCGTGCAAAGGACCAGCCGCAGTCCGAGGACAGGATCGGCCAGATAGGCGCGCGCCTCGTCGAGCGAGCCGATGCCGTAGAATTCAGCCAGCGACGAACGCCCTAGGCCGCGCAGTTGCGGGAAGATGAACCACATCCAGTGGCCGCGCTTTTGTCCCGCGCTCAGCTCGTCGACGACAGTGTCGAAGACTGGCGCCTGAGCCTTTACGAAGCGCGCGAGATCGAAGGGGTCGGTGGCTTCCACGGGTTGCTCCCTTGGTTCGGCGTCGAATTCCATCCGGTCGGCGCCTGCAATCTCGCATCAATGAAAGGCGTGGGAAAGAACGCCCATGGGCGCCCTTTTCACCGACAAGATCGACGGCGGGCCCGTTTTGCGACATTCTGCCTGGAACTCGTCGCGGTCGTCCTAGCGCGGGGCGCCCGAATGCCGCGAGTGCGACGCGTAAAGGAGCCGAGCATGCGCTGCTTCACGGTTCTCGGTCCGGCAGGTGCCGGGAAAACCACACTCGTCAATCGGCTCGCCGGGCCCCAAGCTGTGGGCGAGCGCTTCGAGACCCGTGACGGTCTCGGCATCGTCTCCTTCGCCTTCATGGACGAGCCGTGGTGCGCCATCGACTGCCCGGGCGACATCGAGACCCTGCCGCAAGCGCGCGCGGCCTTGCTGGCCAGCGATGCGGCGGTGATCGTCGTTTCGCCCGATCCCGAGGCCGCCGTGCTCACGGCGCCGTTCTTCCGGGCAGTGGAGGCATCGGGCACGCCCTGTCTCGTCTTCGTCAACCGTATCGATGAAACACGGGCCCGACTCCGCGACGTCGTTGCCGGGCTGCAGGACTATTGCGGCCATCCGATCGTGCTTCGCCAGATCCCGATCCGCGACGGAGAGCAGGTCGTCGGCGCGGTCGATCTCGTCTCCGAGCGCGCCTGGCGCTATCAGGAGGGAGGACCATCCGCTCTGGTCGAGGTTCCCGAGAGTGCCGTGGCGCGTGAGCATGAGGCGCGGGCGGAGCTGCTGGAAAACCTATCCGAGTTCGACGATTGGTTGCTCGAGGAGATCGTGGAGGACCGCGAACCGGCGACAGGCGCCCTCTATGCGATCTGCTGCCGGGCTCTGGCCGAGAACCGCGCGAACCCGGCGCTGATCGGCTCCGCGCTGCATGGTGCAGGCGTCGTCCGGCTGATGAAGCTGCTGCGCCATGAGGCTCCTTCCGTCGATGTCCTGCGTCAGCGGCTGGCCGCCGGATCGGAAGCGGGAGAGGCGGGGCCGATGGCGGTCACGTTTCATGCCCAGTACCGGAAGCATCTCGGCAAGGAGAAAATTCTCCGGGCGCTCGTCGACGGGGTGAGCGCCGGGTCCTCGCTCGCCGGCGGAAATCTGGGTGCGCTCATGGAGGTGGGCACGGGCAAGCCGGCGTCGTCGCCGCTGCCAGCTGGCGGTATCGCCCTGGCGCTCAAGTCGGATCATCTTGCCGCTAGCCGGCTGCTCTTCGCTGACCGGAGCGGCGATCCGCCCGCCTGGGCCTGCTCACCGGAACCGATGTTCGTGCGCAGCCTCGCGCCAGAGAACGATCGCGACCAGGCCAAGCTTTCCCTGGCCCTTACCCGCATCGCCGAGGACGATCCGGGCTTGGTGGTGGGCCAGGAGGGGGCGACGGGCGCGCTTGTCGTGCATCTCCAGGGGCCGATGCACCTTCGCCGCGTCCTCGGCATGCTGGCGGAGGAGTTCGGCGTGAAGGCCTCGGACCACGCGCCCGACGGCGTCTGGCGCGAAACGATCAGCCGACCGGCCAGCATCCACCATCGTCATCGCAAGCAGACCGGAGGCGCAGGGCAGTTCGCCGACGTCAAATTGACCGTGCGGCCAAACCGGCGGGGTGGTGGCTTCGGCTTCGACGAGACGGTGAAGGGCGGTGCCGTGCCGCGAAACTACATCCCTTCGATCGAGGCGGGAGCACGGGACGCGCTGGCGTCGGGGCCGCTCGGCTTTCCCGTGGTCGACATCGCTGTGACGCTGACCGACGGGCAATACCATGCGGTGGACAGCTCGGACTTCGCGTTTCGCGCGGCGGGCCGAGCGGCGGTCGCGGAGGCGCTGGCGGAGGCGGTCCCGATGCTGCTGCAGCCGATCCATGAGGCGGTGATCCACGCGCCCGCCGTTTATACCGGCGCGCTCGTCGCCATGATCTCGTCGCTGAAGGGGCGCGTGTTGGGCTTCGAACCGAATCCGGACGCACGCGGCTGGGATTTATTGCGTGCGCGACTTCCCGCCGTCGCGCTGGAGGAACTGGGGCAGGCGCTCCGATCAGCGACCCAGGGCATTGGATGGTTCGAAAGCGCCTTCGACCACTATGAGGAGGTTTACGGTCGTGACGCCGACCGCGTCATCGCGGCGCACGGCAGCGCCCGCGGCGAAAGGGTAGCCGCGAGGTAGCCGCCGTCGAATTGTCGGTCCAAGCCGGTCGGGCCGAACCCATGCGTTACCCAGCGGCCCTCGCGACAGGCAATTCGATGACGAACCGCGCGCCACGTGGCGCGTCGGCCAACCAGACGCGTCCGCCGTGCCGCTCGGCGATTTCGCGCACGATGGCAAGGCCGAGTCCGCAGCCTTCCACCCCGTCGTCGACACCGCGCTGGAACCGCTCGAAGATGCGGTCCCTGTAATCCGGTGGGACGCCCGGTCCATCGTCCTCGACGGCCAGACGAATAATTTCCGGCTCGAATCCGACCGCGACCCGGACCCCACCGCCGTCCCGGCATCCGTATCGGATGGCGTTATCGAGAAGGTTCTCGAGGGCCTCGCCGAGCAACACCGGATCGCCTCGTATCAGGACCGGTTCCCCCGCAACGTCCAGCGACACGTCGATCCCACGCAGCAATGCGGCCGCCGCACGTCCGCGCAATATGTCGACGGTCAGTTTCGCGAGGTCGATTTTTTCTTCGCTCGATCCGGGCGGGAGGCCGCGCGCTCGTTCCAGGGATAGCAGTTGCTGGGTCAGGCGGGCGGTACGCCGGGCCGCGTCCGCGACCTCCGAGATACGCCCGCGCAAATCCGCGTCCGGCGGTGCCGCCTCGGCCGCCTCGGCTTGGGCGAGGATCGCCGCAATTGGGTTCCGCAGCTGGTGCGCCGCGTTGGAAATGAAGGCGTCCCGCGCCGCGAAGGCGTCCGAAAGCTGCCGGAAGAGCGCGTTCATGGCCCGCACGAGGCTCTTGACCTCGCGCGGCACAGTTCGCCGGATCGGGCTCAGATCGTCCTGCGAACGCCGCTCGACGGCTTCGCGCAATTGCAACAACGGCCGCAAGCCGAAATTGATGCCGAACCAGACGAAGGCGCCCGCAGCGACAATCACCACTGCCATGAGGGTCGACGCCTCCATGGCCAGTTGCAAGCTCAGCGCATCGCGCTGGCGGACGGTCTGCCAGACCTTGACGGTCACCCAACCGCCGAATTGCGGTTCGGAGATGAATTCGCGGAGAATGACCGCCCGAACGGGCGCGTCGAAATATTCTGCGTCGAAGAAGGCGGGGACGCCGCTTGCGATCTCTTCGGTTCCCGGTTGCGGCGGTGAGTTGGTATATCCCGTGACGAAGCGTCCGCCGGGGCCGGTGACTTCGTAATAGATGGCGTCGCCAAGCGTTTGGGTCAGCGATTCCAACAGCTGCTCAGACAGGAGATCGCCCTCGCTGAGGACGACGTCCCGGGAAATCGCCAATGCGACGGCGAGAAGAGTATTGTCGTAGAGGGTCTGCGACGTCCGCTCGGCCATCACATAGCGAGCTACGGCGGCAAAGCCGGCGACGACGACCAGGGGCAGGACGATCAGCAGGAACAGCCGAGAGCGCAGCGAGCGGTTCATTGTTGCCCGTCATTGCCGGCATCAAGCATGTAGCCCACCCCGCGAGCCGTGCGGATTTCGACGCCGGTCTCGCGCAGCTTGCGTCGCAGACGCGACACCGCCAGTTCCACCGCGTTCGGATCGATGTCGGAGCCGACGCCATACAACGCCTCGCCGATTTGCTCCTTCGCGATCACACGCCCCAGATTTTGAAGCAGATACTCGAACAGCGCGAGTTCACGCCGCGCGAGGTCGATGGGGCCCTGCGGCCCGAACAGCTGTCGCGCCCCGTGGTCGAACCGGAGCCGGCCGAGCGTTTCCTCGACGGGCCGCAAGCCCGGTAGCCGCCGCGCAAGCGCACGCAGTCTGGCGATCAGCTCGGCCATGTCGAACGGCTTGACCAGATAGTCGTCGGCGCCGGCGTCCAGCCCGGTGATCCGATCGCTTGTCTCGCCCCGCGCCGTCAGCATCAAAACCGGCGTCGAATCCCCGCGTTGGCGCAATGCCCGGACCAGATCGAAGCCGCTCAACCCCGGCAGGTTGACATCGACAATCGCGACGTCGGCGCCCTGGGTGGCGAGATAAGTGGCACCATCGCGGCCGTCCAAGAGGCAGTCCACGGCATGTCCGAGATCGCGCAGCGCCGTGGCGATCCCGCGTGCCAGGCTCTCATTGTCTTCGATCAATACAATTCGCATGGTCCTCCGGCCCTTGACAGGGTTCAGACAGGTTGCGCGGATAAACAGGCCCGGATCAAGCTGGCCCCGCGATTTCGACGACGCCGGCAGATCCACGGGAGAGGAGACGCGGAGCGCGGGATACCGTCATCTGCTCTCGATGATCAATGCAACGGTCTGGGAGGACCCCAATGACAGGCAACAATTTCACGCGCCGCGCGACGCTGGCGATCGCGGCTTCACTCGCCGCGCTCACCGTTGCGGGCCCGGCTTCGGCTGAGGTCTCGTTCGAGGGCAAGACCATCGAATGGATCATTCCGTTCTCGCCGGGCGGCGGTTCGGACACCTGGGCGCGGTTCAACGCGCCGTTCTTCTCCAAATATCTGCCCGGCAACCCCACGGTTGTCGTGGTCAACGAGCCGGGTGGTGGTTCGACCAAGGGCACCAACCTCTTCGCCAGCCGCGCCAAGCCGGACGGCCTGACCATCCTCGGCACGTCGGGCTCGACCCAGTTCCCGTATCTTCTGGGCGATCCGCGCGTCCGCTATGAATACAAGGACTGGAAGATCGTCATGGCCGCGCCGACAGGCGGTGTCGTCTACGCCTCTCCCGAACTGGTGCCGACAGCGGATGACATCGGGAACCTGAAAGACCAGAAGCTGGTCTATGCGAGCCAGGGCGCCACCTCGCTCGATCTGGTTCCGCTGCTCGGTTTCAAGATGATGGGCCTCGATGTCCAGCACGTCTTCGGCTTCAAGGGCCGCGGCGACGGGCGCCTCGCTTTCGAGCGCGGCGAGGTCAATATCGATTACCAGACGTCTTCGGCCTATCTGAAGAACGTGCAGCCGCTGGTCGACGAGGGCAAGGCGGTTCCGCTGTTCTCCTGGGGCGCGCTGGACGAGGACGGAAATCTGGTTCGCGATCCGACCTTCCCCGACCTGCCGCATTTCGGCGAAGCCTACGAGACGCTGACCGGCAAAGCGCCGTCGGGTCCGGAGTTCGATGCCTATTTCGCCTTCTTCACCGCCGGTTTTCCGGCTCAGAAGATGGTGTTCCTGCCCAAGGATACGCCGGAGGACATCGTCGCCGCCTATCAGGACGCGGTCACCCAGATGAAGGCCGATCCCGAATACCAGTCGGCCAAGGAGCCGGTTCTGGGCACCTACGAGCAGGTCACCGGCAAGCCGGCGCAGGCATTGTACGACAAAGGTACGACGATCTCGCCCGAGTTGCGCAGCCAGGTCGTCGACATGCTGGGCTCGGAATACAACGTCAAGCTGAGCGACGACTGACCCCCTGATTGGTTTGGTGGGCGGCTCCTAAGAGTCGCCCACCACGAGTCTGGAGCATCGGACCAAAAAGTGGAATCCAATTTTTGGATAATTCCGATGCTCAATCAGAGTGTTAGAGCGTCCTTTGTGCGCCCGGATGGACGCACGGCGCTCTAGCGCGGCGCTGGGAGGTCTCCGCCATGTTCGACGTCTTCGTTTCGGCACTCGCCGAACTCCTGACGTGGCAGCATATGCTTTACATGCTGCTCGGGGTGGTTCTCGGCCTGTCGATCGGCGTCTTCCCCGGCCTCGGCGGCATCGCCGGGTTGTCGCTGCTGATCCCGTTTCTCTACGGTATGGACTCGGTCACCGCGTTGGCCATGCTGATCGGCCTGATCGCGGTCATCCCGACCTCGGACACCTTCGCGTCGGTCCTCATGGGCATTCCCGGATCCAGCGCCAGCCAGGCCACTGTGCTCGACGGCTTTCCGCTGGCCAAGCAGGGCCAGGCCGCACGGGCGCTCTCGGCCGCCTTCGTCTCCTCGCTCTTCGGCGGCCTGTTCGGGGCGGTTGTGCTGACCGGCTTCGTTCTGATCGCACGGCCGATCATCCTCGCATTCGGCTCCGCCGAACTGTTCATGCTGTCGCTGTTCGGCCTCTCCATGGTCGGAGTGCTGGCCGGCCGCAGTCTTGCCAAGGGGCTGGCGGCCTGTGGGATCGGGCTGGTGCTCGGCTCGGTCGGTGGCGCGCCCGCCACCGGCGAATTCCGGATGATCCTGGACTTCGACTATCTCTATGACGGGGTGCCGTTGGTGGTGGTGGGCCTCGGACTCTTCGCCTTTCCCGAAATCGCCGAATTGCTGCGCCGCAATCAGTCGATCACCGGTGGGGTCGCTCTCGGCGCCGGCTGGTTCGAGGGCGTCCGCGACTGGATGCGCCACTGGTTCCTCAGCCTGCGCTGCGCCGGCATCGGCTGCATCATCGGCGCCATTCCCGGCCTCGGCGGTTCGGTGGTGGACTGGATCGCCTATGGTCATGCGGTACAGACGACCAAGGACACGTCGCGGTTCGGCCATGGCGATATTCGCGGTGTGATCGCGCCGGAAAGCGCCAACAACGCCAAGGAGGGCGGCGCTCTGCTGCCTACGCTGCTGTTCGGTATTCCTGGGTCCGGGTCGATGGCGGTATTTCTCGGTGGCATGGTGCTGATCGGCATCGAGCCGGGCCCCTCGATGGTCACCTCCGATCTCAACATCACCTATTCGATCATCTGGTCGCTTGCCCTTGCCAATGTCATCGGAGCGGGACTGTGTATCGCGCTGGCGCAGCCGATCTCGCGGCTGACGACCATTCCGTTTCCGCTGCTCGCCCCGTTCATGATCGCGGTGATTTCCTTCGCCGCCTTTCAGGCGACACGTGACCTGGCGGATTTGGTCGCGCTGCTGGTGCTCGGCGTGCTCGGCGTCCTGATGAAGCGGTTCGGCTGGCCGCGTCCGGCGATGCTGATCGGCTTCGTGCTGGCGCCGCAGGCCGAGACCTACCTCTATCAGGCAGTGCAGTTCTACGGCTGGGAGTTCCTGAGCCGTCCCGGCGTCTTGATCATTGGTGCGCTGACGGCGCTGTCGATCTGGTTCGGCGTGCGCAACCGCGTCGATGACACCGGCGCCCCAGCACCGGCAGGTGCCTCCGAGACCGCGGTCTCGGTTTCGGGCCGCGCGCCGTTGGCCGACCGCGGACCACAGATCGCGTTTGCCGCCCTGGTCGTCGCGATCTTTGCCTATGCGATCTGGGATGCGGCCGGGCAATCCTTCCTGGGGGCGGTTTTCCCGATGGGCAGCGCGGCTGTCGCCGGTCTGTTCGCGTTGCTGCTGCTCGGAGTGCTCGTGCTCGGCGAGAATGCCAATCCGGCGATCTTCGATCACGAGGTTCATGGTGAGCATATCGGCGAGCAAGGCGTCCGCAGCCCCTGGAGCGGAGCGCTCTGGATCGCGGCGTTGGTCGCCATCACCGCGCTGATCGGATTCTGGTTGGGCGCGCTGGTCTTCTTCCTGGTGTTTCTGCGGGTGCGGGCGCAAGCCAACTGGACCCGCACACTGCTCCTGACGACGGTGGCGATGGTCTTCTTCACCTTCCTGGCCAACGCCCTGTCGCTTAATTTCCCGAGCGGATGGCTGCAATCGGCCGTCGATCTCCCTTGGCCTTTGAGGTAGCATCAATGCGGCAGACCGAAATCCCTTTCCTGTTCATGCGCGGCGGGACCTCCCGCGGCCCCTATATCGCGCGGCAGGACCTTCCCGAGGACCGCGAGACCCTGGCGCGGGTGCTGGTCGCGGCCGTCGGCTCCGGTCACAAGCTCAACATCGACGGAATCGGCGGCGGCGCGGCGGTGACCACCAAGGTCGCCATGCTGTCCCGGTCCCAAGACGACTGGGCGGAGGTGGATTACTTCTTTGCCCAGGTCTCGGTGCTCGACGGCCTGGTCGACTTCAAGCCGACCTGCGGCAACATCCTCTCCGGTGTCGGCCCCGCCGCGATCGAGATGGGGCTGGTCGACATCAAGGGTCCGCAGACACCGGTGCGCATCCGGGCCGTCAATACCGAAGCGCGGATCGAAGCGATCGTGCAGACGCCGGACGGCTTCGTCGAGTATGACGGCGACGCGCGCATCGATGGCGTGCCGGGTACGGCGGCGCCGGTGACGCTCAATTTCATGGACGTGGTCGGGTCGACCTGCGGGTCCCTGCTGCCGACGGGCCATCTGCGCGACGTCATCGATGGCATCGAGGTCACCTGCATGGACGTGGCGATGCCCATCGTCATCGCGCGCGCCGACGCGTTCGGCCTGACCGGCGAGGAGAGCGCCGAGGAACTCGACGCCAATCGCGACTTCTACGCCCGTATGGAGCCGATCCGGCAGGAGGCCGGACGCCGGATGGGGCTCGGCGACGTGTCGAAATCGGTGATGCCGAAATTCGGCCTGCTCAGTAGCGCCCGTTCCGGTGGAACGATCTCGGCCCGCTACTTCATGCCGTGGAATTGTCATCCGTCGATGGCCGTCACCGGCGCCCAATGCCTCGCCTCGTGCGCCTTGGTCCCCGGGACCGTCGCCGACGGCCTGGCCGAGCGTCCGGTCAAAGGGCCTGCCGTGGTCACGATTGAGCACGCCTCGGGAAACATCGAGGTCGCGGCCGATTTCATCCATGGGCCCGACGGCTTCGATCTGCGCTCGGCGGGGCTGCTGCGTACGGCGCGCCTATTGGCAAAGGGGCAACTGATGGTGCCCGGCGCGGTCTGGAGCCGCTGAGCCGACGAAGTGAGCTATAGCTCGCGGATCGGCGTGCCATCGCGCCAAGCGGCGACGGCCTCGATAGTGTCACCGTAGAACAGCCGCCAGGTTTCGTCGGTGACATAGCCGAGATGCGGCGTGGCGAGCAGACGGTCGCCGAACTCGGCGAAGGCCGCGCGAAGCGGATCGTCCTGCGGAAGTGGCTCGGCGTCGAAGACATCAAGCCCGGCCTTGGCCGGTCGCCCGGCGCGCATTGCGGCAAGGAGCGCCGGCGTATCGACGATCCCGGCGCGGGAAGTGTTGACGAAGACAGCGCCGTCTCGCATCGCGGCGAAAGCGTCCGATCCGATCAGGCGATCGGTCCGCGGCGAATGCACGAGGTGGACCGAAACCACGTCGCTTTCGGCCATCAGGGCCGCCAATGACGGCGCACGAGCCACTCCGCAGTCGGCGCAGCGCGCGTCCGTCAGGTTTTGCGACCAGGCGCTGACGCGCATTCCCAGACCCTGTGCCAACCGGGCGACCTGTGCGCCGACGGTTCCCAGGCCGATCAGGCCGAGCCGGAGGCCATCAAGGTCGCGCCCCGGCGGTCCCTGCCAGCCGCCCTCGCGCAGCCGCGCAGCTTCGCCGATCAGGTTACGCAACAGCGCCAGGATGAGAAGCAGCGTCAGTTCGGCCGTCGTGGTCTTGCGCGCCCGGGTGCCGCAGACCGTGATCCCGGCTGCCCGCGCCGCCTCGAGATCGATCGCATTGTTGCGCGCGCCGGTAGTCACGATCAGCGTCAGCGCCGGCAACGCTTTGATCACAGGGGCAGGGAAGGGGGTGCGCTCGCGCATCAGACAGAGCACGTCGAACGGACGGAGAGCCGCGACCAGCGCCTCGGTGGACGCAAAGGGCTCGGAAAACACCTCGATGCTGGCGCCGAGGCTGGCCCAGTCGGCATAGTCGAGCGCCGAGCCGGACCAGTCGTCGAGAATGGCGATTCTCATTCACGATCCTTCCATTTCAGGAAATGCGCCACGATAGGCGCGCCGGCGATCACCACCACGATGCGGGCGATGTGGTGGGTGACGACGAAGGCGAGATCCGCGCCGGCGATGATCGTCAGCATCGCCATTTCGGCCTGACCGCCCGGCGCGAAGGACAATAGCGCCTCGACGGCCGGAGCAAAGCCCGCCAGCGCCACGGCTTCGGCGAAAATCGTCGCAACGACGCCGAGTAGTACGCAGAAAGCCGCACCCGCCAGGACGTCGACACGCAATTCGCGCCAGCTCACGCCGGTGTATTTCGCGCCGATGGAGGCGCCGATGAAGAATTGCGCGGCCAGGATCGCCAGTGCCGGGGGGCGGTGCTCGATGAGGCCGAGCAGGCTGAACGCCGCCGCAAGGACCAAGGGCCCGATGATCGAGGCGCCGAACAATCCGATGCGTTCGCCACCCTTCCAGCCGACCAGGGCGGCAACCGCCATCAGGAGCAGTTCTCGTGCCGGAATTTCCGCCAGCGCAGCACCCGGCGCGTTGGTGAGCGGTTGACCGTAGATCGACGTCATCAGGAACGGGACGAGCGTGACGATCAGCAGAACCCGTGTGGCGTGGATGAGCGACAGGGCCCGAATGTCCGCGCCGGCCTCTTGGCCAAAGATCACCATGTCCTGAAATCCGCCGGGCATGGCGGCGTAGTAGGATGTCGGCCCGTCGAATCCGCAGACGCGGCGGAAGAACGGATACCCGATCAGTCCGATGATCAGGACGAACAGCGGCACGAGGGCGACGGAATAGGCCATGCCGGGGAGGCGGGTCAGAAGATCCGGAGTGATGGACGAGCCGACGGCCACGCCGAGCACCGTGCGCATCATGACGCCGACCTGACCGGAGTCGGCCAGCGTTGCCCCAACCATCGCCGCGGCGAGACAGGCAAACAGCGGACCCAGAAGGAACGGCAGCGGCATATCCGCCAGCCAGAACAGCACGACGCCAACAGCGGCGACGATTAGCGTGATCAGCTGTTTGCGGAGCCGTGTGGAGCTTCTAGGCCCCGGCACTGGCGGTTCCCGATGCGAGCGCTTTGCTCTCCTTGGCATAGCGAACCAGCGCCAGATACCGGTAGATGCCGTGGACAAACTTGCCATAGGGCAGGGTCAGGAACAGGGCCAGCACGAAGCCGAGGTGCACGGCCAGGAGCAACCCCATGGCCGGGGTCGCGCGCAGGAAGAGCAGCAGGAGCCCGGTCAGGCCGGTGAGGAACAGCATGGCGAGGAACGCCGTATCCATGCCGAACCGGCTACCATCCTGCAGCGCCTCGTCGCGGCGCAGTTTCGCTGCGAGAAGACCTGCGGGGCCGATCAACAACCCGATTCCGCCCAGCGTGCCGAGGATGACCGGCACGTCCCACCAGGGATAAGGGGCCACGCGCCCGAAGACGTAATGATAAAGCGTCGCGACCGATGTTGCGGCGAAGCAGAGCATGAACCCGTAGAAGGTCAGGTGGTGGTAGATTCGGCGGCGATCGGTTGGCGCCTCGTCCTCGTTCATGCAGCCCTCGCCGCCCCCGTCGAGATAACGCAAGGTGCCGGCGTCATGGGCCGCGCGAGCGAGCGCGGCCGGCTGGGCAAGCGTCGCGGCCGGCTCGCCGATGTCACGCCAGAAGTTGCGCGCCCCCATGCAGAGAGCAAAGATTGCGAAGAGGAAGACCGTGCCGAAGAGCAGCGCCATGGCGTTGTGCGGCATGAGCGCGTAGAAATTCTCGTCCGTGAGATGCGCCGTGAACAGGGCTGCCGGCGCGTTCCAAGCTACGAATCCGATCAGGAAGAGTGCGACCGATAGCGCCACCAGCAATGCCGCGACCAGGCCATGGCGGGCAAAGACCCCGCGAAACGCCTGTGGCCAAGCATATTGCTCGTAGGACTGGTTGCGGACTTCGGCGAGGACCTTGGGCACGTTGACCGCGAATTCATGTGGCGGGGAGAACTGGCAATCGTAATAGCAGGCGCCACAGGAATGGCAGAGATTGGCCAGATAGTTGAGATCGCCGTCCTGGAAGTCGCGCTGCATCTCCATCGCGGGAAATACCGCGCACAAGCCTTCGCAGTAGCGGCAGGAGTTGCACACCGTCATCAGTCGGTCGGCCTCGGCAAGGGCGTCGGTTCTATGCATTGCGGGCAGCCTCCTGTCCGGCGATCCGCCCGAAGACGCTGCCGATGGTCATGCCGATACCGGCCGCGTAGCCTTGTCCGAGGACGTTGCCCGCCATGATCTCTCCCGCCGCGAACATGTTCGGCGCCGGCCGGCCGTCCGCCATCTTCATCCGCGCCTGTTCGTTCACGCGGACGCCGAGATAGGTGAAGGTGATGCCGGGCCGCACCGGATAGGCATAGAACGGCGCTGTTTCGATGCGCTGGGCCCAATTGGTCTTGTCGATTTCAAGGCCGCGCGTCCGGTTGCCGTCGAGTGTCGTATGGTCGAAGGGACGGCCGCCCTCGACCGCCGCGTTGAACGTGGTGACGGTGTCTTGCAGCGCCTTCCGATCGAGGCCGAGCGTGTCGGCCAGTTCGCCGATCGATCCGGCCATGACAGGCGGAAACAGCGACGGCATGAACTTTTCCAGCGATGGGGCGTCGAAGATGATGTAGGCGATCTGGTCTGGTTGCGCGGCGACCAGTCGTCCCCAGATCGCATAGCGCTTCGGCCAGATGTCCTCGCCCTCGTCGTAGAAGCGGGCGCCATCCCGGTTGACGACGACGCCGAACACCACGCAGTCGAGTCGCGTAATAATGCCGCCGTCGAATTTCGGCGCCCGCGCGTCGATCGCCACGGCGTGGCACTGGGTCGGATCGCCGATCTGTTCGACACCCGCTTCCAGCAGCATGCGGATGATCGTTCCCTTGTTGTAGGGCGTGCCGCGGATGAGGAAGTTGTCGGCCTTGTCGCCCCAGCCTTCCTTCAGCCATTCGAGATTGGCCTCGAAACCGCCGGACGCCGCAACGAAGTTCGCCGCGACGACGCGATGTTCTCCCTCCGGCGTCGTTACCGTCGCAGAGCGAAAGACGCCGTCGTCGATTTCCAGTCCGGTGACCTCAGCGTCGTAGGCGACCACGACACCCAGCCGTTCCGCCGTCCGGTAGAGCGAATTCAGCATCGAACGCCCGCCACCGAGAAAGAACGAATTGGTGCGGCCGAGGCTCAGCGTGCCGCCCAGGGAGGGCTGGAAGCGCACTCCCTGTTCCTGGATCCAGTCCAGCATCGCCTTCGACTGGCGGATCATCAGGCGCGCCAGTGTCTCATCGGTGTTGCCTGCCGTCACCAGCATCAGATCGTCGAAGAATTCCGCCTCGTCATAGGGACCCGACAACGTCTCGGTCGCGGCATCGTGAGCGCAGCGCATGTTGCGGGTGTGCCTGGTGTTGCCGCCGCGATAGAATTTCGGCGCGGCTTCCACGATCAGCACCGAGCGGCCTTCCCGCCGGGCGGCGATCGCCGCGCAAAGGGCGGCGTTACCGCCGCCCGCCACGAGCACGTCCCAGCGCTTGTCGCAGTCCGCCATGGCTGTCCTAGTCCGTTAAAATTGGGTTCGTATTTATTTGTATACGAAAGAACACAAGTTGCTACACTGGTCAACAGCCGCGTGCTATTCACAGCACCATCGGCAGCGCATTCAGAGAGGCGTAGTCATGGTCACAGGAGCACCGTCACCAGGTTCCGACGCGCGCGAAGGCAACCGGCAGGGCCTGTCGCAATATGTCTTCGACGCCTTGCGGGACGCCCTTCGTGCCGGCCAATACCGGCCGGGAGATCGGCTGCGCGAGGAGGAAGTGGCGCACCGACTCAAGGTCAGCCGGACGCCCGTCAGGGAAGCCTTCAGCCGCCTCTTGGCCAAGCGCCTGGTCGAGCCTGCGAGCGGCCGCGGGCTGGTCGTGCGCCGTCTCGGATCGGCGGAAGTGTTCGAACTTTACGCCATGCGGGAAATCCTCGAGGGCGCTGCCGCGCGTCTATCAGCACAGCACGGTGCGCCGGCCGAGCACCAGGTGCTGGCCGACATCGGGCAGCGGTTCGCCGCTGTGGCCCCCGAAGCGAGCGATCTGGCCGCCGATCTCAATCATCGCTTCCACGACACGCTCTACGCCTCCGCCCGTAACCACTATCTCGATGCGGCGCTGCAGGAAATGCAGGACGCCATCGCCTTGCTTGGCCCCACGACCTACTCCGTCCCAGGCCGCCACGCCGAGGCTTGCCGGGAACACGCGGCCATCGTGGAAGCGGTCGCGCTGCGCGACGCGGATACGGCCGAACAGGTCGCGCGCGAGCATATCCGCCGGTCCTTGGCGGCCCGCGTCCTGCTGCTCCACGGCTAGCGGTCTGCTCGCGCCGCCTCGCTCATCCGGGCGATCAGCGACTGCGTGAAGGCCGCCGTCGTGCAGGTGCCGCCAAGATCGGCGGTGCGGGTTTCAGGATCGGCGATGGTCGCGTCGAGCGCGGCGTCGATCGCGGCGGCAGCCTGAAGCGGCGCGTTGTCTGAAAAACGCTCGCCCAGCCATCCCAGCAGCATCGCCGACGATCCGATGAGCGAGGCCGGGTTGGCGATGCCGCGACCGGCGATATCCGGCGCCGAGCCGTGCTGGGCCTGCGCCATCGCATGGCCGTCGCCAAGGTTCAGGGACGCCGCCAGTCCCAAACTTCCGGCGAGTTCCGAGGCCAGGTCCGACAGGATATCGCCAAACATGTTGGTGGTGACGACAACGTCGAATCGTGAGGCATCGCGTACGAGGTGCGCGGCCATGGCATCCACCAATTGTTCCTCGTAGCGGATGTCGGGATAGCGAGCGGCGACCTCCCGCACGCAGTCCAGGAATAACCCGTCCGAGACCCGCAGAACATTCGCCTTATGGACTGCCGTCACCAGCTTTCGGGGACGCCCTGCGGCGATCGCGAATGCCTTCTCGGCGATCCTGAGCGAGGCTTGCCGCGTGACCTTGCGCACGGCGAGGGCCAGGTCCGGCGTCGGCATGAATTCGCCACCGCCGAGGAACATCGTGCGGTCGGCGTAAAAGCCCTCCGTGTTCTCGCGCACGATCACCAGATCGATCGGTGCGCCGACCCGTGGCATGATCCCCGTCCGCGTGCGGGCGGGTCGGATATTGGCGTAGAGATCGAGCTGCTTGCGGAGCGTGCCGGACGGGTTCACGCCACCTTTGTCGACCGGCGGATAGGCGTTGTGGGAAACCGGCCCGAGGATCAACCCGTCGGCGCCGCGAGCTCTCTCGCAGCTTTCATTCCGAAATGTGGAGCCGAAGGCTTCGAGTGCCGCGAGGCCGACTGTTTCGTCGTCGAATGCCAGTTCGATGCGGTGCAACGATGCCGCATGGCGAAGGACCGCCAGCGTCGACTCCACGATCTCCGGCCCGATGCCGTCGCCTTCCATTACCATGAGATTGTAAGGACGCATCGCCGTCGGCTCCCTGTTCGCGCTTCGCCATGCATCGGGTCACGACACCGGGAGGCTGGCCGGTCGCATTGAACGCTAGCGTCGCGAATGGTGTGGTGATTGTCTTTTTCCGAAAACCAGCGCGCCAAGAAGGGAAGCTGGTACGCCCAACGGGAATCGAACCCGTGTTTCCGCCGTGAAAGGGCGGCGTCCTAGACCGCTAGACGATGGGCGCGGCGACGGGGTGTATACGGGGGTTCGCTGGGGATCGCAAGACGTCGGAACAGGGTTTTTCAAACACTGGCGGTGATGCATTTCGGCTTCGCGCGAAAGCGCGCGCTTCGCGCCGGACGATGATTTGGAATCCCACAGCGTTGCGCGGTCGGACAGGGCCGCTTAGCTTTACTTGCGGCTACGGCAGCGCCAATTCCAGTCGCGCTTGGGGCCGACATCAACGTGGATCGCCGCTGTGTGGCAGTAGGTTCCCACGCCACCTCGGCCTGGCAATGAACGAACGTAAGCCGCGACGGCGAACCGGTCGACATCCGGCACGACGATATCGGCAGCCTTGCATCCCATATGCTGCGAGCGGCGGGCGCCGTTGACGCGACGATTGTGCGTCGGGCTGCGGTAGCCGGAGGTGACGACGATCTTCTTGCCGAAGCGACGCTCGACGGCCCGCAGCGTCCCGACAAGCTCGGCCGGGAAACAGTCGGTCTGGACGCTCTCGCGCTGGACACGGAGACCATTGGGCGCGACGCGGGCAAAACCGGTGAGCGACGCCACCTGATAGCTGGCGCCGCCGCTGATTTCGTCGAGAATGTCCTCGTCGTCAGCCGATGCGCGCTGCCCGATCTCGAACAGTGAAGACGGGTCGACGCCAGGCAGGGCATTGTCTGCGCCGGAGCTAGCGGCGGCCTCGCGCTGCAGAACGATGCGGCGGCTCTTGCCTTTCTCCGCATTTGCGATCGGCGTGCGGACCTTGGAACGAGCAAAAAGCGAAGCGAAAAGCGAGCGGTCGGCCTCGCGGCCGCTCTCAGCCGAGGTCATCTTGTCGCCCTCGCTGACGCTGCCGCCCGCGTAAGCGGCAATCGCCTTGTTCCCGGCATTGAGCATGCGGGAGGAAGCAGGGGGAGGAGCCTCCGCCAAACCTGCGGTCTGCGGTTCCTCGCTGACCGATGAAGCGTCTGCCGTGGCGCTGGCCGAAGCCTCGCCGTCGATCGCCGCGCTCGCCGGAACCTCGCCGGCGATGGCAGTGCGGTCGGAATCGGTCTGTCCGTCGGCGGCCAAGATGTCTTCGGATGGCGCCGCGCCGGCAAAGCCAAAGGCCGTCGTATCGTCAAGCGCCGAAACGCATGCGCCCACCAGCGGAAGGCTCGAGAGCACCGCCGCCGCCAGAATATGCCGCCGCAGCGGCCAGCGGCGCACGGTCCGGATACTCGTCGTCAAACTTATCCACCCTCTCAATGGCGAGCCGAAGGGTCCGCCTTTTCGAGCTACCGCTGATGCGGCAGACGTCGCAAGCTTCGTCGCGATATCCCCCGCCGACCGCCTGAATCAGGACTGTCGGCATCGAAGCCTGCGCAATAGAACCTATTTCCGCGCATATGGCCAGAATGCGGCAGCACCATGATCGTCGACGGCCCGCGACCGCCGACGTCAGGTCGGGGCAATTCTACCAGCTGCCGGTGTTCTGCATCGAGGCCCACGGCTCTGCCGACGCCTTGGCTTCTCCCTTCTGCAGAAGTTCGAAGGAAATATCGTCGGGGGATTTGATGAACGCCATGTAGCCGTCGCGTGGCGGCCGGTTGATCGCCACGCCCTTGTCCATCAGGTCTTGGCAGGTCGCATAAATGTCGTCGACCTCGAATGCGAGATGGCCGAAATTGCGCCCGGCACCATAAGTCTCCGGGTCCCAATTATAGGTCAGCTCCATCAGCGGGGCTTTGGTTTCCCTGGCGCCGGGGAGGTCGTCGGGAGCTGCAAGGAAAATCAGCGTAAACCGTCCCTTTTCGTTCTCGACCCGGCGCGTCTCCACCAGCCCCAGCTTGTTGCAGTAGAAATCGAGCGACTGGTCGATGTCGCTGACGCGGACCATCGTGTGCAGATAGCGCATTGGGATGTCTCCATTTATGAGGAGGGAGAAACGTTAGGGCACGGTTGCGAACGGCCAACCCCCTGCCGCCGACAAAGCCAGTCCCCGCCGCGCATCTCGATCTCCAGGACGCCCGCCTGGCGCCATGCCAGCTGGCGGACGTTCTGGAGATCGGGCTGGATTGCGCGAAGACGGGAGGAGACGTCGCTTTCGCAAGAACTTGCGAGGCCGCCAAGACTGCCGGAACCTGTGTGCAACAGGACGCATTTTCGCACAAATGCCGTAGTTGCCCTTGCTCGAAACCGGAAGGTTAATGCTATGCTAAACTGTGCCGATTCGGTTGGCGTAAGAGGCGGGACCCCCCGAATGTCGGAGAAAACCTCTGTAGACGTGCATGGCGAGGGCGAATCATCGGGCGGCGGCGACGTCCAACTGATCGTCGTGTCCGGCCATATCAAATGGTTCGACGTGGCCAAGGGGTTCGGCTTCATCGTTCCCGATGATCAGGGCGCCGACATCCTGTTGCATGTGACCTGTCTTCGCCGCGACGGCTACACGACAGCCATCGAGGGAGCGCGTCTCGTTTGCGAGGTGCAAAAAGGCGAGCGCGGCCTTCAGGCATTCCGAATCCTGTCCATGGATCAATCGACGGCCATCCACCCGTCGCAATTGCCGCCGTCGCGCACCCACGTCACGGTGGTGCCGAACAGCGATCTTGTCCGCGCGGTGGTGAAATGGTTCAATCGTACCAAGGGCTACGGGTTCCTGACGCAGGGCGAGGGGACGGAGGATATTTTCATCCACATGGAAACCCTGCGGCGCTACGGCATGATGGAACTGCGCCCCGGGCAGGAGGTGCTGGTGCGCTTCGGCGACGGCGAGAAGGGTCTGATGGCCGCCGAAATCCATCCCGGGACCGGCCCCGTTCAGCCATCATCGCACTGACCGCGGGGTCTCGGCCATGACATTTCGCAAACCAATCCTCGTGGCCGGATTCGCGGTCTTGGCTCTCCTGGCCGCGGCCTATTTCGCCCTGGCGGGGGGCGACCTGTCGTCCGCGACACTGGTCACCGGCTCGGGCGAGCATGAGATCGACGTCGAACTCGCGCTGACGCCGAAAGACCGCGAAATCGGCCTGATGAATCGCGAGTCCATGCCGGCGGGGCAAGGCATGCTGTTCTCCTTCGATCCGGTTCGACCGGTGACCATGTGGATGAAGAACACGCTCATCCCTCTCGATATGTTGTTCCTCGACGAGGCTGGCACGGTCATCCATATCAAGACGAACGCACAGCCCTTGTCGCTCGATCTGATTCCCTCCGGCGGGCCAGTCAAATACGTGCTGGAATTGAACGGTGGGGCGGCGGCGCGCTACGGCGCGCGAGTCGGGGATCGGCTCAAGCATGAGATCATACCGGCATCGTGACGGATCGGCGGGCTGGCGGCGCATTCTTGGGACGATTTCATACGCGGGCTGGCCGCGGAGGAGGCCGAATATGAGGGTTTTGGCCCGTGCCTTTTGCCGTGGTGGGGTGCGGCGGGCGCAGCCATGCAACGCGTCGGCCTTGACTTCGGCGGGCAAGCCCTGCAAACCCCCGTCCACAGGCGGATCATGGCATCCGGAGCGTAGCGCAGCCTGGTAGCGCATCTGGTTTGGGACCAGAGGGTCGCAGGTTCGAATCCTGCCGCTCCGACCATCGCGATCCGCCCGTATTTCGACGCGAAACCCGCGCTCCCGACGAGGCCATGATGGTTGCGAGAATCTACCGTCCGTCCCGAACCGCCATGCAGTCAGGCAAGGCCAAGACCCGCGACTGGGTCCTCGTCTATGAGCCGGAGGAGCCCAAGCGGATCGAGCCCCTGATGGGCTATACGTCCTCGGGCGACATGAATTCGCAGCTCCGCCTCTCCTTCGCCACGAAAGAGCTGGCGATCGAATATGCCGAGCGCAACGATATTCCATTTCGGGTCGAGGAACCCCACCTCGCAAAGCGGTCCAAAGTGGCTTATGCCGACAACTTCCGGTACGACCGAAATCAGCCTTGGACCCATTGACGCTCCGGCGTTCGTGATCGGGACACTGCTCGGTTTGCATGATTTTTCGGTCACGCCGGCCCCGTAGCTCAGTGGATAGAGCACCGGCCTTCTAAGCCGATGGTCGCAGGTTCGAATCCTGCCGGGGTCACCATCATCACAATGTCCGACCCGGACACATAGGTAACAGAGCGTACCTAAGACATGGGTGACAACCTCGTGCCGAACGGGTTGTCGATGGTTTGCAAGGATCTCTGTTCGAGGTCGATGTAGCCCAGATCGTAGCCCATGAAGCTGACGATCCAAA
>DRFF01000019.1 GCA_011050685.1 Aurantimonas coralicida
CGGGGAGGCTGACCAGCGTGCGGCGCCCGCCGGGTTCCTGCCGCTCGAACAGCGGCATCGCACCGACGACTCGATCGGCCCGCATCGCCGCCAGATAGCAGGGCTGGCCCACGTCCGACGCCGCCAGTGCGTCACGCCACGCCAACGTGTGATAAAGCGACCCTTCGGGGTGTCGGCGGACGAAGCGGGTGTACGGCGGGCAGTTGAGCTCGTCGAGCAGCCAGACCGTGATCGGCTCCTCGGCGGCGAGGCCGGGCTCGCTTGCGGGAGTCAGGTTGTGCGACGGGGCTTGCGACACGGGCATGGCTGCTCGTCTCCTCCGGTTGCGATCTGAGACTGGTTCGGCGGGCCGACGCAGTGACTATCGGACGGATCGCGACTAGAATTCAGTTTCGCACGAGCAGGCCCGCGGGCGGTTTCGAGAGCGACCCTGTGGAGCTGATTGAGGTGGCCGAATGAACAAGCGTTTCGGAGCCGCGCTGCTGGGCGCGGGCGTGTTGCTGACGGTGGGGGCGTCGAGCGGCTGCGTCGAGCGGCGGATGAGAATCCGGACCGATCCGGCCGGGGCCCTGATCTTCGTCAACGACGAGGAGATCGGTCTGAGCCCGGTCACGTTCGCCTTCCTGTGGTACGGCGACTACGACATCATCGCCCGCAAGCCGGGCTTCAAGACGCTCAAAACGCACTACCGCGTGGACCCGCCCTGGTATCAACTCCCGCCCTTCGACCTGGTGGCCGAAACGCTGATCCCCACCACGATTCGCGACGAGCACGAGGTCCCGACGCTCACGCTCGAGCCGGCCGAGACGCCCGCGGTCGAGGACGTGGTTCGCCGGGCCGTGGAGCTGCGCGAGCGAGCGCTGTTTGAAACGCCATAGCGCAGTCCGCGTTCCGGCGTAGCGCCCGGGTCCTGTACCGGACGTAGATGCACGAACGACGTCCGTCGGCGCATCCGGCCTGGGCGGAGCAGCCGTCTACGTCTCGCAGCCGAAGTCGGTCAAGAGGATGCCGAGGTCGGCGGCAGGGAGGTGGACGAGCCACCCCCCTTCTTCCGCCGCAGGGATCGAGAGATCGAGGGACCGAGCCCCATTCTCCGAGTTTCAGCGTCGGTCCGACAGACCGACGCGGCGCCGCGCAAGCCCACGAACGCACCGTCACACTCACACTTGTATCACTGGATGAGCCGAGCGGACGATTCTCCGGAAAGTCAGAGCGGGGGCCGCGTGTCACACGCCGCTAGGCTTGCCCACACGCCTCGAGATGCGCAATCATTGCGCGTGAAGCCCCACAATTGCCCCTTGGAAAAACCGTCGTGCGCGTTACTATCGATAGGCGTTCGGTGGGCGAAGAGGCACTCCTCAGGAAGATACTATGAACGGGCCGAGTACAATTCACAGTTATGATCACCGCGCCGAGCGACTCGAGTCGCGCTCCGGTAGCGCAGTCGTTACCGACACGACGGGGAAGATCATTGCCTGCAACCAGGCCGCGGCCGGCAGATTCGGGTCCGCGGCAGGTGCGGCGCGCGCCGGCGTCTCAGAGTCGATACTCGGAGAGTCCATTTACGACTTGCTTCCGGACGACGATACGCGGCGGGCATTCCGCGAGTTCGCCGACGGCGTCACGGCGGGATCAGCAGAACGCCTTGAGTTTTGCCGGCGTTGTGACCGACCTGGTGTGCAACGGGCGTTTCTGGTGCGCTTCGAACCCGTTCACATCGACGCGTGTACGCCGGGCGTGCTTTTCCAGATTGTGCCTCTGCTCGAGGCTGGGGAGCGCAGCAAGAGGAGCCTGCGGCCCGAAGCCTACCGGCAGCGTTGCGAGACTCTGCCGCTCCTGCGGGTGTGTAGTTACTGCGAGCACGTTCTCTGTCCCGGAAGACCGGGGAAGGACGTTTGGGTCCAACCGTCACAGTATTACCAGTCAGGCGGAACCGACGCCGTGCGGCTCAGCCACGGCATTTGCCCAACCTGCTTCGAGCACGAAGTCACGCCGGAACTCGAGCGCCTCCGGTCTCGACGGCGCACGGTCTCGTAAGCGTGCCGTCGCTGGTCACTCCGGAATCTCATCAACTGAGCGCAGCGGTTCACCCAATCATGGCAACGCGCCATCGGCTGAGGTCGGCGGGCCGTCCGCGTCGAGCGGCGGATGAGAATCCGGACCGATCCGGCCGGGGCGCTGATCTTCGTCAACGACGAGGAGATCGGCCTGAGCCCGGTCACGTTCGCCTTCCTGTGGTACGGCGACTACGACATTATCGCTCGCAAGCCGGGCTTCAAGACGCTCAAAACGCACTACCGCGTGAACCCGCCCTGGTATCAACTCCCGCCCTTCGACCTGGTGGCCGAAGTGCTGATTCCCACCACGATTCGCGACGAGCACGAGGTCCCGACGCTCACGCTCGAGCCGGCCGAGACGCCCGCGGTCGAGGACGTGGTTCGCCGGGCCGTGGAGCTGCGCGAGCGAGCGCTGTTTGAAACGCCATAGAGCAGTCCGCGTTTCGGCGTAGCGTCTCCCGACGTACGTCGGGATACCGGACGTGGATGGACGAACGACGTCCGCCGGCGAGTATTTGGTTGTCACAGGTCAGATAATATCGCTTCCGTACGGGTCGAAGGGGAAGGTTGCCAACGCGGCGCGTTCGCGCGCGCCCTAAATGGACACCTTGGTTATCGGAGCCACAGAGGCAACCGAGATTGCAGAGGCACGACGGGGAATAGCGGCGGCGCATGGGCGGGCTCCGTTGCTTCTATATATTATAGGTGGGAGAGAGGCAGGGATCAAGGGATCGAGGGATCAAGATTTGGGAGCCGGGGTTCGGATTGTGGAATGCGGGTTGTGGATTGCGGATCGGCGATTGGGGGATACACCGCCGCGATGTACATCGGGACGGGCTCCGGCGCTGCGGGGCGCAGAGGGGATTCATGGTAAGGCGTGTCCGACCGAGCCCGACGCGCTAGCGAGGGAACCCTGCGCGGCGGGCGACCAAACCCTCGCTCGCGCTTCGGGCTCTGATTGTCGCTGGCCGCTGCTGTTCGGTCGGGCTGACTCCCGATCGCGGCTCCCTGATCGGTCCTTTCTCACGGGCAGGTGGTTGCGAAGTTGGCGAGCACGATTCCCAAGTCAGCCAAATCCGTATCGCCGTCGGCGTCGATGTCGGTGGGGCACTTGGGCTACGTCCCGCAGCCGAAGTCGGCGAGCAGGATGCCGAGGTCGGCGAGGTCGGTGTCGCCGTCGTTGTCGAGGTCGCCTTCGCACGGTGCGGGGTTTCCGGGGGCGGGGCAACCGAAGTCGGCCAGCAGGATGCCGAGGTCGGCCAGGTCGGTGTCCCCGTCGCCGTCGAGGTCGCCGGCACAGGGGTAGCCTTTAATGCCGAGACTGTGATTCGAACCCGCCGCGATCGCGACGAAGTCCGCGTTCGGCGTCGGCACGTCGCACTGCCCGAACCTGTTCCATCCCCACGCCACGATCGAGCCGTCGGCCTTGAGGCCCAGACTGTGCTCCCCGCCGCCGACGAGCGCCACGAAGTCCGCGTTCGGCGCGGGCACGATGAGTTGGCCGTAGAAGTTCCATCCCCACACCCTGATCGAGCCGTCGGCCTTCAGGCCGAGGCTGTGTTCGCCACCCGCCGCGAGCGCCACGAAGTCCGCGTTCGGCGCGGGCACGTTGAGTTCGCCCTCGGCGTTATATCCCCACCCCACGATGGAGCCGTCGGCCTTGAGGCCGAGACTGTGCAGTTCGCCCGCCGCGAGTGCCACGAAGTTTGTGTTCGGCGCCGGCACGTTGCACTGGCCGTGGGCGTTGTATCCCCACGCCACGACCGAACCATCGGCCTTGAGACCCAGACTGTGGTCCCTGCCGGCCGCGACGGCCACGAAGTCCGTGTTCGGCGCCGGCACGTCGCATTGGCCCTGGTGGTTCCTTCCCCACGCCACGATCGAGCCGTCGGCCTTGAGGCCCAGACTGTGCTCGCCCTTATTCGCCCCCGCCACCGCCACGAAGTCCGTGTTCGGGTCGGGCACGTCGCATTGGCCATCGCGGTTCTGTCCCCAGGCCACGATCGAGCCGTCGGTCGTGAGGGCGAGATTGTGGCCCGAGCCCGCCGCGGCCGCCACGAAGTTCCTGTTCGGCGGCGGAATGTTGCATTGGGCGGACGCATTGTTTCCCCACGTCACGATCGAGCCGTCGGCCTTCAGGCCGAGACTGTGGTTCCCGCCCGCCGCGACGGCCACGAAGCCCGTGTTCGGCCCCGGCGCGTCGCTTTGGCCGTACCTATTGTATCCCCACCCCACGATCGAGCCGTTGCCCTTGACGCCCAAACTGTGCGAGCCGCCCCCCGCGAGCGCCACGAAATCCGTGTTCGGCGCCGGCACGTCGCTTTGGCCACTGCTGTTCGATCCCCACGCCACAATCGAGCCGTCGCCCTTCAGGCCGAGACTGTGATTCGAACCCGCCGCGACCGCCACGAAGTCCGTGTTCGGCGCCGGCACGTCGCCTTGGCCTTGGGAATTCGATCCCCACGCCACGATCGAGCCATCGCCCTTGAGGCCGAGACTGTGCCAATTACCCGCCGCGATTGCCACGAAGTCCGTGTTCGGCCCCGGCACGTCGCTTTGGCCACTGCTGTTCGATCCCCACGCCACGATCGAGCCGTCGGCTTTCAGGCCCAGACTGTGGGAGGCGCCCGCCGCGACCGCCACGAAGTCCGTGTTCGGCCCCGGCACGTCGCGTTGGCCGTCATCGTTCTGTCCCCACGCCGCGATCGAGCCGTCGGCCTTCAGGCCGAGACTGTGGCCGCGCCCGCCCGCGACCGCCACGAAGTCCGCTTTCGACCCCGGCACGTCGCCTTGGCCACTGCTGTTCGATCCCCACACCCTGATCGAGCCGTCGCCCTTCAGGCCCAGACTGTGCGACGCGCCCGCCGCGACCGCCACGAAGTCCGCGCTCAGGTCCGCACCAACCACTTGGGAGCCCCAGCCCACGATCGAGCCGTTGCCGTTCTGCGCCCAAGCACTCGCCGGCGCGAGCAGCCCCGCAAGCCCGCATCCGCACACCAGTGTCGCGATTGCCCTTCTCATCGAAGTTGCTCCTTTAGCGAAGTGCTTCATCCGGCCTTACCCGGCATTCCGGCGGCGTCCGTCGTATCGGCGCTCAGCCGCTGTGCTCGGAAATCCCCAACGGCGAATCGCAACCTGTCAGGGGTCGGCGCTCGTGACCCCGAGCCACATGGGTCCCAGTCTACCGCGCGTGTGCGGCTCGGTACAAGGAGAATCCGCCGATGTGCGCGGCTCGACCACCGCTAACGCCAAGCCCTGAAAGGGGGCACGCCGGGCGATCGCGGCTGTTGATGCGTTACGGCGCGCCGCAGCCGAAGTCGGCGAGGAGGATGCCGAGGTCGGCCAGGTCGGTGTCGCCGTCGTTGTCGAGGTCGCCTTCGCACGGTGCGGGGTTTCCGGGTGCGGGGCAGCCGAAGTCAGACAGGAGGATGCCCAGATCGGCCAGGTCGGTGTCGCCGTCGCCGTCGAGGTCGCCGGGGCAGCCGCCGACCTGGAACTCGTATGCACCCATGTCAACGATCCCGCGCTCGGGGAAGTTGGGGTCCGGGTTGCCCGTGTCCGGCGTGTTCGGGTCGTCAACGAAACGCGGGTTGCCGTCGAGGTCGGTGACAGTGCCCGCTGGTACGGCGGTGTTGTCGGCGGCGTCGATGCAGGGCGAGTTGCCGGTTAGGTGAAAGTCGCCGTTGGCTGGATCATTGAACGCTGGGTCGATGACGATGTTGCCGGCACCCCAATTCAGCGTCCCACCGTTCAGGATCTCAATCCGCGCAAAGCCGCCATCGATGTCCGAATAGTCTATGGACAATTCCCCACCGGATATGACAATCGCAGGATCGGTATCTCCCCACACGATGGAATTCGTTATCGATGGCGAATCTACGCCACTCCTGATGTACGCAGCTCCGCCGCCTTGAATCGCACTGTTCATGGAGAAAGTGAGGTTTCTTAGATCGGCGCCGCCGCTGTGGAACATTGCTCCACCTAATCCCTGTGTCACATTCCCGCCGAAGAGACACGATTCGAATACTGGTACGCTATTGTGGAAGAGCGTAAGAGAAGAGGACACCGCACCTCCATTACCCGCACTGATATTGTCAAGGAACGCGCAGCGTACCACCGAGAGGCCGTCGGTTTGAAGCGTTAGGATCGCGCCGCCACCGTTAAGCCCAGTAGCTTCGTTGGCCGTGAATGTGCAATCCCGGAACGTTGTGTCACTTGCGGCGCCGAAATACGCGCCGCCTTCCGCGGCGATATTGTCCCGAAACACACAACTCTCAACCACTGGGCTACTGTCGTCACACGCCAGCGCGCCGCCTCGTTGCGCAGAGTTGTCCTCCATGACGCAATTTCTGATCGTAGGGCTGCTTCCACCGGTGCAGAGAATTGCGCCGCCGTTGCGCAACCCGGCATCAGGGAATCCGTTGCGTATCGTGAAGCCCTCCACAACGGTATTCGGTGTTTCGCCAAATCGGAATTGAAACGCGCGCGAAGTGAGTTCGCAGTCGATGATGCAATTGGCGGGACCGGACGCACTGTGAAGCTGGACCGCCAAGCCGCCGAAGTCGATATCGCGGTTCCATTCGCCCGTATAGACGCCGTCGGCAACGATAATCTGGTCGCCGTTCGAAGCGATGAACAGGGCGAATTGAATCGTCTTCTTCGGCCCACAGGTGCCGCCGTTCCAAATCTCGCAGCGCCCGTCCCAAGCATCGTTGCCGGTCGCGTCGTTGACGTAGAGCGTGTCGGCGTTGGCCTGCATGGCGGCCGTTCCGGCTACTGCGACCAGCGCGGCCGCCCACGTTCGTATTCGTCGTGTAATTGAGCCCGACATACGCCGTCCTCCGAAATGCTGTTGTGCCTCTCATCGTACTGCCGCAGCGTTCAGGCTACCGGATTCAGGGGTCTCGGGTCAACCCGCACGCGGACGGGCTACCCAAGCCCACTTGCGATTCCTGTCGCTATGCACTTGAGAAAGAGCGTTTCGTCGCAGCTACGGGCCGGCGGCAGGGATCCACGGGCTGCGCGAGATCGACGCCTTCTTCCGCAAGGGCGGCAGCGTAATCATCGCCCTGACGGTCCGCGAGATTCTGGACGAGGAGATCGCGCGGAAGCTGGCCTGACAAGCTCGGGGCGGCCCATCCCCGCCTCGGAGTGCTTCATGTGCTCCGTGGAATGAGCCACGCGTTTCAAAGCGGCGACCGCTCATTCGCTGGAATGACTCGTCCATTCCTTGGAATGGACGGCCCATTCCAAGGAGCGGACGGCCCGCTCCAAGGCCGCAGCGGGCCATTCCACGGCGGGGAAACGTCGCTCCCAGGCCGAATAGCCGCGTTTTCGGGCCGAAATGGCTGATTTGGGGCGGGGATCGTGTATTTCCAGGTAAAGTGGGGCTCGTTTTGGTCCGGACTAGGACCGAACGGCCCGCAGATCTTCCTTGCTCCGGGTCGGGCTGTTGGTTATCGTTATCCGGACACTTTGTGGCGGGCAATTCCTAGCCGAACAACGGGAGACGCACCTATGCCGGATTATATCCCTTCACCCGACGGCGATTTCGATGCGTGGCAGGTCAACTTCGTGACGTACGCCAGCGCAAACGCGGCGGCCCTCGGCCTGGACCCCTTGGTGGACATTCCGCCGCTGACTGCGGCGCAGGGTGTCTGGGCCACGGACCATCCGGCCAACACGGCCGCACAGGCCGCGGCCCAGGCCGCCCGGCAGGCCAAGGACGCCGCCCGCGGCGCGTTCGAGGGCGTCATCCGTCCGCTGGTGGCGCGCTTGCAGGCGAGCCCGGACGTGGACGACATGGAGCGCCAGGCGCTCGGCATCACCGTGCGCGACACGATCCCGACGCCGGTGGGCGCGCCCAAGACGCGGCCGGTCGTCAGCATCGACACCAGCCAGCGCTTGCAGCACACGATCGGCTTCGCCGACGAGGCCACACCCACCAGCAAGGCCAAACCGGCTGGCGTGCGCGGCGCGCAGATCTGGGTGAAGGTCGGTGACCCCGCTCCGCTCGACCCGAGCGAGTTGACGTTCCTGGCGACCGACACGCGCACGCCGTACTTGGCCGCGTTCGAAGGCGCCGACGCGAACAACGTCGCGCACTACATGCTGCGCTGGGAGTCCACGCGCGGCGAGACAGGCCCCTGGAGCGAGACGGCCAGCGCGACGATTGGGGCGTGAACACGTCGGCTGTCGCCGAACCGAAACGAGAGGAGCCGCCCAGTGAAGTTTCGAGTCGTTGGCGCGGATCGGAAGACGGGGGAGGACGTTGAGTTCTTCGTCGAGGCTCGGGATGAAGTGGACGCGGAGACGATCGCAAACCGGCGTAACATCATGGTTAGCGACGTCGCGCTCGTTCGATCCGAATGGCCAAGAGCGGACGATGCGACCCCTTGGGTTGTGGAATGGCCAAGATCAGACGATGGGACCGCTGGGGTTGCGGAGCTGGTCTCACGATGCTGCCGGGGTTGCGGCGCAGTTCTTGGCACAGGCGAACGCCGGTGTCGAGCATGTCGAAGAGTGGCGAACATTGGGCTTCTCGCCGCGATCTGTGTTGGTGTATTCCTGGGTCTTGTGCTCACAGGGGAGTCCGAACGGCGCACAACGCACACGGTCGCGACAGCTCAGCCACGGGATTTGACTCGCACTGCGCTGAACGAACTCAGCCCGCAAGAGCAAGCGACGGCGTTTGAGCGGCAGCTATCGAAAGAAATGGCCAAGGCATCCCGCGAGTTCGCGGAGGCTAAGCGGCGCGGCGACAAGGCAGCCGAACGCTACTGGTCGGAAGAACTGGCTGACGGCCTCGACTGGCTCCACCAGATGAGTAAGGACAAGCCATAGACGTGGGCGAACGGATTGCGCACCGATTCGGAACGACGGGTCAACTGACCACCGAGGGTTCTTGGGTCCGGCGCGCGAGTGCCACAAACTGAACCCCGACCCCTCGGTCGCTTCGTCGCTTCGGCGCTTGTCCGGAGCCGCGTACCCCAATCCGCGGATTTTCGGATTTGCGGGGTCGAGTCGTCTCAGCCGCGCTCGGCCCGCGCCGGGATGGGGATGTTCAGATGGCGCATGACGGCTTGCAGGTCCTCCCAGGCCTTGGTTTTCTCCCCGGGGCTGCGGAGCAGATATGCGGGGTGAAACGTCGGCATGAGCGGCGTCGGCGGCAGGCCCAGGTGAGCGAGTTCAGGAGGCGGAAAATCGTGGAATTGGCCGCGCAGGCGGCCGATGGGCGTTTTCGTGGCGAGCAGCGTCTGCGCCGCGGGTCGGCCGAGCGCGACAATCACTTCCGGCCGCAAGATGGCCAGTTGCCGAAGCAAGAACGGCGAGCAAGTGCGGGTTTCCTCTTCAGTGGGCGTGCGATTTCCCGGCGGGCGACACTTCACGATGTTGCAAATGTAGACCTGTTCACGAGTTAGCGTCATCGCCGCGATCATGCGCGTCAAGAGCTGACCGGCCCGACCGACGAACGGCTCGCCCTGGCGATCCTCGTCGGCACCCGGGCCTTCGCCTACGAACACGATTCTCGGCCGGGAGTGGCCTACGCCGAAAACCGTCTTGTTGCGCGTCTCGTGCAGTCCGCAGCGCGTGCAGCTCTTGACCTGATCACGGTCGATTTCGGCCAGTAGCCGATCGGCCTCGTCCCGGGGCAGCTCGCGGTCGCAGGGAGGGGGCAGATCGGGGTTGTCGCTGAACACCAGGTTGACAGCGGGCGCACGGGTCGGCCGTGCGCGCGCACGGTCCGGCACGCTCGCGGCGGCTGAGGCAGCGGGGGGCCGGGTCGGGGCAACCGCCCAGTGTTGCAACCCCAGACGCCGGTCACTGCGCAACCATTCGCGCAAACCGCAAATCGCTGCACTCGGAAGCCGATTCGTCACGATGACACCATATGGGCAGGCCCAAGCTGCGGCAAGGGAGGCGCTATGCCGGGAAATCGCTGGGCGATCGCAGTCGGGTCGGCCGCGCTGCTGGCGACGGTCGGCGTGCCATGGGCGGGCGCGCAGGAGGCTCGCCAGGTCGGCGATGCACCAAAGCGGGCCGCGTCGTTCGTGGAGGCCGGCGAGTTCTTAGAGGACCTGCCGCGCGCCATGCTGTTGTCGCCGACGCAGGGTCGCCCGGCCTTCGTCGAGGCCGGCGGGCGACTGCGGGTCAGCGCACGGATTGCCGAGCCGGATGCGGCCGTAGTATTCTCTCTGGTGCGTACGCGCTTTCCGGTGCGGCGTTACTCGCTCGTAAACGACCCGGGCGTGCGCGAGAGCGTGACCAGCGGTCAGCCGCTGCTCCTGCGCGTGCCCGACGACGTTCCGGACGGCACGTACGATCTCGAGGTTCGCAGCGGGGACACGCGGCTCGTGGGTCGGCACGCCGTCGCCGTCCGACGCGTCGGACGCCGCATTCGCATCGCGCATCTGTCCAACATGAACATCGGCGACGTGGGCGCGCCCGAGTTCGACTTTCGCCTGATCGACGAGATCAACCTGTTCGCGCCGACGCTGATTGTGGCCACCGGCGACTATCTGGACATCACGCACGAAGACCCGGAGGCCGGCTGGCAACGCCTCTCCGATTTCCTGGCGCAATTCAACGCTCCGACGCTGATGGCCTGCGGCGACCACGACGACCTCGAGCGCTACAGCCGCTTCGCCGCCCCCAGCCCGATCGGGACCGTGGAACTGGGTTGGTTTCGCGGCGTGGTGCTGTTCGATCATCCGGCCCGGCCGGTGAACGTCGACGCTGCGCAGTTGGACTGGCTCGAGCAGATGCTGACGAAGCCCGGGTGGGACGGTCTGACGTTCGTGCTCACGCACGACGACTATCCAAACCTGCTGGGCTATTGGCGGCAACACGGACGACTCGAGCGAATGGTGCGGGCCGGACGGATCGGCGTGTGGTTCGTCGGCGGGCACACCGATTGGGACGGCCGCGAATACCGGGCGTTGATCGACGCCGCCGCCCCGATGCTCTTCATCCGCACGCACCAATCCAGCACCGCCGCCCGCGAAGGGGCGGACGGTGTCAGCCGCTACCGCATCGTGGACCTGATCGGCGGGCGGGCAGTGTTGCCGCACGACACGTCGCGAAACGGCGCGCCGCCTTCCATGGCCGTCGGGCGTTTGAAGGCCGTGCTGCGCGGCAAGAACGACGGCTCGCAGACGCGCGTACGCCTCACCGTCGCCAGCGGGCTGTCGTACCGCATCGACGCCCTCGAAATGCGCGTGCGGCTGAAGAAGGTCGCCGGAACCAAGCCGTGGTGTCACGGTGCGCGGCTGGTGGCCGCCGACGATCTGGGCAAGCTGTGGGAGTGTCGGATTTCGTTCGACCTGCCGGACAAGGGCACGTTGCGGGCCGTGGTCGGCAGCGACGCCGAGCCGCCCAAGCCGGCCGTCAGCGTCCGCTTCGATCTTGGCGACGAACTGCGGCTGCGCTCACAGTCCACGCAGGCGGGGATGTCGTACCTGTCGGCATCGGACCAGGCGGCGGTCGTGCAGATCGAGAATCGCGGGGCGCGGCCGGTCGAGGTCAAGCCGCTGGTCCGCTTGGACGGGAC
>DRFF01000020.1 GCA_011050685.1 Aurantimonas coralicida
CCCGCCGGTCGCCAAGATCGTCGGCCCCGGCAACGCTTACGTCGCCGCCGCCAAGCGCCAGGTGTTCGGAACGGTCGGCATCGACATGATCGCCGGTCCGTCCGAGATTCTGGTGATCGCCGACGGCGCCAACGATCCGGACTGGATCGCCGCAGATCTTTTGAGCCAGGCCGAGCACGACGCAGCGGCGCAGTCGATCCTGATCACCGACGACGGCGATTTCGCCGATGCGGTCGAAGCGGCCGTCGAGCGGCAGCTGCGGCTTCTGTCGCGCGGCGAGACCGCCGCCGCCAGTTGGCGCGACCACGGCGCCATCATCCGCGTGGCATCCCTCGACGAGGCCCCTGCCCTGTCGGACCGGATCGCGCCCGAACATCTGGAACTCGCCGTCGAAGACCCCGAGGCGCTGTTCGCCAAGGTGCGCAACGCCGGCGCTGTCTTTCTCGGCCGCCATACGCCGGAGGTCATCGGCGACTATGTCGGCGGCTCGAACCACGTCTTGCCGACCGCTCGCTCGGCCCGTTTCTCGTCGGGATTGTCGGTTCTCGACTTCGTCAAGCGCACTTCGATCCTTAAGCTCGGGCCGGAGCAGTTGCGGGCGCTTGGCCCCGCCGCGATCGAACTGGCCCGCGTCGAAGGCCTTGACGCTCACGGCCGGTCCGTGGCGATCCGGCTGAACCTTTGACCTTGCGATGACCGGCGTCGGCGACCAGAAGAGCGGCAGGCTCATCGACATCGAGCTCGACGAAACCATCGGCCGGGCAACGCCGGATGTCGAGCACGAGCGCGCGGTGGCGATCTTCGACCTCATCGAGGAAAACGTCTTCGATCCGGCCGGCGCTCCCGAGGACGGCCGCTTCAAGCTCAAGCTCTCGCTCGCCGACAAGCGCCTGGTCTTCGACGTACGGGACGAGGCCGGCGAGCCGGTCGTCGCGCATATCTTGTCGCTCACGCCTTTCCGCCGTGTGATCAAGGATTATTTCCTGATCTGCGACAGCTATTATGAGGCGATCCGCAGCGCGACGCCGCAGCAGATCGAGGCGATCGACATGGGCCGGCGGGGCATCCACAATGACGGATCGCAGACCCTGATGGACCGCCTGGAAGGCAAGATCGCCGTCGACCTCGATACGGCGCGCCGGCTGTTCACGCTGATCTGCGTACTGCACTGGCGGAACTGAGCCCACGATGGCGCCGCGAACGAAACCGGCAATTGGCACAATATCTGGCGTATCGTGCAACGACCGAGGCGTCGGATTCCATGTTGTTGAAACAGCGGGGGCCGGCCAATGACAGCGGTCGACCCCTCTGGCAAGGTCGCGGTCTCGTCACTCCTGTTCGTCTGCGGCATGAACGCGATCCGCTCACCGATCGCTGAGGCGATCGCCCGCTCGATCCTTCCCGCCTCGGTCTACATCGCCTCGGCCGGCGTCCGCAGCGGGCAGCGCGACCCCTTCGTCGACATCGTGCTGGCCGAGCGGGGTCTCAGCCTCGGTGACTATAGGCCGAAGCGCTTCGAGGAACTGCAGGACGGCTATTTCGACCTGATCGTCACCATGGCTCCGGAGGCGCACCACGCCGCCCTCGACGCCACAGGAACGGCCTCGGTCGACGTCGAATTCTGGCCGATGCCGGACCCGTCCGTGGCGGAGGGCAGCCGCGAACAGATTCTCGATGCCTATCGCGAGGTCTGCGACCGGATCGAGTCGCATATCCGCAGGCGGCTGCTGGACAAGGACGGCTGAAGGAACGTCGATGGTTGGTCGACAAGGCATGCTCCGACAAGAACGACGCCATTGCTCTCGCTCGATCCGGCGCTTAGCTTCGCTGTGTGACCCTGGAGACCCCCATGCCCAATCCCGCACGCACCGCCAGTCTCGCGATTGATCCGACACTCTTTGCGGAAGCGAAGGCTCTGAAGATCGACCTTGCGAAAGCGGCGGAGGACGGGATTGCCAAGGCCGTTCGCGCCGTCCATGCCGCGCAATGGCAGGAGGCAAACCAGGACGCCCTGGCCAGTTCCAATCGCTATGTTGAGGCCGAGGGCATTCCGCTGGCGAAGCATCGCCAGTTTTAGATGGCCCGCCATGACGTTCACGCCCTGAGTGACGGGCGCGGTCTTGTCCTGAATGTTCAGTCAGACATACTCGATGCCCTCAACACGCGGGTCGTGGTTCCGCTTCTTCCGATCGCACATGCGCCGAAGCCGGCAAAGCGCCTCAATCCCGTCTTCGAGATCGGCAGGATGAAAATGGTCATGGCGACGCAGTTCCTCTCCGCCATACCGCTCTCAGCGCTCGGCGAAACGGTTCAAAACCTTTCGTCGGAGCACGATGCCATCGTGGCCGCGCTCGATATGATCTTCCAAGGGTTCTGAGGGCTTCGGCGCTCAGTCCGCCAGCGACTGGATCTCGGCCTTGAGATCGTCCAGCCCAACGCCCTTTTCCGACGAAGTCGACAGGATCCGCGGAAACGCCGCCGGACGTTTGGCAATCGCGGCCGCGGTCGCCTCGACCAGCTTGGGGACGGCCGGCGCCTTGATCTTGTCGATCTTGGTCAGGACGATCTGGTAGGAGACCGCCGCCTTGTCGAGCAGCCCCATCACCTCCGCGTCGTTGGGCTTGATCCCGTGCCGCGCGTCGACCAGCAGGAAAACCCGCTTCAGGCTGACCCGTCCGCGCAGATAGGAAAACACCAGCCGCGTCCAGGCGTCGACCTGGTCCTTCGGCGCCTTGGCGTAGCCATAGCCGGGCATGTCGACCAGGGCGATCGGCGGCAGCTCCGTCGTCTCCCCGCCATAGCCATCCGGCACAAAGAAATTCAACTCCTGCGTGCGTCCGGGCGTATTCGAGGTTCTGGCCAGGCCCTTGCGGCCGAGCAGCGCGTTGATCAGCGACGACTTGCCGACGTTGGAGCGGCCGGCGAAGGCGATCTCGGGCGGGCCTTCCGGCGGCAGGAACTTCATCGCCGGCGCGCCGCGCACGAAGATCCAGGGCCGCGCGAAAAAGCGCGGATCCGCCGCTTCCGGAAGCGTCGCGGCCTGGTCGGTTTCGTCAGCCATGGTCATTGCGCCTTCTCAAGCTTGTCGATATCGGCGCCCCGGATCGCTCCGAGATTGCGACTGATCTTGTCGATCGGCCAATCCCACCATCCGATCAGAAGCAGCCGCGCGATGGAAGGCTCGGAAAACCGCAAGCGGATGATCCGAGCCGGGTTGCCGCCGACGATGCCATAGGCCGGCACGTTCCCGGTCACGACCGACCGCGTCGCCACGATCGCACCATCACCGATCGTCACCCCCGGCATGATCGTCGCGCCCTCGCCGATCCAGGCATCGTTGCCGATGACCGTGTCGCCTTTCATGCCGGCGAGGATGGTCGCAAAATCGAACCCCTCTTCCCAGCCAAGGCCAAAGATATTGAAGGGATAGGTCGAGATACCGGTCATCGCGTGGTTCGCGCCGTTCATGACGAAAGACACGCCGGCGGCGATGGCGCAGAAGCGCCCGATCACCAAGCGATCCCCGAGAAACGGATAGAGATGACCGACGCAGCGCTCGACGAAGTGTTCCGGTCCCGCCGGATCGTCGTAATAGGTGTATGCGCCGATTTCGATCTGCGGATGGTCGACGATCGGCTTCAGGAAACCAACCCGTGGATGCCCCTCCACCGGGTAGAGATCGTCCGGGTCGGGTCCATGCATCGTCGGCCCCTCATCTTTGTCCGTCGATTTCGGCTCAGCTCTCCGACGGCTTTTCCCGTCGCCGGAACAGGCCGCGCAGATTGTCCCACAGCTCGATCTTGGTGCCGTTGCGCTTCATGATCACGCTCTGCTGGATGATCGACAGGGTGTTGTTCCACGTCCAGTAGATGACGAGGCCTGCCGGGAACGAGGCCAGCATGAAGGTGAAGATCACCGGCATCCAGGTGAAGATCATCTGCTGGGTGGGGTCCGGCGGCGTCGGGTTGAGCCGCATCTGGATGAACATCGTGATGCCCATCATGATCGGCCAGACGCCGACCAACAAGAAGCTCGGCAGATCGACCGGAACCAGGCCGAAGAGGTTGAAGATGCTCGTCGGATCGGGCGCGGCGAGATCCTGGATCCAGCCGAAGAACGGCGCATGCCGCATTTCGATGGTCACATAGAGGACCTTGTAGAGGGCGAAAAAGACCGGAATCTGGATCAGGATCGGCCAGCAGCCGGCCGCCGGATTGATCTTCTCTTCCTTGTAGATCCGCATCATCTCCTGCTGCTGCTTCGGCTTGTCGTCCTTGAAGCGTTCGCGCAGTTCGGTGATCTTGGGCTGCATGTTTTTCATGCGCGCCATCGATTTGTACGACTTGTTGGCGAGCGGGAAGAAGATCAGCTTGAGGACGACGGTGACCGCCAGGATCGCCAGGCCGAAATTGCCGATGAAGCGATAGAACCAGTCCAGCGCGTGGAACATCGGGCGGGTGATGAAATAGAACCAGCCCCAGTCGATCAACTGGCCGAACTGGCGGATGTCGAGCGTGTCCTCGTAGCTGTCGATGACGTCGACGACTTTCGCGCCGGCGAAGGTGCGGTTAGTCGCGGTCGCGGTAGCGCCCGGAGCCAGCGTCATCGGATCGGCGACATATTCGGTCTGATAGCGCGGCCGGTTGCCGGTCAGATAGAGGAAGCGCGACTGGAAGGGCTGGCCAGCCTGCGGGATCAGCGTCGTCGCCCAGTATTTGTCGGTAATGCCGAGCCAGCCGCTGGCGACCTTCGGTGGAACGTAGCGCAGATCGTCCTCGATCGCGGAATATTTGACCTCGGAGAGCCCATCCTCGCCGAACACCCCGAGCAGTCCCTCGAACAGGACGTAGACCGAAGCCACTTCCGGCTTGGAGTAGCGCGTGACACGCCCGTAGGACGACAGGGTGACCGGCTGCGCGCCGTCGTTGCGCACCGTGTCTTCGACCGTGAACATGAAATTGTCATCGACGGAAATCTGCCGCGAGAAGGTCACGCCCGCGCCGTTCGTCGTGGTCAGCGTCACCGGCGTTTCCGGCGTCAGGCTCTGGTTGCCCTCGGCCTGCCACTTCGTCGTTGGACCGGGCAGATCGCCGGCATTCTGACCGATATAGCCGAATTCGGCGAAATAGCCGGTCGGCAGATTCTCGGGCGACAGAAGCACGATGGTCGGCGAGGTATCCTTGACGGTCTCATGGTAATTCTTGAGCCGCAGATCGTCGAGGCGGGCGCCGGTCAGGTTGATCGAGCCGGACAGCGCCGGCGTGTCGATCGGGATGCGCGCACCGGAAGCGACGGCCTCCTCGCGGGTCGCCGGAACCGCGGCGACGGAACCCTCACTCGGAACGACGCTCTCGCGCCCCGCCGGCGCGACGACATTTTCCTGGGGGGTCCCCGCCGGCGTCTGCGGGGTCTGCAACGAACCCTCGTTCTGAACCGTCTCCGTCGATTGCCTCTGCGCGTCCATGCGCGGGCTGACCACCAGAAACTGCCAGCCGACGAGAACCGCGATGGACAGCGCCATGGCAATCAGAAAGTTGCGGTTGTTTTCCATCAATCAGACCCCGATGGACGCCCTAGCGGACGCCGCTTCACTATGGTCGGATCGCGATCCGGCCGCTTCGCACGCGCAAACCGTCGGGACAGTTCGTCCTTCAGGGTGGCGAAGGGCATGGCCAGCACCTCGCGCCGCGCGACGATCACATAATCGATGCCGGGCGCCATGTCAGCCTCGGCTTCGAGGCGGATCGCCTCGCGTAGCCGGCGGCGGATGCGATTTCGCACGACGGCGTTGCCGACCTTCTTGGTCACGGTCAGACCGACGCGGGGAGCCTCGCCATCGCCCCGATCAAGGGCTTCGACAAAGAAAAACGGGCCGTTCAAGCGACGGCCCTTGCGCGCGGCCAGAAATTCCGCGCGATTTCTCATCTTGCCGACGGCCATCGGAGATCTCCGGCGGCCGCGACGTGACTAGGCCGAGAGCCGCTTGCGGCCCTTGGCGCGACGCGCCGCGATGACCTTCTGGCCACCGTTGGTCGCCATGCGCGAGCGGAAGCCATGACGGCGTTTACGGACGAGCCGGGACGGCTGATAGGTACGTTTCATCGTATCAATCCCGCGCTCGGATGCGCGGACCCTTCATGTGTTCCGAAATCTGGGTACGGAGCAGGAGGAAAGCGCACAACAACCCGTCGCGCGGAACGCTGCCCACTCGTGTGGGCGCTTATAGGAAGGGTGGGGGGCAAAAGTCAATCGGCCGATGGCGCCTTCAAAGTGCGTTCGCGCAACATGGCCGACGCGACGCCAAGGGCTTCATGGCTACGCCGTCGCCTCCGACACTATTCCGTGACGATCTTGTAGCGCCCTCCCGCGCGGACCTCTTCCCGGCCCTCAAGGCCGTTCAAAAGACGGAACATCTGCGATTTGCGGTCGACGCCGACCATGCGAGTCGCCAACCTTTCGGCCGTGTCTCCCGCCGCAGCCGTCACGATTCGGATTCGCAGGGGCTTGAGCGCGGCCTTTTCCGAGGCGCTGAGCAGACGAAAGGAACTGGCGACACGATCGGCGACGGTGCCGACGGAAGCCGCGGACGCCGCCTGGACAGCCGTCAGGAACCGATAGACCTGGCCGCCCACACGGATGATCGTCACCTCGAAGGCGTACTCGCCCCCGCGCGCCCGCGCCGAAACCGCGTCCAGATTGCCGATCCGCCGTTTGCGGATGGTCGATGGATCAAGTCCGCCGATCCAGCCGCTGTTGACGTAATCGACGAGGCTGGTGGTTGCCGGCAGGGCCACTCCATCGAATCGAATCGCGGTGTCGCCCGGCCCCGTCGCCATAACGGCTTCGGCGGTATTGTCGATAAGAAAGCCATCGGGAACCTCGAAGGTGATGCCGAGGCCGGGATGATAGAAACGCCGCTCGCGCACGTAACCTTCGGCAGCCGAGTCCCCGAACAGCATCCCGTCAATGCCCGACAGATAGCGGTCGCGGTCGGTCGCGCCGGTACCGGACGGGCCATATTGGCGCGCGTGACGCGCGGCGAGGTCGATGCGTTGGGGCGCCGACGGATGCGAGGCGAGAAAATCGAGATTGGGATCGTTGGCCTGAAAGGCATTCCGGATCTTGGAATAGGAATCCATCGCACCCAGGAAGCGCGAAGCCGCAAACGGGTCGTAGCCGGCGCGGGCGACGTGGCGGATCCCGAGCACATCGGCCTGTAATTCCTGCTTGCGCGAGAACTGAGCGAGATTCAACCGATTGCGGGCAAGTGCGATCTCCCCGGCCGGCTCGCTGGCCAGAACTTCGTTCACGACGCGGCTGGCGATCTCGGCCGCCTGCTCGCGCTGCTGGCGCTCGATGCCGTGATTGGCGGTGACATGGCCCATCTCGTGACCGATCACGGCGGCCACTTCGGCGGAATCGTTGGCCAGCGCCAGCAGACCGCGGGTCACATAGACGTAGCCGCCCGGCAGCGCGAAGGCGTTGACGTTCGGAGAATTCAGAACGGTAATTCGGTAGGCGCGGTTCGGATCCTCCGTCACCGCCTGAAGCTTGCCGACGACCGTCGCCAGGGTTCGTTCGAGTTTCGGATCGGAATAGGCGCCACCATACGCCGCCAGGATCTTCGGATGCTGCGCCCGTCCGATGACCGACTGCGGGTCACCCTGCTGGATGTTTTCGAAGGTGATCGGCTGGCGCGTCGCCGCATAGCCGGACTTGGCGTCGCGGCCGACATCGCCGGCCAGACCGTCCAGGCTCGCCTCCAACGACGTACACGCGCCAACCGCCATCAACGCGGCCAGCGCCGCGCCGCGAAGCGCCGCGCGTGTCACACGCCTTGCGGACCAGACCCCGGACATCATTTCCATCGGTGCGATCACCGCCCCCGCCAATATGCCGCAGAAATTCAGCTCTGCCCTGTTCGCACAAGACCCTTAGCCGAAACGCCACGCTCCGCGGAAGGATCGATCCGCAACACGACGTCGCAAATCCGCGGCGCGCCCCCTCATCATGGATACCCTCCCGGCTAACAAGCAAATTCGCCGGAAATGCGTCATGAATCAGAAACCTTTGTGCCGAGATAGCGAGCGACACGCGGATCGGTCCGGCCCGACAGGATCGCGCGCGTCGGCCCCACCGCGAGCACCACGCCCCGATCGAGAAATGCGACGCGATCGGCGTGGTCGGCCGCGTCGTCCGGATGATGGGTCACCATCACCACGGTCATGGGACGCGGCGCGCGTTCCGCGCGAAGAGTCTTCAGCATCCCCAGCATTTCCTTGCGCAGCGCCGGCCCCAGCGCCGCAAAGGGCTCGTCGAGCAGCAGCAGCGGACGATCGCGGAGGAAAGCGCGAGCGAGCGCGACGCGCTGGCGTTCGCCGCCGGACATCGTGGCGGGACGACGGGCCTCGAAACCCGCAAGGCCGACGGCCTCCAGCGCGTCCAAGACGCGGCGCCGGTCGCCGCCGGACAGACGAAGATTCGGGGCGATGCCGAGCGCGACGTTGCGAAACACATCGAGATGGGGAAACAGATTGTTTTCCTGGAAAACGATGCTGAGCGGCCGTTCGGCGGGGGCGATCCCGCTCATATCGGTGCCGGCGATGACGACCCGTCCCGAATCGGGCGTCGCGAAACCGGCCCCCAGATCGAGGAGCGTCGACTTGCCGGCGCCGCTCGGGCCGATCACCGCCAGCCATTCGCCCTCGATCACCTTGAGATCGAACCGCATGTCGCTGCCCTCATAGGCCAGGCGAACGTCTTCGAAGGATAAGGCCGGCACCTCGCTCATCGCTTTTCTCCCGCGCCTGCCAGCCCGCGCTCGGCCAGCACCATCAGGCCGAGGCACAAAATACCGAGAATCAGCGCCAGGCCGGCCGCGTCGCTGGTGCGATAGCTGCCCATGCGCTGCAACAGCAGATAGGGCAGCGTGACGAGGTCCTGGTTGCCGAACAGGGCGATCGCGCCGAGATCGCCGAGCGAAATCGCCAGCGCGAAGGCGAAGGCGAGGCCGAGCGCCGGACGCATGGCCGGCCAATCGACGAAGCGCAGCCGCGACAGGCCGGCGAGCCCCAGGCTGTCCGCCAGTCGCCCGGTCGCCTGATTGGCTGCGGCGAGCGCCGGCCCGACGATCCGCACGATGAACGGCACCGCCATGGCGGCGTTGGTGGCGACGACGACATAGGGCGCGGCGGCGAAGACGTCGGTGACCTGACGCAGCGCCAGGAACCATCCCGCACCGACGACGATCGGCGGGACCACCAGGACGAGGCTGGCAACCGTCTCCAGCCCCTTGCGCGCGGTATCACGGCCACGACGCGCCCCGGACGGCGCGCCGCGCAAAGCTTCGAGGGCGAGGATCACCAGAATCGACACGACAAGCGCCAACGACGCCGCGGCAATGGCGATGACCAGACTGGTCAGCGCCGCGCGGCGGACCGCCGGATCGACGGCGAGCGAGACGAGGTCGGCCTGCAGTCCGCGCACCAGAACCGCGACGAAGGGCGACAGCACGAAGGCGATGCCGAGCGACAGGATCGCGGCATCCATCGCCGCTCGCGCCCGGCTCGGCCGGTCGTAGCGCAGTGCCCGGCCGCCGAGGCCGAACCCGGCCGCGACATCGCCGCCGAGCCGTGTCGCGAGCCACAGGATGATGGCGGTGAGCCCGATCTGCAGAAGCGACAGCGCGATCGCCCTGCCGGGATCGAATTCATAGCGAAGCGCCTGATAGATCGCGACTTCCAGCGTCGTCGCGCCGGGTCCGCCGCCGAGGACGAGTACGAGCGTGAAGCTCGTCACGCAGAGCATGAAGACGAGGCTCGCCGCCGCCGGAAGGCTGGCGCGGATCGCCGGCCATTCGAGCAGCCGGAAGGTGGCGAGCGGCGTGAGGGACAATTGCCCGGCGAGCTTCCAGCTTTCGGCCGGCACGCGATCCAGCGCCGCCACCATCAGCCGGGCGGCGAGCGGCAGGTTGAAGAAGACATGGGCAATCAGGATGCCGGCAAGCCCATAGACGTCGAGGCGCGGCAGCCCGATCGCGGCGAAGGCGCCGGACAGCACGCCGTTGCGACCCCAGATCGTGATGATGGCCAGCGCCCCGACGAGAACCGGCAGCGCCTGCGGCAAGAGGAACAGCCGCAGCACCGCCCGGCGTCCGGGAAAGCGGGCGCGGTGGAGCGCGGCGGCCAGCGGCACAGCGCCGGCAAGTGACAAGAGTGTCGACAGCGCCGCCTGCTCCAGGGTGAAGAGCACGACGCCCCGGATATAACGGTCGGCGAAGAGCGCCGGCAGATCGGGCACGGCACCCGTCGCCGCGAGCAGGAACACGAAAGCGCCGCCGAGAAAGACGATCAGGACCGCGGCGGCGGCAAAGCCGAGGCCGATGCGAAGGGTCCGGTCGGTGGCGCCGGTCATGGCCGCGCGCGCGAGCGAGCCCCGCCGCGCCGTCCACCGCGGACGCCCAGGCGCATCAGCGGCCGATCGCCTCGAGCCATTCCTGCGTCCAGGCCTTGCGGTTCGCCGCAACCGTCTCGGGATCGATGAACAGCGGCGTCTCCACCTTGACCAACCGGTCGAACGCCTCCGGCATTTCGATGCCGTCGATCACCGGCAGCGTCCAGTTGGTGGTCGGAATGATCGACTGGATTTCGGGGGTCAGCATGAATTTTAGGAATTGCCGCGCCAGATCCGGCTGATCGGCGTTCTTGAGCAGGCCCGCGACCTCGATCTGGAGATACTGGCCTTCCGAAAAGGCGGCGGCCTGATAGCGCTCGGAGCCTTCCTCGACCATGTGATAGGCTGGCGACGTCGTGTAGCTCAGCACCAGCGGCACCTCGCCATTGGTGAACAGGCCATAGGCCTCGCTCCAGCCGGGCGTGACGGTCAGGATGCGGTCGGAGAGCTTTGCCCACTTGGCTTTCGCCTCCTCGCCATAGACCGCCTTCATCCACAGAAGCAGACCGAGCCCCGGCGTCGAGGTCCGCGCGTCCTCGATGGCGATCTTCTGCTCGGAATCGCCGGACACGAGGTCGTCGAGGCTCTTCGGCGGATTGTCGATAGCCTCGGTGTCGTAGACGACGGCGAGATAGGAATAGTCGTAGGGCACGAAGACCGGATCGGAAAAACCCGTCGGCACCGTCAGCTTGGACAGATCGACGCCGCTGTCGGCGAACAGGCCCGTGGCCTTGGCTTCCGGAATGAGGTCGGAGGTCAGGCCGAGCGCGATGTCGGCGTCGCTCGATTCGCCTTCCAGCTTCAACCGGTTGAGGATCGCCACGCCGTCCTCCAGGCCGACGAATCTCAGGTCGCAATCGCAGACCGCCTCGAACGCCGCCTCGATCTTCGGCCCCGGACCCCATTCAGGGGTGAAGCTCTCATAGGTATAGACGGTGAGCGTCGGCTTGCCATCCTGCGCCAAGGCGGGGGCGGCGAAGGCGGACAGCGCGGCGAGGACAGCGGCGCCAGACAAAAGTTGCGAACGGATGGGAGTCATGGCGGGGCCTTTCGATGCCGCGACGTCGGAAGAGCCGCGCCGCGAGGACCCCGCGAACGCCCGCAATCCCTCCGCCGGTACGATCCGGATCAGGTTCGACGGGTTGGCGTGACGCCTCTCAGCCCGAAGGCACCCCGTGTGAGCTGCCGAAGATTTAGCGGCAAGCTCCGCCACCGGCAAGGGCAGCCAGTCCAACGGCCACTGCTTCGAGCGGGTGGACACGTTTTCCCCCTCCCCTTCGCCGCTTCCACGCGCTAGATCACGGCGCCATGCGCTTCACGATCCTTCTTGCCGGCCGCGTCGATCCGACACCCGCCCTTGTTAATGCAGTATCCGGCACGCGGGTGATCGCCGCCGACGACGGAATTCGCCATGCCACGGCGTTGGGGCTCACCCCGGAACTGTGGGTCGGCGATTTCGATTCCAGCCCGGCGATTGCGGCCGGCGACTTCTCCGACGTCCCTCGGAAGACCTTTCCGCGCGACAAGGACCAGACCGACGGCGAACTCGCCATCGACGCGGCGGTGGCCCTGGGCGCGACCCGGCTGCTGCTCGTCGGCGCGCTCGGCGGGCCGCGCAGCGACCATGCCTTCGCCCATCTCATCCTGGCGTTGCGCTTTGCCGCGCGCGGCCTCGACGTCGCGCTGTTCGACGGCCGCGAGCATGGTTGGCCGCTGTCCCCGGAGCCGCGCCGCTTCGATCTGGCCCCCGGCGCGCAATTCTCGATCCTGAAATTCTCGGACCTGTCGGGGCTGACAGTCGTGGGTGCAAAATGGCCGCTGGCCGATGTCGACGTCCCGTTCCATTCGATCCTGACTCAATCGAACGAGGCGCTCGGCGAGATCGTCGTCGGGTTGCAGGAGGGCTCAGCGATGCTGATCGCCCAGGCCGATCCCACGGTGCGGTGAGGCGATGCCGAGCAGTTCAATCCTCCCGGAAGGCTCTTGAGAAACTGTCGGTGATGGGCTTGGCGAGATATTCCAGGAAGGTGCGCTCGCCGGTCGCGATATAGGCCTCCACCGGCATGCCCGGATAAATCTGGTCGCGGCTGATTTCGGGTGGCAGGTCGTCGATCATGCTGAGCCGGGCGGTGTAGTAGGGTTGCCGGGTGGTCTGGTCGATCAGCCGGTCGGCGGAAAGATAGGTGACCTTCGCCTCCACGGTCGGCGTGGTGCGCGTATTGAGCGCGCTGAACCGCAGCCGGGCCCTTTGTCCGAGCGAGATGACGTCGACATCCTGCGGCGAGACCCGAGCCTCGATGAGGAGATCTTCGCCGGTCGGCAGGAGTTCGAGGAGCTGATCGCCAGGCCTCACTACGCTGCCGGAGGCATTCACGCTCATCTTGATGATGATCCCATCGCTCGGCGAACGAACGATGATGCGATCGAGCACATCCTCGGCCGACCGCAGCTGTTCTTCGGTATCGGAGACCTGCGCCCGGATTTCATTGAGCTGCGTCACCGCGGTCTCGACGCGCTGCGTTTCGAGCCGCGCCAGCTGCGCCTGCGCTTCGACGATCTGGATTTTCGCCGCCAGAATGCTGGAAACACCCTGCCCTACCTGACCGACCAGATCTGCCTCGCTGCGAAGCAGCGCGGTATATTCCGAGCGATTGGTCAGGCCCTTGTCCAGCAGCGTGCGCTTGCGCGACACTTCCTCCCGAACGACTTCGAGTTGGCGCTCGATCGCCGTCTGCTGCGCGGTCATCCCCTCGATCTGCTCGCGGAGGGCCTGGACACGCTGGCCCATGATCACCTGTTCCTGGCGGTGACGGTCCAATCGTGCGGTGAACTCGCGTTCCTGCTCGATGAGAAGATCGCCGATGCCTTCTGTCCCGGCCAACTGGCGCAACACCGGCGGAAACGACAACATCTCCAGGCCGTCGCGCTCGGAGGTCAGCCGCTCGGTCCGCGCCTCCAGGCCAACCATCTGTTTCTGCAGACGATTGCGTTGCGCTTTGGGAGCTGTCGGATCCAGGGCGAACAGCGCTTGTCCCGCCTTGATGCGCTCGCCCTCGCGCACGAGGATGCTCCGTACGATCCCACCTTCTAGATGCTGGACCGCCTGGTTCTTGCCGGCCGCCGCGACCACCCCCGGCGCGACCGCGGCGCTCGCCAGCGGCGCCAGTGCGGCCCAAGCCCCGAAGCCCAACAGGAAGATCGCCGAGAGCGCGACTCCCGTCACGGTGATCAGGCGTATTCCGGTCTTGACGTCGCTAGCCCAGCCGTCGCCGTTCTTCGTCATGGGTATCCGCTCCATTGTCGGCGACCGCGCCATCAAGCCACCGGTCAGCTGTCAGCGGCCTCGGGGTTCCGCCCGCCAGTGACGACGGCCGGAAAACGCCCGGTGACGACCGGGAACGATGCCGGCGAGGCTTCCGCCCGATCGTTGGAAGCCGCCCGCGCGGCCTCCTGGGCCGCCTTCGCCTTCTGGACCTGGCGCGCGAACACCTCTTGCCGCGGCCCGAAATCCTGCACGGCCCCGTCGCGCAGGATCATGATCTTGTCGGCTCGTTCGGCAATCGGCCGGCGCTGTGTGACCAGGAGCACCGTCACCTTCGCCTCGCGGGCCGATGCAAGCGCCTTGTCCAACGCCATCTCCCCTTCGGTGTCGAGATTGGCGTTGGGCTCGTCGAGAACGAGCAGCTTCGGCGATCCATAAAATGCCCGGGCCAGGCCGACGCGCTGGCGTTGTCCGCCGGATAATTGCTGTCCCGCCGGCCCGATGATCGTGTCATAGCCCTTCGGCAATCGCTGGATCAGGTCGTGAACCTCGGCTTTCCTCGCCGCATCGATGATTGCCTCATCATGCGCGTCGGGATCGAATCTGGCGATGTTTTGCGCGATCGTCCCCGGTAAGAGCTCAACGTCCTGGGCCAGATAACCGACATGGCGTCCGAGATTCTCCCTGTCCCAGTTGCGGATATCGGCCCCATCGACACGAATGGCGCCCGAACGGATCTCGAGGCCCCCGACGATGGCGCGCATGAGCGTCGATTTGCCGGCGCCCGAGGGACCAACCACCACGACGCAGTCGCCGGCCGGAATCTCGGCCGAGATCCGTTTGAGCAACGGGTCGGCGTTCGGTGCATTGGGCGGAAACACGACGACATTCTCGAGCGACAGGCGCCCGACGGGATCGGGCAGATCGGTCGCGGCGGGCTTGGTTCCAAGCAGGGCGAGCAGCACGCTTAGCCGGCCCCAGGCCTTGCGCGCATCGACGGCGGGCTTCCACCCGGCGATGACCTGGTCGATCGGCTGGAGTCCGCGACCGGAAATCAGCGAGGAGGCGAAGATCATCCCGGCGGTCATTTCGCCTGCCAGCACCAAATAGCCGCCATAGCCGAGGATGGCGATCTGCAATCCGATGCGAAGCGTGCGGGAGACACCGGCATAGATCGCATTGATGCGGTTCAGCCGGTCCTGCGCGTCGAGCGACCGCGCTTCCTGTCCGCCCCATGCTCCCACGACATTGCCCACCATGCCCATCGCCGCGATACTTTCGGCGCCGCGGGCGAAGGACTGCGCCGCGAGCATCGCGGCCATCGCCTGCTCGCCGGCTTCGCCGACCGGGCGCTGCATCGCGTGCTGATTGGCCCAGGCGAGCAAAGCCAGGACGGTCGCGCCCCCCAGCGTCAGCCAGAAAAGATGCGGGTGGATGAAATAGAGAATCCCGATGAAGAACGGAACGAAGGGCAGGTCGAAATAGGCCAGCAGGGCGCGGCCGGATATGAACCCGCGGACCGTGGCGAGATCGCGCAGCGGCTGGACGTCGCCGAGCGAGGCTCGCGGGCCGCGCATCGCGCCGATGAGCGCCCGAGCGCCGGTCCCGGCCTCCAGCCGAGCGGCGATCCGGCCGCAGATCATCGAACGGATCGCGTCGACCGCGCCGAGCAAGACCAGCGCCGCCACCGCGATGACGGAAATGAACGCCAGCGTCTCGACGGAGGCCGACGACAGCACGCGGTCATAGATCTGCAGCAGATAGATCGGTTGAATCAGAAGCAGGATGTTGATGACGAAGCTGAAGACGATCAGAGCGATGAAGCCGCTGGCAAGATCAAGGCCGAAACGTCGATCATATCCGGTCAATTCGATCCCGCCCTGCTCCAGTTTTCACCAATGAGGTAACTCTCGATAGCACAAGGCCGTGGAAACCCCGACCCAAATTGCCGGTCGCGCGACAGCGGTCGGAAGCCGGCCCCCACGAGACTTGCCTTGTTTCATTCAAACGCATTTACCGGAAAACGACAATACGGCCGCCCAGGCGCGCCCCGCGCCTTGGGCGCCGTAGCGGCCGCGATCGCCCTGCGCGGGCGTGGGCCAGGCTTTGCGCGGCGGCCCCGATGGGCGGCGGGGTCCTCGATGCCCGCCTCATCGAACAAGGCTTGGCGCCGGCGGCGGGATTCGATTATGGTGCGCCCCGCGTGGTCCCGTAGCTCAGCAGGATAGAGCATCAGATTCCTAATCTGAGGGTCACTGGTTCGAATCCAGTCGGGATCACCATTCGTCTCGAACTCTCGGCACCCTGGTAGGCGAGGCGTTGCGACCGGCGGCTCCGCCCTCGTGCGGCGATGTCGGGCGCCGCTTCGGCCAAGGAGCCTGGAGGCGTTCAATCGATCCAGGTCGCGGGAAACAGGAGAACGAGAACCGTCACGATCTCGAGCCGCCCGAGCAGCATGATCGCCGAGAGCACCCAGAGCGTCGAATCGGAGAATTTGCCGAAATTGCCGGACGGGCCGATGATCTGGCCAAATCCCGGACCGACATTGGCGAGTGCCGTCAGCGCCCCGGAAAAGGCTGTCAGAAAGTCGAGCCCGAGCGAGGTCAGCACGACGGTGCCGATCAGCAGAACACCGAAAAACAACAAGACGAACAGCGTCACGGTCTGCAGCAATTCCGGCGTCACCTCCTGATTGCCGTAGCGCAGTCGTCGAATCGCGTGCGGGCGGAACAGCCCCCGGGCGCTGGCCTTGACGAGAAGGAAGAGGATGACCAGCCGGTTGGCCTTAATCCCGCCGGCGGTAGACCCGGCGCAACCGCCCAGGAACATGGCGAGGAAGAAGACGCCCGTCGCGGCGTTCGACCAGAGCGTATAGTCCTCTGACGCAAAGCCGGTGGTGGTGATCACCGAAATGAGGTTGAACGCCGAACTGACGAACGCCTCGTTGAAGGGCGTCGCGTTGAGAGCGTGGCGGGTGGCGGCCAAAGCGACGCTCAGCACGAGGCAGGTCGCCAGGAAAACCGGAATCTGCGGATCGTTCCAGCGCTGGAACCGGAGCGGCAGCAGCGCCCGGATGTAGATCACGAAGGGAAGCGAGGCGAGCACCATGAACAGGCTGGATACAACCAGGATGCGGTTGTCGTCGAAATAGCCCATCGAGGAGTCGTGGGTCGAAAACCCGCCCGTTGCCAACGTCGTCATCGCATGGTTCACGGCATCGAAGACGCTCATGCCGAGGGCCGCATAGGCCATGACGCAGAGCACCGTCAGCACGGCATAGGCAGCCATCAGGCCGGCCGCCAACTGGTTGACGCGCGGCAGGATCTTCTCGGATTTGTCCGAACTCTCCATGTGGAACAAGGAGAGACCGCCGCCCCGGATCGACGGCAAGATCAGGATCGCCATGCCGATGATGCCAATGCCGCCGAGCCATTGCAGCAGCGAGCGCCACAAAAGAAGGCCCGGCGGGAGCGCATCGAGGCCGGAAATCACCGTCGAACCAGTCGTCGTCAGGCCGGACATCGATTCGAAGAAAGCACCGGCAAAGCTGACGTTGACCGAGCCGAAGTAAAGCGGCAGGGCGCCGATGCCGGCGGTAACCAACCATACCGACGTCACCAGCAGGAAGCCGAGGCGGGGCGTGAACGGAACACGTTCGCCCCGGGTGGCGGCGGCGACGAGGACGCAAATGATCGCGACGAGGACGGCGGAAAACACGAAAATTCGCCAGTCGTCATTGGCCTTGGCGAAATCCGTCAACGCCGGAATCAGCATGGCTCCGGCCAAGGCCAGTCCGAAGATCGAAGCCGTATGGAAGGTTGTTCGGAGAATGGGAAGCTCCCGAAAGGGTCGCCGCGATCCGGCCAGCCGGACGGCGTGCGCGCGCTTTTATACCCGCGCTGCGACGTCGACAACTGGGGGGCGTCTGCGACGCGGGCGGCGCTTGCCTGCTTGCCGACCCACAAACCCGGCTGCCGATCCCGCGCTGCGATCAAGCCGGCAGGCGCTTTCCCGTCGCGTAGAAATCCATTCCGCCGAAGTGCCCATGCCGCGACATGCTTTGCCCTTGTCAGTCTTCGAGCGAGCGGTTACGTCCGGGCGAAACGAGGATGCGCCGGCGTTCGAGCCGGCACTGTCGCTCGCGCAAGGACCGGACCCTTTTGAACGGGGTCCGACAAGACCGAGGTTCCGTCATGACCTATCTGGTGACCGATAACTGCATCAAGTGCAAATACATGGACTGTGTGGAGGTCTGTCCGGTCGACTGTTTCTACGAGGGCGACAACATGCTCGTCATCCATCCCGACGAGTGCATCGACTGCGGCGTGTGCGAGCCCGAATGCCCGGCCGAGGCGATCAAGCCGGACACCGAGCCGGGCCTCGACAAATGGCTGACGATCAACACCGAATACGCCGAGAAATGGCCGAACATCACGATCAAGCGTGAGCAGCCGGCCGACGCCGAAAAATTCGACGGCGAGGCAGGCAAGTTCGAGAAATACTTCTCGCCCGAGCCCGGCGAAGGCGACTGAGCCGTCGCCATCGGGTGACGCCTGGCCGGAACCCGCCGGGCGCGATCAACCCCGGGGCCGCTCAGTCCCAGCGCAGGCGCTCATGCGCGCGGCGCTCTTTCTTGTTCGGTGGCCGTTTCGGCGGCGTATAGCCGCCCTCGGGAGGCGCGTCGTCCTTGCGCTTGGCTTTCTCCTCCGGCGGCGACATATCCTCGTACAATTCCGCCGCTTCGCTGGCCGGCCCGCGGCGGGTGCCGCCATCGCGAATCTTCAAGATACGAACCGTATCGTGGATCGACACGGTCAACGTGTCGTCCGCACGCACCAGACGCGCCGCATTGGTCGTCTTGTCGCGGTTGATCCGCACGCCGCCCGATTGGACGAGCTTCTGGGCAAGGCTGCGCGACTTCACGACCCTCGCGAAGAAGAGCCATTTGTCGATGCGCTGCCCCGCTCCGTCAGCCATCGGAACTGCTTTCGGGCCTATTTGCCAAGCTTGTCCTTGAGCGCCGCGAGCTTGGCGAAGGGCGAATCGGGGTCGACGCGCTGCGGCCTTGTCTGCACCGGCTTGTTGTATGAGGTTTGCGGCTTGTCCAAGCGGCGGCCACCGCCACCCTCCTTGCGCTCGCCGCGCTCCTTCCAGTCACGATTCGACCGGCCTTTGGCCTGACGCTCGTTCTCGGTCCGGCCGTCGCTCTTCTGGCCACCCTTACCGAAGCGCTGGCCGCGCTCCGGCGCGGCCGCACCGTCGCCGGTCTCGCGGGCCTTGCCACGCTGACCTTGGCGATGGCCCGCCCGTCCGCCGGCGCGCTGCGGCCGCCAGACCTGCACGAGCTTCGGCGCGGCCGGCTCGCCATCGGACTCGGAGGCCGGCTCGCCAACCACCGTTTCGTCCGGCGCCGTTTCCGCCACAGGCGACTCCACCGAACTTGTCGCGGCAGGTGTGTCGTCGGTCGCTGCGACCGGGTCGGCCGTGCTGGCGGCAGGCTCTCCCATGGCGACTTCCTCGGAAGCGACCGGCGCCACCGGCACAACCGCGTTGGCAGTGGAACCATCGCTCGACTCAGCGGGCGGCTGCTCCTCCGCCGGTTCGCCCGCGGCTTCGCTCGTGGCAGCGGCGTCGCCGGATTCGTCCTGCGGCTGCGGCGTTTCGAGCGTCGCAACGGCCTCCGCCGCCTTGCGCTCGGCTTCGGCCCGGCTTGCCACTTCGGCGGCTTTGGTCTCGGCGTCGAGACGCTGGATCTCGGCTTCGACCGTACCCGCCTCGATGCCGTCGGGGCGATAGCCGAGGCCCTTGAGCACCTCTTCCATGTCCTCGGCGGTGGCGCCGAGAATCGACATCATTGCTGGCGTCACCAGGAATTGCGCGCCGTTGTAACCGCCCTCGGGACGTTTTCCCGTTCCCGGTTTCCAGGCCAGCGCCGGCCGGATCAGATCGGCGAGACGTTCCAGAATGTCGACCCGCACCGCCCGACGGCCGAGCAGCCGATAGCCGGCAAGGCCGAAGAACACCGGATCGATGGCCGGATCGGCAACCGCCGACGTCCGGCCGGTCGCCAATAGATGCGTGACCTCGCCATAGCCGGGCCGCTCGCGTCCATCCTTGTTCACCGCCCACAGCAGCGTCAGCAAGGCCGCCGGCGCCGGCTTGATCAGCGCCGGGATGAAGATGTGATAGGCGCCGAAGCGCACGCCGCAGCGCCGCAGCGCTGCCCGCGCGTCCTGATCAAGCGAACGGACTTCCTCGGCGACGTCGCGGCGTTGCACCATGCCGAGATTCTCGGACAGGCGAAAGGCGAGCCCTTTCGCGGTCCCCTCAAGGCCCTCGGCCGAATTCAGGTCGACCAGCGGCTTCAGCACGGTCGAGACCTGATAGGTGACGGAGCGCTCGGCCCGCGCCGCGACCTTGTCGCGCTCCGGACCGCTCAGTTGTTCGTCGGCGAACAGGACGACTTTCGGCTTCAGCGGATCGTCACTCGCGGCAAGGCTGGCCACTGGCGCACCGAGCCAGCGGATCAATCCGTCGGAGCCCAGGGCGATGTCACCGTTCGGCGCGTTGGCGAAGCGCTCGGCCCGCTTTTCGAACTCGCCGGCCAAGGCTTTTTGCGAGGCCGCGCGCACCGCCTTGCCGTCCTGGCCCTCGGCCTTGCCGTCAAGCGTGAACCTGAACCCCTGCAGCTCCCCGACAGTGTGGCCCTCGACCACGACCGTGCCGTCGCCGCTGATCTCAGCTTCCATGAACGCGTTCTCTCTCAGCCGCTTCATCAAGACGCTTGTCCTGCGGTCTACGAAGCGTTTCGTCAACCTGTCGTGAAGCGCGTCGGAAAGACGGTCTTCGATGGCGCGTGTCTTTTCCTGCCAGTGTGTCGGATCGGCCAACCATTCCGGGCGGTGGGAAATATAGGTCCATGTCCGGATTTCGGCGATGCGCTGGGACAGGGTGTCGATGTCGCCGTCGGTGCGATCGGCACGATTGACCTGGCTTGCCATATAGTCTTCGGCGACATGGCCGCGGACGGCGAGATCGACGTAGATCGCGGCGATGATCTCGGCGTGCTGCGCCGGAGCAATGCGGCGATAATCGGGAAGCTTGCACGCTTCCCAGAGGAGCTCCACCCGCTCCCGGCCCCGCGCGAGATCGGCAACATTGGCATCGCGCGATAGGTACTCCAGGGCCCGCTGATCGACCGAGGGCAGGGATTTCGTCAGTTCCGGACAGGGCGGCGGCCGCTCGAGACTGTCCTTCAACGCCGCGATGGATGCGAAATCGAAGTCGCGGCTGCGCCACTGCAGCACCCGCACCGGCTGAAACACGTGGGCTTCGAGCGCCTCGGCGAGTTCGCCCGGCAGCGGATCGACCCGGCCGGTAACGCCGAAGGTCCCGTCGCGCAGATGCCGGCCGGCGCGACCGGCGATCTGGCCGAATTCGGCAGCGGTGAGTTGGCGGTACTGGAAGCCGTCGAACTTCCAGTCCTGGGCGAAGGCGACGTGATCGACGTCGAGGTTCAGCCCCATGCCGATCGCGTCTGTCGCGACCAGGAAGTCGACGTCGCCCGACTGATAGAGCGCGACCTGCGCGTTGCGGGTGCGTGGGCTGAGCGCACCGAGGACCACGGCCGCGCCGCCGCGCTGACGGCGAATCAGCTCGGCGATGGCGTAGACCTCGTCGGCGGAGAAGGCGACGATGGCGGTGCGGCGCGGCAGGCGGGTGATTTTCTTGGAACCGGCATAGACGAGGTTCGACAGGCGCGGCCGCGTCACCGTCTGGACGCCCTTCAACAGGCGCTGCAAGACGCCCTGCATCGTCGACGCCCCGAGCAGCAAGGTCTCCTCGCGCCCCCGCGCATGCAGGATGCGATCGGTAAAGACGTGGCCGCGTTCGAGGTCGCCGGCCAGTTGCACCTCGTCGATCGCGACGAAGGCGGTATTCGGCGCGCGCGGCATCGCCTCTACGGTGCAGACGGCATAGCGCGCGTTCGGCGGCTTGATCTTCTCTTCGCCGGTGATCAGCGAGACCGCCGCCGGCCCCACCCGGTCACAGACCTTCTGATAGACTTCGCGCGCCAGCAGCCGCAGCGGCAGGCCGATCGTTCCGGACGAGTGGGCCACCATCCGTTCGATCGCCAGGAACGTCTTGCCGGTGTTGGTCGGCCCTAGCACGGCGGTGACATTGGTTCCGTCAAAGCGGATGGTTTCTTGGACGGGGGGAAATTGAGCCATGCGTATCGCTATGTGGGATCACGCATCGTTTGGAAAAGGTTCTGCATTGATTTGCAACGACTTCGGTCGCCCGGGAGGCCGCCGACGAACCGCCTCGGTGGCTTCGCGATTGGCGGGCGCAAAAAAAAAGTTTTGTCTGGCGCGACTTTTTTTGGAACCTCTTTCACGCCCCCGCATTATTCAGACACCCCAAGCGATCATCCCCCCTCGATCGCTCTATGCAGACGGAAAAAGGCAGCTCCCCCTCGCTGCCTTTTTTCGCGTCTGGAGGTGGGTATCGCGGCACAGGCCGCGAAAAAATTTGGGGGGCGTTCCGAACGTGGGCGAATTCGGTTGCATCATAAGACGGGATTAGCATAGCGACAGGCTCCTGCCGCCCTCTCGGATCGTCAAACATGCAAGCCGGAATCCTCCTGGCCTTCGCCGCCTATTTTTCCTTCGCCGGCGCCGATGCCAGCCTGAAGTGGATCGGCCCCGACCTGCCGATTTTCGAGATCGGTTTTTTCGTTTCGCTGTTTGCCCTGCTGCCTGCGCTGTTTACCAAGCGCCCGGACGACAATTGGGGCAACGTCTTCCTGCCCAAGCGTCCCGGCCTGCTGGCGCTGCGGATGTTGAGCGGCACGCTCGGCGGTATCGGCGGCGTCATCGCCTTCACAACCCTGCCGCTGGCCGAGGCCTACGCCCTGATCTTTCTTCTGCCGATCTTCGTGACGGTGTTTTCCCGTGTGGTGCTGAAGGAGCCCGTCGGCTGGCGGCGCTGGCTCGCCGTCTTCGGCGGCCTCATCGGGGTCCTGCTCGTCGTCAGACCCGGTTTCCGGGAAATCCTGCCGGGCCATTTCGCCGCCATCCTCGTCGCGATCTGCGGCGCCGCGACCGTCATCATCCTGCGCGTCCTCGGCCCGTCCGAACGCCGGATCACCCTGATCGGTGCCGTTCTCGTCGCCGGTATCATCGTCAATGGCGTGTTGATGATCCCGAATTTCGAAACGCCCGGCCCCGCCCTCTGGCCCGTTCTCCTGCTCGGCGGCGTGTTCGCCGGCATGGGCCATCTGCTCATCGTCTTCGCCACCCGGCTTGCCCCCGCCGCCCGGGTAGCCCCCACCCAATACAGCCAGATCGTCTGGGCCGCCGTCATCGGCGCCACCTTCTTCGGCGAATATCCGGACGGTCTCGCGATGGTCGGCATGGCGCTGGTTGGCGTCTCCGGCCTGTTCACCCTGGTGCGCGAGGAGCAGCGGTTCGGCTGGCCGAGCCGCATTCCGCTGATTCGCAACCGCTAACGAGAGGGCATGGCGGCATTTCGCACTTGCGAAACGCGCTGCGGCGCCGCAATCTTGAGCGATTGGCGAAAGCGATTATAAGTCGCGCGACTTCAGTAGGAGGAGCAGTCCTTGGCCATCCGCAAGATCCTTGTCGCCAACCGATCCGAAATCGCCATCCGCGTCTTTCGTGCCGCCAACGAACTCGGCCTGAAAACCGTGGCGATTTGGGCGGAGGAGGACAAGCTGGCACTTCACCGCTTCAAGGCGGACGAGAGCTATCAGGTGGGGCGTGGCCCGCATCTGGCCAAGGATATGGGACCGATCGAGAGCTATCTGTCGATCGAGGAGGTGATCCGCGTCGCCAAGCTGTCCGGCGCCGACGCCATCCATCCGGGCTACGGGTTATTGTCGGAAAGTCCGGAATTCGTCGATGCCTGCCACGAGGCCGGCATCGTCTTCATCGGCCCTACGGCCGACACCATGCGCCGGCTCGGCAACAAGGTCGCCGCGCGCAATCTGGCGGTCGAGGTCGGCGTGCCCGTCGTGCCGGCGACCCAGCCGCTGCCCGACGACATGACCAAGGTCCGCGAGATGGCCGCCGAAATCGGCTACCCGGTCATGCTCAAGGCTTCCTGGGGCGGCGGTGGGCGCGGCATGCGCGCGATCCGCGCCGAAAAGGATCTCGAGCGCGAGGTGATCGAGGGCAAGCGCGAGGCCATGACGGCGTTCGGCAAGGACGAGGTCTATCTCGAAAAACTCGTCGAGCGCGCCCGTCATGTCGAGGTGCAGATTCTCGGCGATACCCACGGCAACGTCGTCGATCTGTTCGAGCGCGATTGCTCGATCCAGCGCCGCAACCAGAAGGTCGTCGAGCGCGCGCCCGCGCCGTATCTGAACGATGCCCAGCGGCGCGAGATCGCCGGATACGCCCGCCAGCTCGCCGACGCCACCAGCTATGTCGGCGCCGGCACCGTCGAGTTCCTGATGGATGCCGACACCGACGCCTTCTATTTCATCGAGGTCAATCCGCGCGTCCAGGTCGAGCACACGGTCACCGAGGAGGTGACCGGCATCGACATCGTCAAGGCGCAGATCCACATCCTCGACGGCGCCGCGATCGGCACGCCGGAATCGGGCGTGCCGCGCCAGGAGGACATCAAGCTCAACGGCCATGCCCTGCAGTGCCGCATCACCACCGAGGATCCGGAACAGAACTTCATTCCCGACTATGGCCGCATCACCGCCTATCGCGGCGCGACCGGCTTCGGCATCCGCCTCGACGGTGGCACCGCCTATTCGGGCGCCGTCATCACGCGCTTCTACGATCCGCTGCTGGAAAAGGTGACGGCCTGGGCGCCGACGCCGCAGGAGGCGATCGCCCGCATGGACCGGGCGCTGCGCGAGTTCCGCATTCGCGGTGTGGCGACGAACCTGACCTTTCTCGAGGCGATCATCGGCCACGAGAAGTTCCGCGACAACACCTACACGACCAAATTCATCGACGACACGCCGGCGCTGTTCAGCCAGGTCAAACGCCGCGACCGCGCCACCAAGCTCTTGACCTATCTCGCCGACGTCTCGGTCAACGGCCATCCGGAGACGAAACACCGGCCTCGCCCCGTTGAAGGGCAGGTCGTCCCGGTGCCGCCGCTGTTCAACGCACCGATCGTCGATGGCACCCGCCAGAAATTCGATGCCCTCGGCCCGGTAGGCTTCGCCGAATGGATGCGCGCCGAGCCGCAGGTCCTGATCACCGACACGACGATGCGCGACGGGCCGCAATCGCTGCTGGCGACCCGCGTCAGGACCCATGACATCGTCGCCATCGCCGACGCCTATGCGCGCGCCCTGCCACAGCTTCTCAGCCTCGAATGCTGGGGCGGCGCGACCTTCGACGTCGCCATGCGCTTCCTCACCGAAGATCCGTGGGAGCGGCTCGCGCTGATCCGCGAGAAGGCGCCGAACATCCTTCTGCAAATGCTGCTGCGCGGCTCCAACGGCGTCGGCTACACCAACTACCCCGACAATGTCGTCAAGCGCTTCGTTTCCGAGGCGGCGAAGGGCGGCGTCGATCTGTTCCGCGTGTTCGACTGCCTCAACTGGGTCGAGAACATGCGCGTCTCGATGGATGCCGTGTGCGAAGCCGGCAAGCTCTGCGAGGGCGCGATCTGCTACACCGGCGACCTGTTCGATCCGGACCGGGCCAAATACGACCTCAAATACTATGTCGCTCTCGCCAAGGAGATGGAGGCCGCCGGCGCCCACATCCTCGGCGTCAAGGACATGGCGGGACTGTTGAAGCCCGCCGCCGCGCGCGTCCTGTTCAAGACGCTGCGCGAGGAGACCGACCTGCCGATCCACTTCCACACCCACGACACTTCCGGCATTTCCGCAGCCACCGTGCTCGCCGCGATCGAGGCCGGGGTCGATGCGGTCGACGCGGCGATGGACGCCTTCTCCGGCAACACCTCGCAGCCCTGCCTCGGCTCCATCGTCGAGGCGTTGAAGGGGACGGATCGCGATCCGGGCCTGTCGGCGGACGCGATCCGGCGCATCTCCTTCTACTGGGAGGCGGTGCGGGCCCAGTACGCGGCCTTCGAGAGCGACCTGAAGGGTCCCGCTTCCGAAGTCTATTTGCATGAGATGCCCGGCGGGCAGTTCACCAATTTGAAGGAGCAGGCCCGCTCGCTCGGCCTCGAGGCGCGCTGGCACCAGGTCGCCCAGACCTATGCCGACGTGAACAGGATGTTCGGTGACATCGTCAAGGTGACGCCCTCGTCCAAGGTCGTCGGCGACATGGCGCTGATGATGGTCAGTCAGGATCTGACCGTCACCGACGTGCTCGACTCGGCCAAGGATCTCGCCTTCCCCGATTCGGTAGTGGCGATGATGCGTGGCGACCTCGGCCAGCCGCCGTCCGGCTGGCCGGCGGATATCCAGGCGAAGGTGCTGAAAGGCGAGACGCCGATCACCGTGCGGCCCGGCTCGCTGCTCGGCGAGGCCGATCTCGATGCCGAGCGCGCCACCATCGAGACCAAGCTCGAGCGGCCGGTGAGCGACCCGGAATTCGCCTCCTATCTGATGTATCCCAAGGTCTTCGCTGATTTTGCCGCGATCCAGGAACTCTACGGCCCGGTCTCGATGCTGCCGACGCCCTCCTATTTCTACGGCATGGACCAGGAGGAGGAGGTTCTCGTCGACATCGAACGCGGCAAGACCCTGGTCATTCGCTGCCTCGGCTTCGGCGAAACCGACGAGAAGGGCATGCGCACGGTGTTCTTCGAGCTCAACGGCCAGCCGCGGCGGGTCAAGGTGCCCGATCGCGCCCACGGCGCGTCCGGCGCAGCGGTCCGGCCGAAAGCCGAGATCGGCAACGCCAATCATGTCGGCGCGCCGATGCCAGGCGTCGTCTCGACGCTGGCCGTCGCGCCGGGCCAGGCGGTCAAGGCCGGCGACGTCCTGTTGTCGATCGAGGCGATGAAGATGGAAACCGCGCTGCACGCCGAGCGGGACGGCATAGTGGAGGCCGTGCATGTCACCGCCGGCGCCCAGATCGACGCCAAGGATCTGCTGGTGGTCTACGCGGCCTGACAGTGCGCCTTTAGAGCGGGATGAGGAAAAGTGGGAACCGGTTTTCCGCCCACATCCCGCTCAAAAATTACTGGAATCGATCACGTTTATGAAATGGGATCAAATCGATCCTATTTCATCGTGATCTAGCGGGGCGGACCGGCGAGCGACTGGCGTCCATGGCCGAGGATCGGCACAAGCGAAACGGAACTGTGGATGTCTCTGCCCGCTGAACCGACCGCCACTGCGTCAGGACTTTCGCGCACCTACCCGTCGGCCCGCACCGCCGCCGCCATCGCTTTTTTCGTCAACGGCTTCGTGCTCGGCAGTTGGGCGCCGCAGGTGCCGGTACTGGCCGACCGGCTCGCCATCTCCCAGTCGACCCTCGGCCTGTTCGTTCTGGTGCTCGGCCTCGGCGCCATGACCGCGATGCCGCTGATCGGCGCGACGATCGCCAAGGGCGGTTCGCGGCGGCCCGTGCTTATAACGCAGATGCTGCTGGCTTTCGCCCTGCCGCTGCTGGCGCTGGCGCCGACAGTGCCCCTCGCCGCTCTGGCGATCTTCTTCTACGGCATGACGCTGGGCGGCATGGATGTGGCGATGAACGCCAACGCCGTCGCGGTCGAGCGTGGTGCCGGCAAGGCGATCATGTCGTCCTTTCATGGCTTCTGGTCGATCGGCGGATTTGTCGGAGCCGGCGCCGGCGGAGCCGTCATCGCGGCGATCGGGCCGGTCGGCCACACGCTCCTCGTCGGTGGCCTGACCTTTGCGATGCTGTGGCCGGTATGGCGGCACATGCTGGAAGACAGGCAAGCCGCCGCGATCGACGACGACCAGAGGGCGGTTGGGCTAGCCGGCCTGATCGCGGCCGCGAGACGGGATCGCACGGCTCTCGCGACGGCCTTGGCCATCGGTGTTTTTTCGTTGTTCGCGATGGTGCCGGAGGGCGCGGCAATCGACTGGAGCGCCATCTATCTGCGCCAGGATCTGAACGTCGACATCGCCGCATCGGGGTTTGGTTTCGCGGCTTTCTCGGCAGCGATGGCCCTGTTCCGCTTCGTCGGCGACAGAATCCGCAACCGGATCGGGGCGGTCGGCACTGTGCGCCTGTCCCTCCTCGTCGCGGTGGCGGGTCTGGTTCTGATCGGCGCGGCGGGCAATCTTTCCACCGTCCTCGCCGGATTCGCGCTCCTCGGGATCGGCCTGTCCAACATCGTGCCGATCGCCTTTTCGGCAGCCGGCAATATCGATGGGCTGAAGCCAGGCATCGGCATCGCGATCGCGACGACCTTTGGCTATTCCGGCATCCTGATCGCGCCGGCTGCGATCGGCGCGCTGGCGGATCGCTTCGGCTTCCCTGCCGTGTTCCTGGGGATGTCGACGCTGCTGGTGGTCATTCTCGCGATGTCAGCTCTGATGGCCGGCGCCGACGATGGCAACGCGCAACGACGACAGGAGACCGGCACGAAGCCGGTCCCCTGATATTCGTGACCAGTCAGGCTATGGCCGTCAGATCCGTCCGAGCAAAAGCAGGACCAGGATCACGACGACGATCAGGCCAAGGATACCCGACGGGCCATAGCCCCAACCGCGCGAGTAACCCCACGACGGCAGCGCGCCGATGAGGAGAAGAATAAGGATGACGAGAAGGATAGTACCGATGCTCATGGTGAGGTCCGATCGTTTTTTTGACAACAGTCACCATCACAAACCGTTGAACGCCGTTTGGGTTCCCGTCGAAGGAAGCAAATGATGCTGTTGGTTAAGCCGGACCAAATCCTCCGATCGCGACGATCACCGCGAGCAGGGTGAAGCCGGCAGGGCCTTCGCGTTCAGCGACCGGTGGCCGAGCGAATTGACAAGGGGGCGTCAAGACGCCACCTCGCAGGTGGAAAGCATATGTCCTCAAGGTTCGCCATGACTGTTCAGACTTCGATCGACACCGTCGACGCCGATCCCGCGCCCCGCCGCCTGACTGTCGGTGTCGATGTCGGCGGCATCGTCGTTGGCGGCGACGCGCCGGTCGTGGTGCAGTCGATGACGAACACCGACACCGCCGACATCGACGCGACGGTGGCGCAGGTCGCCGCCCTTGCCGAGGCGGGCTCCGAGATCGTGCGGATCACGGTAGATCGCGACGAATCCGCCGCGGCGGTGCCGAAAGTGCGCGAACGGCTCGACCGGCTGGGTGTCTCAGTGCCGCTGGTCGGCGACTTCCACTATATCGGCCACAAGCTTTTGGCCGACCATCCGGCCTGCGCCGAGGCACTGGCCAAATACCGCATCAATCCGGGCAATGTCGGCTTCAAGGAAAAGAAGGACCGGCAGTTCGTCGCGATCGTCGAAACGGCGATCCGTTACGACAAGCCAGTGCGGATCGGCGTCAATTGGGGCTCGCTCGACCAGGCGCTTTTGACCCGGCTGATGGACGCCAACAACGACTTGCCGCAACCGCGTTCGGCCCGCGCCGTGACCCGCGAGGCGATCATCCAGTCGGCGCTGCTTTCGGCGGCGCTCGCCGAGGAAACCGGACTTGCGCGCGATCGCATCATCCTGTCGGCCAAGGTCAGCCAGGTGCAGGATCTGATCGCTGTCTACCGCGATCTGTCGCGCCGCACCGACCACGCACTGCACCTCGGCCTCACCGAGGCCGGCATGGGCTCGAAGGGCATCGTCGCGTCCTCGGCTGCGATGGGCATCCTGCTCCAGGAGGGAATCGGCGACACGATCCGCGTCTCGCTGACGCCGGAGCCCGGCGGCGACCGCACCCGCGAGGTGCAGGTCGCCCAGGAACTCCTGCAGACGATGGGCTTTCGCCAGTTCGTGCCGATCGTCGCCGCCTGTCCCGGCTGCGGCCGAACCACCTCGACCGTCTTTCAGGAACTCGCCGAAAAAATTCAGACGGACCTGCGTGTCAACATGCCGGCCTGGCGGGAGAAATATCCCGGCGTCGAGGCGCTCAACATCGCGGTGATGGGCTGTATCGTCAACGGGCCGGGCGAATCCAAGCACGCCGATATCGGCATTTCGCTGCCGGGAACCGGCGAGACGCCGGCCGCGCCGGTCTTCGTCGACGGCAAGAAGACCGTGACGCTGCGCGGGCCGAACATCGCGACCGAGTTCCAGGCGATGGTCGCCGCTTATATCGAGCGCCGCTTCGGAGAAAAGCAGGCGGCGGAATAGTCGCGTCCGGGCGGCGGCCAGGATTCTAGCGCGTTTTTTCGTCGACCTTTTCGCCGGGCCGCCGCTTCGTCATAGTGGCGGGGAGCCGGGGCAGCTTTGGTTGCGCTCCTACGACCCGATGCGGATTAGTCCGATGCAAGACGACCTTTTCCCATTTCGGCATGCCTGCCTCTGCGTCGCCGCAGGAGTCTTTGCTCTCGCCGCTATCACGCCGACTCGGGCCGCTCCCGCCGGTGACGACGCCGGCTCATCGCTGACCCTGCCCGCCCTCGCCTATCCGAACACCCCGCCAAGGATCGTCGCCGACCCGAGCCGCACGCCTGATGATAGCTCCGCCAAGGCGGCAGCGCTGCGGACGTCAAAGCCGGCCGCCACCGATATCTGCGCCCTGATCGCCGCGAACGCCGACGCCGTCGGCATGTCCAGGGACTTTTTCGCCCGGCTGATCTGGAAGGAAAGCCGCTTCGACGTCGGCGCGATCTCTCCCGTCGGCGCGCAGGGCATTGCCCAATTCATGCCCTATACGGCGGACGAGCGCGGCCTCGCCGACCCTTACGATGTTGTCTCAGCCATCCGGCACTCGGCGCTCTATCTCCACGATCTGAAGGCCGAACTCGGCAATTGGGGGCTTGCCGCGGCCGCCTACAATGGCGGTATCAACCGGGTGAAAGGCTGGGTCGCCAATGGCGGATCGCTTCCGTCGGAGACCGAGGAATACGTCAACGCCATCACCTTTCGTCCGGCCGACTGGTTCAAGGAAGACGGCAACGAACTGGAGCCGAAGCCGCTCGAAGCCGAACGCGAATTCCTGCAAAGCTGCGCCCGGTTGCCCATCATGAAGACGCGGGCGATCTTCGCCACTGTCGAAAGCGCCCCGATGCGCCCCTGGGGCGTGCAGGTCGCCGGTCATGTGAAGCAGTCGGTCGCGATGCAGATGTTTCGCCGCGTACAATCGGTCCATCCGGGGATCCTCGGCGGCAAGGCACCGCTCGTCCTGCGCGATCGCGCCGGCGGACGCATTAAAATCTACGCCGTCAGGATCGGCGCCGAGACGCGGGGCGAGGCCGACCAGCTTTGCCAGCGTCTGCGCGGCGCCGGCGGCTCCTGCGTGGTGATGAAGAACTGAAGCTTTCACCTTGCGGACTTTGCCGGATGGGCTACGCTACTTCCGCGAACTGGAGATGCCGATGCGCAAGACGATCGCCCTTGATGATGACTTGGTTGCAAAGGCACAGGATTTTACGGGGCTTAAGGAGAAAAGTGCGCTCGTACGCGAAGCGCTGAAAGCCCTGATCGAGAGAGAGAGCGCGAGACAGCTTGCGCGCTTGGGCGGCAGCGAGCCGGACTTGATCGTCGCCCCGCGTAGGCGCACGCCACCGGAATGATCCTTGTCGACACGTCGATCTGGATCGATCATCTCCGCCGCGCAGATGCAAAGTTGTCGGAATACCTTCTCCAGGCACAGGTCTTGACGCATCCTTTCGTCATTGGGGAACTAGCCCTTGGAAATCTGCGTCAGCGCCAGACCATTCTCCAAGCCTTGGATGATCTTCCGCGAGCCATCATTGCCTCTGATGCGGAGGTGCTGCGCTTCATCGAAGACGAAAAACTGTTCGGCGCCGGTATAGGATATGTCGACGCACACCTGCTCACCTCAACCCGGATTATGCCAGAAGTCACCTTATGGACCGGGGACAAGCGCCTCCGCGCGGCGGCCGAGCGGCTGTCGCTTGCCGGCAATGGGGGCGAGTAGACGACGCCCTTGTCGGGACGTCCTTGTCGGATAGGCCGGGCTCGAACGATCGACATTGCGTCAACTGCTCCGAAACCACTCAATTCTGCCGCGCTAACGCGTCCGCTCCGCTACGAACCGCGCCGCCTCGACCAACGTCGTCGCTTTGTCGCCATAGGGCGCCAGTTCCGCTTCGGCCTGCGCCACGAGTTCGGCGAGGCGGTCTTGCGTCCAGGCGATGCCGTTGAGCGCGGGCAGCGTCTTTTTGCCACGGCTCCGGTCTTTGCCCGCCGCCTTGCCGAGCGTCGTGGCGTCCGCCGTCTCGTCGAGGAGATCGTCGGCGAGTTGGAAGGCGAGCCCGACGATCTCGCCGAAGCGCCGCAACCGGGCACGATCGGGCGCTGCCGCATCGGCGATCACCGGCCCGGCCTCACAGGCGCAGGCGATCAGCGCGCCGGTCTTCATCGCCTGCATCGTCGCGATTTCATCCTCCGATAGAGTGCGCCCCTCTGCCTCCAGATCGAGCGCCTGGCCACCTGCCATGCCCGCCGCCCCAGCGTCGCGCGAGAGCAGAGCGACGAGGCCGATCCGCGCGGAGGGGGAAAGACCGTCCTCATCGGCGATCAAACCGAAGGCGAGTGTCAACAGGCTGTCACCAGCGAGAATCGCCGTCGCCTCGTCGAACGCCTTGTGAACGGTCGGCTTGCCGCGCCGCATCGCATCGTCGTCCATGGCCGGCAAATCGTCATGGACCAGCGAATAGCAGTGGACGCATTCGAGCGCGGTCGCCGCGGCGAGCGCCTCGTCCGGATCGGCGCCGAACAGGCGGGCGCTCTCCACAAGCAGAAACGGCCGCAGCCGCTTGCCGCCGTCGAGTGCGCCATGACGCATCGCCCTGAGAAGCCGCTCGGGAATCGCCTCCAGCAGCCGGTCCGAGCCGCCGAGCCGGCGCGCCAAAGAGGCCTCGATCGCCTTTGCCGACGCGGCCAGCCGCGTTTCGAAATCACTCGCGCTCATTCGCGTATCCCTGCTCCCCAACCTCGCGTCCGGCTTTGCCCATGTCGCGCCGCCGGTCAAGCAAAGCGGCGTTGCGGCGCCTCGGCGAGCCGGCTAGAACGCTCGTCATGAGCCTTCGCCGTTGCCTCCGCATCGTGGATAGTCCGGACGCCCGTCGTGGCCGGCCGCTCTGATGCGCCGCATTTTCGCCGGCGCTTTCCTGATCGTTCTGCTGCTTGGGGCGATTCCGCTCGTCCTGACGCCGGTCTACGCCATCCGCGCAGTGCATCCGATCTCGACGCTCATGTTGGCCGATCATTTCACCTTCCGGCCGATGCTCCGCGAGTGGGTCTCGATCGACGATGTCGCGCCGGTGATGGTCTATTCGGTGATGATGTCGGAGGACGGCCAGTTCTGCCGGCATGACGGCATCGACTGGGGCGAGATGCGCGCCGTCGTCGAGGAGGCCTTGGCGGGCGAGGAAACGCGCGGGGCCTCGACCATCCCGATGCAGATGGTGAAGAACCTGTTTCTGTGGAACGGGCGGTCCTATCTGCGCAAGGGACTGGAAGCGCCGCTGGCACTTTACGCCGACGCCATCTTGTCGAAGCGACGGATCATGGAAATCTACTTGAACATCGTCGAGTGGGACACTGGCGTCTACGGTGTCGGCGCGGCGAGCCAGCACTTTTTCGGCCGCTCCGCCGCCGAACTCAACGCCCGCCAGGCCGCTCTCCTCGCCGTCACGCTACCGGCTCCGGGAGCACGCAGCCCGGCCAACCCGAGCAAGAGCCTCGATCGCCTGGCCCGCCGTGTCGAGCGCCTCGCAAGCCGGTCCGGCGACTATATCGGCTGCCTGAAACCGGCGAAGGTGAGCTGACGGTTTTCGCCTCGGCCCCTTTCCAAAGCCGCTGGGCTTTGCTATGGGCACCCTCGAATTCCCGTCATGGTGAAGCCTTGCCGCGATCGCAGCGTGATCGCAGTGGCTTTGGACGTGAAAGCGCGGCGCGAAGAAGCGGGACGTTTCCTGGCGTTGGCGCGCAACAGATCAGACTGACGTCGCCGATGCGCCTCGCGGGCCATCGCCCGACAGCCCGAACGGAGCAGAACATGGCCGTACCCAAACGCAAAACATCCCCGTCGAAGCGCGGCATGCGCCGCTCGATGGATGCGCTGAAGGCGCCGACCTACATCGAGGACAAGGATTCGGGCGAGCTGCGCCGGCCGCACCACGTTGACCTGAAGACCGGCATGTATCGCGGTCGTCAGATCCTGACGATCAAGGAAAAAGCCTGACCCCGAAGCTGGCGCCATGCGTCATCAGGCGCACACGGCAATTGGCGTGTCTGGGCATGATGGCGTGAGGGCGGCCGCGATCCGTTGCGGATGTCGGCTCCTGCGCCGGAATGGCGCAGCCATATCCTGACTCAGAATCGAAAAAGGCCGGTTTCAGCAACCGGCCTTTTTCGCGTTTGAGGGCCAAGGAAGCTGGCGTGAAGCCTTTCCGGCCTCTAAACGCCAGGCCTCAGTCCTTCTTCTTGCCGTCGAGGGCCTCGATGCGCTTCTGCATTTCGGCGAGTTGCTGGCGCATCGCTTTCAGGTCCTCCTGGCCGGACGCCGCGTCGCTGTCCGAGCCTTGCGCCGGCGCGCTCTCGCCTTTCCCGGCCTCGCCCATCGCCCCCGCGACGAAAGGGTTGAACACCGCCATGGCCTTCCGGAACATCTCGGTGTTGCGGACGACCTGCGCCTCCATCATCTTGATCGGCGACTGGGCCATGGGCCCGGCCATCTTGTCGCGAAACCCCTCCTGTTCGCGGGTAAACGCGCTCATCGACTGCTCGAGATAGCCTGGGATGACCATTTGCATTTGGTCGCCATAGAAGCTGATGAGCTGGCGCAGGAAGGCGATCGGCATCAGGTTCTGCCCGCCCTTGTTCTCCTGCTCGAAGATGATCTGGGTCAGCACCGAATGGGTGATGTCCTCGCCGGACTTGGCATCCTGGACGACGAATTCCTCGTTGCTCTTGACCATCGCGGCCAGGTTTTCGAGCGTCACATAGGTGCTGGTGCCGGTATTGTAGAGCCGACGGTTGGCGTATTTCTTGATGACCGTAACGTCCGAATTCTTGGCCATGCCTCACCCCTTGTCCACGATACCGTCGGCGCCCCGAGGACGCTTTGTGCAACTGCTTCGTTGCGCCGCATAAATGATAGGCACAAAACCGGGCGCTTTCCAAACCTTTCAGCTATTGGCGGCAGCGAGGCGAACCGACGAAGCGGGTTTGACAGCCGTGAACCGCCTCTGCGACAACTGAGAAAAGTGCGACGGCGCCCTATCTGCATCTGAACCAACGGCACCGGATTCGGCGCGGCGCTCACCTCCAGGGAAGGACATGCCATGAATAACGGACAATCGGTCGTCATCGTCGGGGCCGCGCGCACGCCGGTCGGCTCGTTCAACGGCGCCTTCGCGACCGTGCCCGCCCACGAGCTGGGCGCCGCCGTGATCCGCGAGGCGCTCTCGCGGGCCAAGGTCGACGCAGGCGAGGTCGACGAGGTCATCATGGGCCAGATCCTGACCGCCGGCGAGGGTCAGAACCCGGCCCGCCAGGCGGCGATGCTGGCGGGCTGTCCGAAGGAAACCACCGCCTGGGCGCTGAACCAGCTTTGCGGCTCAGGACTGCGCACCGTCGCCATCGGCATGCAGCAGATCGCTTGCGGCGACGCCAAGGTGATCGTCGCCGGCGGCCAGGAGTCGATGTCGATGGCGCCGCACGCCGCGCATCTGCGCTCCGGCCAGAAGATGGGCGACCTCAAGCTGATCGACACCATGCTGAAGGACGGGCTGCTCGACGCCTTCAACGGCTATCACATGGGCACCACCGCCGAGAACGTTTCGCGCCAGTGGCAGATCACCCGCGAGATGCAGGACGAATTCGCGGTGAAGTCGCAGAACAAGGCCGAGGCCGCCCAGAAGGCCGGTCGGTTCAAGGACGAGATCGCGCCCTTTACGGTGAAGGGCCGCAAGGGCGACACGATCGTCGAGGACGACGAGTACATCAAGCATGGCACCACGCTCGACAAGGTGCAGAAGCTGCGCCCCGCCTTCGACAAGGAGGGCTCGGTCACGGCGGCCAACGCCTCCGGTATCAATGACGGCGCCGCGGTGACGGTGCTGATGAGCGAGGCCGAGGCTGAGCGGCGCGGGCTCACCCCGCTGGTGCGGATCGTCTCCTGGGCGACCGCCGGCGTCGACCCGTCGATCATGGGCACCGGCCCGATCCCGGCCTCGCGCAAGGCGCTGGAAAAGGCCGGCTGGAGCGTCGAGGATCTCGACCTCGTCGAGGCCAACGAGGCCTTCGCGGCGCAGGCCTGCGCGGTCAACAAGGATCTCGGCTGGAACCCGGACATCGTCAATGTGAACGGTGGAGCGATCGCCATCGGCCATCCGATCGGCGCGTCGGGCAACCGGGTCCTCAACACGCTGATCCACGAGATGATGCGCCGCGACGCCAAGAAGGGCCTCGCCACGCTCTGCATCGGCGGCGGCATGGGCGTCGCCATGTGCTTCGAGCGAATGTAGAACGACGATAGTAACAGCCGGCGGGCGGATGGAGGTCCGCCCGTTTGATGCCGGCATAAACACGCAACGGGAGGAAACACATGGGCAAAGTAGCCATCGTGACGGGAGGCTCGCGCGGCATCGGCGCGGCGATCTCCAAGGCGTTGAAGGCGGCCGGTCATACGGTGGTCGCCACCTATGCCGGCAATGACGAGAAGGCGAACGCCTTCAAGGACGACACCGGCATCCCGGTCTATAAATGGGACGTGTCGTCCTTCGAGGCGTGCTCCGAAGGGATCGCCAAGGTCGAGGCCGAACACGGCCCGGTCGAGATCCTGGTCAACAATGCCGGTATCACCAACGACGCCATGTTCCACAAGATGACGCCGGAGCACTGGCAGGCGGTCATCGGCACCAATCTGTCCGGCCTGTTCAACATGACCCGCCCGGTCTGGGAGGGCATGCGCGAGCGCAATTTCGGCCGGATCATCAACATTTCGTCGATCAACGGCCAGAAGGGCCAGGCGGGCCAGGCCAACTACTCCGCCGCCAAGGCCGGCGACGTCGGCTTTACCAAGGCGCTGGCGCTGGAAGGCGCCAAGAAGGGCATTACGGTCAACGCGATCTGTCCCGGCTACATCAACACCGACATGATGGCGACGATCTCCGACGACGTCATGCAAAAGCACATCCTGCCGCAGATCCCGGTCGGACGGCTGGGCGAGGCGGACGAAATCGCCCGCTGCGTGGTGTTCCTCGCCTCCGACGACGCCGGCTTCATCACCGGCTCGACGCTGTCGGCCAATGGCGGCCAGTATATGGATTGAGTTCGGTCCGGGGCGGCTGACAATCCACCGCCCCGCTGCCCGTCAGCCGACTGGCAGCATCCGTCGCTCCGCGTCCGACACGAAACAGAGATCGAGCAGCTTCTGGACCTCGGCGGCACGGCGGAAATCCGGCTCGCCATTGACCCCCGACAAGAGCGCGATGACGAACCGGTCGGCGTTGCGTGGTGTCGGCGGACATTCGAGCGGCTTCCAGGTCTGGGTCTCGATATCCGATCCGAGACAGACCCGCAGCATCGAATCGGTCTGGTTCGCCCAGATCTTGAGGGCGCCCTTGTCGCCGTGGATGGTCAGGTCGAGGTCATTGGCCCGACCGGTGGCGTAGCGGCTCATATGGACGACGCCGAGCGCGCCGTTCGAAAACTCCACCGTCATCGCGCAGGAATCGTTGGCATCGAGCTTGTAGGCGCCGATGGCCCCGCCCTCGGCCTTGTCGAAGGTCTTCAGCCTTGCCTGCAAGGCGACGATGTCGAGGCCGGTGCCATAGGTGGCGAAGTCGAGGATGTGGATGCCGATGTCGCCGAGCACGCCCTTGGAGCCGTGCGCCGTCGAGAGGCGCCACAGCCATCGCTCGTCGATGCGCCAGTCGCCCCAATGCTGACCGGTCAGCCAGCTCTGCAGATAACTCGCCTCGACGTGGCGGACCGTGCCGATTTCGCCCGCTTCGATCATCCGCCGCGCCATCTGGATACCGTGGGCGTTGCGGTAGGTGAGGTTGACCATGTTGATCAGCCCCGCCCGCTCGGCCGCCTCAGCCATCTCGAAGGCGTCGTCGGCGTTGACGGCCAGCGGCTTTTCGCAAAAGACCGCCTTGCCCGCCGCCAGAATTTCCAGCGTCGTCGGCTTGTGGACGTTATCGGGCGTCGAGTTGACTACGGCATCGAACTCACCCCATTGGAGCGCGGCGCCGAGGCTGTCGAAGGATTTCGGGATGGCGTGCATGTCGGCGAAGGCGCGGGCCCGTTCGCCATTGGTGTCGCAGGCCGCCACGATCCGGCAACCGGGAATCGACAGGAAATGTTCGGCATGGCGATGCGAGATGCCGCCAGTGCCGAGGATCATGATGCGCTTTTCGCCGGCGGCGGCCCCGGTCTCGCCGTCTCCTCCGCCGCTCATCGGTAGCCGGCCTCCCCGGCCTTGTGCAGCCTCGGGCCCTTGACCTCGAGTGTCTCCGGCGCCTTGTCGGCCGGCACGTTCGGTGCCGCCGCAACATCCTTCCAGGCGGGCACCGGATTGTAGGCCCAGCGCACGGCATTCTTGACGACCGTCTGGATCTCCGCATTGTGGTAGATCGGATAGGTCTCGTGGCCCGGCCGAAAATAGAAGATCTTCCCTGCCCCGCGCTGATAGGTCAGGCCGGACCGGAACACTTCGCCGCCCTCGAACCAGGAGATGAAGACCGTTTCCATCGGCTCGGGCACCAGAAACGGCTCGCCATACATTTCCGCGTTCGGCAGTTCGATCGCAGGACCGATGCCCTGGACGATCGGGTGTGAGCGGTTCACCGCCCATAGTCGCTCCCGTTCGCCCGCCTCGCGCCAGCGCAGCGAACAGGGCGTGCCCATCAGCCGCTTGAATACCTTGGCGAAATGACCCGAATGGAGGACGATCAGGCCCATGCCCTCATGGACGCGGGCTGCGACGCGGTCCGCGATCTCGTCCGAAACCTGCCCATGCGCCTTGTGCCCCCACCACACGAGCACGTCGGTCTCGTCGAGGCGCGCTTGCGGCAGACCATGTTCCGGCTCGTCGAGCGTCGCGGTGGAGACCGCGAAGTCCTGATCGGTCGACAGGAATGCGGCGATCGTACCGTGGATTCCGTCCGGATAGATCTCCTTGACGACCGGGTTCTCCCGTTCGTGGATGAACTCGTTCCACACCACGGTCCGGATGGTCATGGCTTCCTCCGCTCAGATATCGATCTCCGCCCGCTTAAAACGCGTCCATCTAGGCAGGCGGAACACCCCGTTTCGTCAGCTCGCCTCGAGAAGTGCGAAGGGCAGCTTGGCCAAAATCGCGGCAAGCGCAAGTTCGCCGGACGCTTCGACGGTCTCGCCGGTGAGGATGTTGCGCCAGGATCGAGCCGCCAGTTCCTCCGGCAAGCTGATGCGTGTGTCGCCCCAGCGCTCAGCCTGAACGTCGATGGCCTCGCGCCCGTCGAGAAGCGTCAGGCAAAGACGTGGTGCCACGGCAATCGCCGCGCCGCCGGTCTCGTCCGTCCGCGCGAAGGCGATGACGTGCCGCGCCATGTCGCCCACGACCGCCAGCGGCGCATAGCTGCCGGCGGTGAACAGCGCCGGCGTCCGGCCCCGCATCGCCAGCCCCGCGGCCGTCAACATCGCCTTGAGGCGGCCCGTGCGCCAGTCGGCCAGAGCGTCCTCAAACGCCACATCGCCAGCGATCGCCTCGCTGCGCGCGGCGAAATCGACGTCCCGCCTGTTGTCCGGATCGACGAGGGAGAAATCGTAGAATTCCGTGCCCTGGTAGATATCGGGAACGCCGGGGGCGGCGAGCTTGATCACCGTCTGCGACAGCGACGTCAGCGCTCCGGCAGCGACGAAGGGCTGCGCCGCGGCCCAGAAGTCGGCCAGGAACGAGCCCGATTTTTTCGGATCGAGCGCCGCATCGACGAAGCCGCGCAGCGCGCGCTCGTAGGGCTCGGCGGGAGAGGTCCAACTGGTCCAGCGCTTGGCCTCGCGCACGGCCTTTTCCGCGTAGGCCGCCAGACGACCGGCGATCGCCTCCCTCTGCGCCCCGTCGGTGGGGTCGAAATCGGCGGGCAATACGCCGAGCAGCGATTGGTAGAGCCCCCATTCCGTAGCGGGTTCCGGGGCCTCGACACCACCGTCGATGTCCTTGCGCCACGGCGCCATCCGTTCGGCGAATTCCGTGATGAGATCGCGCCAGTGCTCCGGCGCCTCCGACAGCGTGTAAAGCCGGGCGCGGGCGTCCTCGCCGCGTTTGGTGTCGTGGGTCGAGGTGGCGAGCAGGCCCTCGGGCTGGTCCTCTACCCGGATTTGCATGGCCGTGTGGAACGCATCCAGGTCGGCGCCGTAATGATCCGGTTCGCCGCCCACCTCGTTGAGTGCGATGAGCCGGTTGTAGCGGTAGAACGCGGTATCCTCGACGGCCTTGGCCATGACCGCGCCGGTGGTCTGCTGGAACCGCCGGGTGAAGTCCAGCGAAGCGGCGACATCGGCGCCGTCCTCGAAATCCAGCTTGAGCAGGCGGCCGATGAACTGGATCGGCTCGTCGGCCTCGACCTCGCGCCAGGTCATGGCGAGATCGACGGCATCGTCGATGATCGCGATATCGCGCCGCGGCACACCGTCCACCGAGACATAGGTGCGATAGACCGGCAGCGCCGTTGCAACCTCGACGATGGCCCGTGCGATGGTGTCCTGGCCGAGGTCGCGGGTGGCGAGGCCCCTGCCCGCCACCGCCAAGGCGAGACCGGTCAGGTGCGACAGTTCGCCGGCGAGGTTGCGCTGGAAGATCGAGCGCTTCTGCCGGGTGATCATACCCCGTAAATCCTCGTCCTCGCCGAGGAAATCGTGATAGGCCGCCGTCATCGCCTCTTCCTGCCCGGCATCGACGTAGAGGCCCGACAGCGCGGTGATGAATTCGTAGCCGGTGGTCCCCTCGATCTCCCAGGATCGGCGCAACCGTTCGGGGCCGGTCAGGATTTTCTCGACGTGGATAGTCGGCGACCGGCGAACCGAGTGGAACGCCTGCTTCAGTTGTTCTAGGTAGCCCTTCGGGTCGGCCAGACCATCGACGTGATCGATCCGGATTCCGTCCAGCCGGCGCTCGCGGGCGAGCCGGATGACCAGTTGATGGGATTCGCGGAAGACACGCCGCGATTCCTGCCGGACACCGATCAGGTCGGCGATCTCGAAAAATCGCCGGTAGGTGAGTTTCTCGCGGGCCGTCCGCCACCAGGCGAGCCGCCAGGCCTGCGCCTCGTGCAGTTCGTGCAGGGCGTGTTGGTCGCCATTGATCGTCTCAAGCGCGTGCTTAAGGGCCTTGCTGAACCCCTTCTCGGTGAGATGTTCCGAAAAGCGCTCCGCCAGTTCCTCCGCCTCGGCCGGCGTCGAGACGGAAAAGCGTCGCACCATCCGGTCCTTTTCCGGATGATCCATCAAGCCGAAGACATGGCCGTAGGTTCTCGGATCGATCGGCAATCCATAGCCGGCGGCATCGAAGCGCAATTGAGCGTTCTCCGCGTCGAGCTCAACCGACAGATCGCCCTCGGCCAGCGCCTCGCCATAGGGCTTGCCAAGCACCGGAACGAGGATCTTTTCCGCTTCCCAGGAAATATCGAAGGTCTGGGCGTAGCGGCTTTCGGCGCCCCAGCGCAAAACGTCTTCCCACCAATAATTCTTCGGCGAGACCCCCATGTGGTTGGGAACGAAGTCGACGATCAGCGCCAGATCCGAAGCGACCAGGGCATCGCTCATGGCGGTGAAGCCACTCAGCCCGCCGAGATCGTCCTCGAAGGCGTTGTAATCGGTGACGTCGTAGCCGTGGGTCGAACCGGAAGAAGCCGCGAAGATCGGCGAGGCATAGAGATGGCTGACGCCGAGCCGCGCCATATAGGGGGCGAGATCCGCGGCCGTTTCGAACGTCGTGCCCTCGCGAAATTGCAGGCGGTAGGTGGCAACGAGAGGGCGGCTCATGAGGCGATGGGTCTTTCTTCACGCATGGCGGCGGCAAGCGCACGGAAACGCTCGTTCCCCGGCAGGTCCTCGATCGGGACGTCCGAGCGGATACGCCAGTTCGGATATTGGTCGGTCGTACCGGGAAGATTGGGCTGGCGCTCGGCTCCGACCATGTCGTCGAGTTGCACCGTCACTAGCACGGATGGCGTGCGGGCGACGAAGCGGTGGATCGCGACGGCCAACTCGGCGGGCAATTCCGACGGCAGGTCGTCCGTCCCGGCCACCGCTGGGCGCAGATCGTCGGGGAGGATCCCCTCCTCCGCCAATGCCACCGCCAGCGCACGGCGATCATGCCGGCGGCTATCGCGGTCGCGCTCGGTCGCGGCGGCGTCCTGGGTGCCCATCTCGGCCCGCAACGCGATGTCGGCACCCTGCCACCATCCTGCGAGGGTGGCGAGATCATGGGTTGAGACGCAGGCGAGCGCGAGCTTCGGATAGGCGCTCGGCAGCAGAAACTCGGTCTCGCGGTGGCGCTCGAAATACAGCACCCGGTACGATAGAATTCGCGCCGCTTCCATATTGTGCCGGAAGCCCGGCGGCACCGTACCGAGGTCCTCGCCGATGACCAGACAGGCATTCGCCTCCGACGCCGCCGCGACCGCGTCGACCATCGCGCCGAGCGGGTAGCGCACATAGCCGCCGCCTGACGAGGGAATGCCCTCGGGAATCCACCACAGCCGCGCGAGTCCCATGACATGATCGATCCGGATCGCCCCGGCGTTGCGGGTCAGCGCCTCGAAGGAATCGCGCAGTGGCTGATAGCCGCGTTCGGCGAGGGCTTTGGGCGACAGCGGCGCCAGCCCCCAATCCTGTCCCTGGCTGTTGAACATGTCCGGCGGCGAGCCGACCCGCGCCGCGCCGATCGTCAGGGAAGGATCGGCCCAGGTCTCGGCCCCGTCGGGCGCCACGCCCACGGCCAGATCGAGATAGAGGCCGATGGGCATCCCTGCGGCAAGCGCACGCGCCTGCGCCTCGGCCAGTTGCTCCTCTGCGACATACTGCAACCAGCAGTGGAACAGGACGAGATCGGCATTATCCTCGGCAAAGCGCGCAACCTCCGCACTGTCCCGGTTCTGGAGCGCCGCCGGCCAGGAGTGCCAGCCCGCATGGGCTCCGGCCTCGACCTGCCGTTCGGAGATCGCCTCGAACAGCGCGAAGCCCGCAAGGGCCTCGTCGCCGCCGGCGCAAAAACGCTCGAACGCCTGATCCTCGCGGATGGCGTCGATCCGATCGTGGAAGATCTGCTTTAAAAGCCCGCGCTTCACCTTTCCGGCCGCCGGATAGTCGACAAGCGTCCCATCGAGACCCGCGAAAAGACTTGGCTCGGCATCCCTCAGCCGCGCGATCACCTCCGGCCCGCCCGCCAGTTGGTCGACGGCGATGTAGAGCGGATTGAGGAAGCGGCGGCTCGACGGCGAATAGGGGCTGTAACGCCCGGGATCGGCCAGGAAGAGCGCATGCAGCGGATTGACGCCGATGAAGGCCGCCCCTTCGGCGGCGGCCACTTGGGCCAGATTGGCCAAATCCTCGAAATCACCCATGCCGAGATTGCGGTGCGAACGCAGGCTGTAAAGCTGGCAGGCGACGCCCCAGGCGCGATTTGCCGCGATCGCCTCGGGCAACGCGCAGCGCCGCGTCGGCGCGTCCTGCGCTTCGTCGAAGTCGCCGGCCTTGCCATGATCGGGATCGACGCTCAGAACGGCGAGCAGCGCCCGCTTGGCTTCGTCGGATATGACCTGGCGCTCTCCGAGTTCCGAGATATAGGCGAGTTGGATGCCATGGCTCGCGGCAAGTCTGTCGAGTTGCGCGCTCACTGGGCCGGCCCGACAATCAGGCGTTGCTCCTCAAGCCGGAACACCACGGACGGTCCGGGCAAGATGCCGGTTTTCAGATCCGTGTCGGCGCCCTTTGGATGGGCGTGTACCAGCGTCCCACAGGTCAGGTCGCCCTTCATGACATCATCGGGGATCGCCCAGGGCTCGTCATCCAGATTGGCGAAGAGATGCAGGACCGCGCCGCCCTTCAGCACCCAGGCGACGACGAACGCCTTGGAATTATCCGAAACGTGATAGCTGCCGCAATGAGGCGGAATGTCTTCGAGAAGCGGAACAATGTTTTGCCGACGCTTGGCCAGCAGCACCTTCGTCATGGCGAGACGGCGGGCATAAGTCGGCCGCGACATCACCGACCAATCCAGCCGGGAATCACGGAAGGTGGTCTCGGCATTCGGATCGGGGATCAGCTTGCGCGCCTCCTCGTCGCGGAACGCGCCGAACTTCTTGAACTCGCTACGGCGGCCTTCCCGCACGACGTCACCGAGTTCGCCGTCGAAATCCGTAAAGAAGCTGAACGGATGGGTGTCGCCATATTCCTCGCCCATGAACATCAAAGGGATCTGCGGCGACAACAGCAGGATGGCCTGGAGGCATTCGTTCACACGGCGCGACGCGAGATCCGTAAGCCGGTCCCCGAAGGCGCGATTGCCGATCTGGTCGTGGTTCTGCAGGAAATTGACGAAGGCCGTCGGCGGCAGATGGCCGGACGGCTGACCCACCTTACGGTCCCGCGTTTGCGAATGCTGACCCTGGTACACGAAGCCGGTAGCGAGACACTTGGCCATCTGCTCAACACTGTGGCGCACATAATCGGCGTAGTAGCTCTCCTCTTCATGGGTGGCGAGCACATGAGCGCAATGATGAAAATCGTCGTTCCACTCGCCGGAGATAAGCTTGGGCTCGCCCGATGCCCCGCGTTCGATATGCCAGGTGATGTTGCGGTCGTCCTCGCTGGTGAGATGGACGTGCCGGTCCGGGAACGCCGCCCGTACCCGCGTCGCCAGTTCCTCTACCAACGGCGTCTCCGTCGTGTCCTCGATTGAGTCGATGGCGTCGAGGCGAAGCCCGTCGATGCGGTATTCATCCAGCCAATACAGGGCGTTCTCGATCATGAATGCGCGCACCGGCGCCTCGTCATAGGCGATCGCCGCCCCCCAAGGCGTATGGATTTCCTCGTGGAAGAACTCGGGGGCATACGAATTGATGAAATTCCCATCGGGACCGAAGTGATTGTAGACGACGTCGAGGAAGACCATCAGCCCGCGCGCATGCGTGGCGTCGACGAGCCGCTTCAGTCCATCGACCCCGCCATATGCCTCATGCGGACAATAGAGCAGTACGCCGTCGTAGCCCCAGCCCCGCCGGCCGCCGAACTGGGCGACGGGCAGAAGTTCGATCGCGGTCACCCCGACCTCGCGCAGATAGTCGAGCTTGTCGATGACGGCGTCGAAGGTACCCTCGGGCGTGAACGTGCCGGTATGGAGTTCGTAGAACACCGCTTCCCGCCAGGGCCGTCCGGCCCAGTCGGCCGATTTCCACGCGAAGTCTGCGGGATCGACCAACTGCGACAGGCCGTGCACGTCGCCTACCTGCGCCCGCGCCGCCGGATCCGGCACCACATTGTCGCCATTCACGCGAAAACCATAGCCGCCGCCGACCGCGACACGATCCGTGGTGACGCGCCACCAGCCTTCCGCGTCCTTGTCCATGGGGAGAAATTCGAGCGAACCGTCTCCCGTCGCGGCGGCCAGCTCGATCGATTGCGCGCTGGGAGCCCATAGCCGGAACTCGGTATGATCACCGTGCCGGGCAGTACCCCAGGAGGTTTCGAAGGAAGATCTGTCGCTGCTTGCCATGTCCACGGGCCTGCTACCTGTCTCGTTTCGAGTCCCGGACCGCACGCATCCGCACGCGGGCCGCGATCTGAGGGTCGATCAAAATTCGCGGGAAAAAGTCAGCGGCGCGCGTCAACTCATCGGCCGTCGCGCGGACCCGCTTCAATCACCCGTCCCATCAAGGCTAATTGGAGCGGCAACGGTTCGTTCCACCCTCAGGCGCCGTCTATTTTTTCAATGACCAGCGAAATCCAACGTCTCAGGGCCGCCTGATCGCGCCCGCCTCAAGTGGGGAGCGTCATTCCGCCCGTCACGTCCGCTTGCCGTGACCGATCCGGCCGTGAACCAGATCGTGGATGAAGCCCAGCTTGCCAATGACGACCTCGTTGAGGACGAACGGATAGAGGTCGGAATGACCCATCGAGCGATTGAAGGAATTCAGCGCCGCTGAGAGCGCCAGCCAAGCCTCCGCGACTTCCTGGATGGTGATCTGATGGGCGAAGACGTCGAAATTGATCGTCGTCGTCAGAAGACCTTGGCCGTCAACCCGCGGATCGACCGTCACCCCCCAGCTATTGCCGGTCTCCAGCGTATCGACGATGTGGAAATAATGCGCCCAGGTCTCAGCAAAATCCTCCCAAGCGTGCGAGCCAGCGTAGGATGAGACGAAAAAGTTCTGCCAGTCGGGCCTCGGCCCGTTGGCGTAATGCGCCTTCAACGCGTCGCTGTAATCCTGTTCATCGTCGCCGAAGACCGCGCGGCAGGCCTCCAGCGCGCCGCCGTCACGCACCAGGCGGTCCCAGTACCAGTGACCGACCTCATGCCGGAAATGCCCGAGCAGCGTACGATAGGGCTCGCCCATGGCGGTGCGCCGCTTCTCCCGTTCGGCGTCGTCGGCCTCCGCCAAGGCAATGGTGATCAGACCATCGTCGTGGCCGGTCATCACCGCCTCGCCGGTCGCGATATCGCTGGAGAGGAATTCGAAGCCAAGCCCCTCGGGATGCTCCTCGCGGGTTTGCAGCGGCAGGCCGAGCCGCATCGCGGTATAGATCATCCGGTGCTTGGCGCCCTCCATGCGGCGCCACAGCGCAATGTTCTCGGCGTCGGCAAGGTCGGGTACAGTGACATTGTGCCGACAGGCACCGCAAAGCCCGTCGTCGCTGTCCGCGCCGATCAGCCAGTTGCAGACCCCGTATTGATGGTTCTGGCAATATTTCCAGCGCCGTCCCTGCGCATGGTGCCCCGCCTCCACCCACAATCCATCGGCAGGTTCCAGAGCAAGCATCTGGTTCGCCCGCGGCTCGTAGCCGAGCGCGTGGTTGCAGCGTTCGCAGACGACGTTCTCGAAGAACACCACCTGGGAGCAGGACGGGCAGGAAAACAGCTTCATGATGTCATATCCCAAAATGCTTCTTGCGCCAGCAGTGCCGCGCCCATGAATACGCGAACGACCCGGTGGTTCGGGACGCACGAGGGCGATGAAGAGCCCTTCCCGCCCCTTGCGCCGGGCCGGACGGTTTGCCGGGCGGCGCCAAAGCCCTATTGTCCAATGGCCGTCCCGCCGGACCCGGTCCAACGAAAGCCCCGATGTCGATCCTCGCAGCCCTTCACCACGTGACCCACTACCGCTATGATCGGCCTGTGCGGCTAGGCCCGCAGGTGGTGCGGTTGCGGCCAGCGCCCCATTCGCGAACGAAGGTCCCGTCCTATTCGCTGAAGGTCCTGCCCGAGCCGCACTTCGTCAACTGGCAGCAGGACCCCTTTGGCAACTATCTGGCGCGGTTCGTGTTCCCCGAGCCGGCGACCGAATTTCGCATCGTGGTCGACCTCGTCGCCGACATGACCGTCTACAATCCCTTCGACTTCTTCGTCGAGGAGGCCGCCGAGGCGTGGCCGTTCGCTTATGAAGAGCCGCTGAAAACCGATCTGGCGGCCTATCTCGACGCCGAGCCCGCCGGGCCGCTGCTGACCCGTTATCTGGAAGAACTCGACCGCAGCGAGACGCACACGGTCGATTTCCTGGTCGGGCTCAACCGCTCGCTCGAACAGAAGATCGACTATCTGGTGCGAATGGAACCGGGCGTCCAGACGCCCGAGGAGACGCTCGAACACGGTTCCGGCTCCTGCCGGGACACCTCCTGGCTGCTGGTCCAGATCATGCGCCATCTCGGCTTCGCGGCCAGGTTCGTCTCCGGCTACCTGATCCAGTTGAAACCCGACACGGTGGCGCTCGACGGCCCCACCGGCACCGACGTCGATTTCACCGATCTGCACGCCTGGGCGGAGGTGTATCTGCCGGGCGCCGGCTGGATCGGGCTTGACCCGACATCCGGGCTGATGACCGGCGAAAGCCACGTTCCGCTTGCCGCCACACCGCATTTTCGTTCGGCCGCGCCGATCACCGGCGCCGTCAGCTTCGCCGAGGTCGAATTCGACTTCGAGATGACGGTGGACCGCATCGCCGAGCGGCCGCGCGTCTCGCATCCGTTTTCCGAAGAGAGTTGGCAGGCTCTCGACGCACTTGGCGAGCGGGTCGATGCCGATCTCGTGGCCGGCGATGTCCGGCTGACCATGGGGGGCGAGCCGACCTTCGTGTCGATCGACGATTTCGAATCGGCCGAGTGGAACGCCGACGCGACCGGACCGATGAAGCGCGGCCTCGCCGACGATCTCATCCGGCGCCTGCGCGACCGTTTCGCGCCCGGCGGGTTCCTGCATTACGGCCAGGGCAAATGGTATCCGGGCGAGACCCTGCCGCGCTGGACCTTCTCGCTCTACTGGCGCAAGGACGGCGTGCCGGTGTGGAAAAACGCCGACCTCGTCGCCCGCGAGACCGACGCGCAGCCGGTCGGCGCCAAAGAGGCGGAACGCCTCTCGCGCAAGGTCGCCGAAGTTCTCGGCATCGATCCGGATTATGCCGCCCCGGCTTTCGAGGATTCGGCCTATTGGCTGGCCCGCGAGGCGCAGCTTCCCGAAAACGTCGAGCCGACCGATTCCAAGCTGGAAGACCGCGAGGAGCGCGCGCGTCTGGCCAAGGTCTTCGATCGCGGCCTGTCGCAGCCGGCCGGCTACGTGTTGCCGGTCCAGGCCTGGCAAGCGAGAGGCAATATCCGCTGGCAATCGGAACGCTGGACGACCCGCCGCGGGCATCTGTTTCTCGCGCCCGGCGACAGCGCCCTCGGCTATCGCCTGCCGCTCGGCGCCATCCCGCATCTCGACGACGAGGATTATCCCTACACCCATCCGGCCGACCCAATGCAGCCCTTCCCGCCGCTGCCGCCGCAGAACCGCACCCAATACGGGCGCGTCGAAATGCAGCCGCGGCGGGGCAGTGGCGACGATCGCCGGACGATGGCCGAGCCTGTCTCAACCAACGATGGATCGCCAACCGGTCGCCCGTCGACCGCCGCCGGCGCGCCAGACGCGTCGCCGACCGAGATCGAAGGCTCCGTGCGCACCGCGCTGGCGATCGAACCGCGCGACGGCAAGCTCTGCGTCTTCATGCCGCCGCTGGAGACGGTCGAATCCTATCTCGACCTGCTCGGCGCGGTCGAGGACGTGGCCGAAACCGAAGGTCTGCCGCTGCAGATCGAGGGCTACCCACCGCCGGAAGATCCCCGACTCAACGTCATTCGCGTCGCGCCGGACCCCGGCGTCATCGAGGTGAACGTCCACCCGTCTGCCTCATGGCGCGATAGCGTCGACATCACCACGGCGGTCTACGAGGAAGCGCGGCTATCGCGTCTCGGCACCAACAAGTTCTTGATCGACGGCAAGCACGCCGGCACGGGCGGCGGCAACCATGTGGTCGTCGGCGGCGCGACACCACTGGATTCGCCGTTCCTGCGCCGGCCCGACCTGTTGAAGTCGCTGGTCCTCTACTGGCAGCGCCACCCGTCCCTGTCCTATCTGTTCTCCGGCCTGTTCATCGGACCGACCAGCCAGGCGCCGCGCATCGACGAGGCCAGGCACGATCAGCTCTACGAGCTGGAGATCGCCATGGCGCAGATCCCGGCCGAGTCGTCGCTCGTTCCGCCGTGGATGACCGACCGGCTGTTCCGCAACCTTTTGATCGACGTCACCGGCAACACCCACCGCGCCGAAATCTGCATCGATAAGCTGTTTTCGCCGGACGGGCCGACCGGCCGCCTCGGGTTGGTCGAGTTCCGCGGCTTCGAGATGCCGCCAGAAGCCCGCATGAGCCTTGCCCAGCAATTGCTGATCCGGGCGCTGATCGCAAAGTTCTGGAAGTCGCCTCAGACCGGCAAGTTCGTCCGCTGGGGCACCACACTGCACGATCGCTTCATGCTGCCGGAATTCGTCTGGCAGGACTTTCTGGACGTCCTCGCCGATCTCGGCGACGCCGGCTATCCGATGCGGCCCGAATGGTTCGAGGCGCAGGCCGAGTTCCGCTTTCCGTTCTGCGGCAAGATTGAGCGCGGCGGCGTCACGCTCGAACTGCGTCAGGCGCTGGAACCGTGGCATGTGATGGGCGAGACCGGCGCGATCGGCGGCACGGTCCGCTTCGTCGACTCCTCGGTCGAGCGCCTGCAGGTCAAGATGACGAATTTCGATCCGGCCCGGCACATGGTGACCTGCAACGGCCGCGAAGTGCCGCTAACGGCGACGGGCAGCGGTAAAGACGCCGTTGCCAGCGTCCGCTACAAGGCGTGGCAGCCGGCCTCGGGCCTCCACCCGACGATCCCCGTCGACGCACCGCTGACCTTCGACATCTACGATCGCTGGTCGAAGCGCTCCCTGGGGGGATGCATCTACCATGTCGCGCATCCGGGCGGGCTCAACTACGACGTCTTCCCGGTCAATTCCTACGAGGCAGAGGCGCGCCGGCTCGCGCGGTTCGAGGACATCGGCCATACGCCCGGCAGCTTCGAGCCGGCCGCCGAGGCGCCGAACCCGACCTTCCCGATGACGCTGGACCTGCGCCGCCCCCAAGGACTGGCTTGATCATGTCAGCCGAGCGCTGAGAGCGCGTTTGGCGCCGCCTTTAAAATAATCGATCGGAGTGGCTCTTGATATTCGATAGCTGGTACGACTTGTGGCAAATCCTGGTGACCGGCATTCTCGCTTACGCCGGGCTGGTTTTGCTCCTGCGAACCACCGGCAAGCGCACGCTGTCGAAGATGAACGCCTTCGACCTAGTGGTCACTGTCGCGTTGGGCTCGATCCTGGCGTCGGTGATCTTGAACAAGGACACCTCACTGTCTGAGGGCCTGTTCGCCTTTGTCCTCCTTTGCGGCCTGCAATACGCGGTCGCATGGACGTCGCTGCGGTGGAAGCCGGTTCAAAACCTCGTCAAGGCGGAGCCGACACTGCTGTTCTTCGACGGCCGTTTTCTATCGGCCATGCTCTCGAAGGAACGGGTCACGGAGCAGGAGGTCCTGGCGGCGATCCGGTCGCAAGGGACCGCCGACCTCGCCAATGTACGGGCCGTCGTGCTGGAGACGGACGGCTCGTTCAGCGTTGTGGTCGCCCCGCATGGTTCGCCTCTCACCACGCTCCGCCATGTGCAGGGCAGTCCGGACGGAGTGTCACCCCCGTCCGAGGTCTAAGACTGCCTTGCCAACAGCGTCAACCCTCCTGGACAAGCACGATGGTCGCCAAAGGCGGCAGGGTCAGCGACACCGAATAGGGGCGGCCATGGACTGAGTGTTCCTCGGCTTCCTTGCCGCCGAGATTGCCGACATTCGAGCCGCCGTAGATCTCCGCGTCGGTGTTCAGCCGCTCCACCCACTTGCCGCCTGACGGAACGCCAATCCGGTAGTCGTGTCGTGGCATCGGCGTGAAGTTGGAGACGACGAGCACCGGCTTGTCGTCGCGGTCCTTGCGCAGGAAGGCAATCACGCTCTGCTCGACATTCGATGTGTCGACCCACTCGAAACCGGCGGGATCGCAGTCGAGTTGGTGGAGCGCGGGGATCTCCCGGTACATGGCGTTGAGATCGCGCACGAGGCGTTGGACGCCCTTGTGCTCGGTGTATTCGAGCAGATGCCAGTCGAGCGACAGATCGTGGTTCCACTCCCGCGACTGGCCGAACTCGCCCCCCATGAAGATGAGCTTCTTGCCCGGATGCGTCCACATGAAGCCAAAATAGGCCCTGAGATTGGCGAATTTCTGCCATTGGTCGCCGGGCATCTTGCCGAGCAAAGAGCCCTTTCCGTAAACCACTTCATCGTGGCTGAGCGGCAGGATGAAATTCTCCGAATAGGCATAGACCATGCCGAAGGTCATCTGGTGATGGTGATAGCGCCGATGCACCGGTTCCTTGGACATGAATTCGAGCGTGTCGTGCATCCAGCCCATGTTCCATTTGAAGTGGAAACCGAGGCCGCCGGCGAAGGTCGGCTTGGAGACGTCAGGGAAGGCGGTCGACTCCTCGGCATGGGTGGTTGCCTTCGGATAATACTCGCCGACCCGCTCGTTGGTGTCCTTCAGGAACGCCATCGCCTCGAGGTTTTCGCGTCCGCCATGGATGTTGGGCTCCCACTCGCCATGCTCGCGCGAATAGTCGAGATAGAGCATCGAGGCGACGGCATCGACGCGCAGCCCGTCGATGTGGAAGCGGTCGAGCCAGTAGAGCCCGTTGGCGACGAGGTAGTTGTCGATCTCCGGCCGTCCGTAATTGTAGATCAGCGTATCCCAGTCCTTGTGGAAGCCGCGGCGTGGGTCGGGATGTTCGTAGAGCGCGGTCCCGTCGAACTGGCCGAGGCCGTGGATATCGGTCGGGAAGTGCCCCGGGACCCAGTCGAGCAGCACACCGATGCCGGCCTGGTGCAGCGCGTCGACGAGGCGGGCGAAGGCCTCGGGCGAGCCGTAGCGGGACGTCGGAGCATAAAGCCCGATCGGCTGGTAGCCCCATGAGCCATAGAAGGGATGTTCGGAGACCGGCAGGAACTCCACATGGGTAAAGCCCATGTCCTTCACATAGGACACGAGCTCATCGGCCAGAGCGTCGTAGGTGAGGAAGCTGTTGTCGTCGCCCCGTCGCCATGAGCCCAGATGCACCTCGTAGATCGAGATGGGCTTTTCGCGATCCTGCCAGTCGGCGCCATGCTTCTGGAATTCGCCGTCCTGCCAGTCGTGCTCGACCAGCCCTTCCACGACGGAGGCCGTCGACGGCGCCGCCTCTTGCAGGAAACCGACGGGATCGGCCTTCAGCGGCATGATATTGCCGTCCGGCCCGGTCAGTTCGTATTTGTAGACCTCGCCCTTACCGACGCCGGGAACGAACAGCTCCCAGACCCCGCACTCGTGGCGCTTGCGCATGACGTGACGGCGGCCGTCCCAGGAATTGAAGTTGCCGACCACCGACACCCGACGCGCACTCGGCGCGAGCACGGCGAAGGCCGTTCCCTCGACGCCGTCCATCGTGGTGGGATGGGCGCCGAGCTTTTCGTAAAGCCGGTAGTGATTGCCTTCGTTGAGAAGATAGACGTCCTGTTCGCCCAGGATGGTTCCGAAGCGATAGACGTCCTCCTCCTTCCAATGGTCGCCGCCATGGGCGTATTGCAGTCGATAGACGTCGCCGGGCTTGAGGCCTTTGACGAAACCGGAATGAAAGCCCGCGGGACCGAAGCGTTCGAGCTCGCCAAGGACCTTGCCCTGGCTATCGACGACGGCCGCCGCTTCGGCGCCGGGCCGAAAGACCCGCACAATGGAGCCGCCCTGGACCGGCCGCGGCCCAAGCACGGCGAAGGGATCGCCATGCACGCCGCGACCGATCTCATGTGCTTCGTGCTCGTCCGGGCGATGGTCGACCAGGGCCGCTCCACCGCTCTTTTGTGCCGTCTTGTTCATTTCAAAACCTGTCGTTTTTCAAGAAGCGCGATGATCCCGCGCAACGGGATCGACAGCCAGGCGGGCCGCATCGCCGCCTCGTAGCGAAGTTCGTAGAAAGCCTTCTGCAACACGAAGAGATCGAGCAGTTGCGCCGTGGCCGGATCGTCCAGCGCGATGCCGGAGGCCGCGCTCCAATGGACGAGGAAGCTCTCGGCCACCTCGTCGCGCCAGCTTTCCGCCATCTCGCGCAGACGCTCCATCGTGGCGTCATCCGCCGGTCCCGCCTTGTCGCGGGCCGCGAAGGCGGCGTAATCGAAGGATCGCAGCATGCCCGCCACGTCCCTGAGCGGCGAGGATTTGCGCCGCCGCTCTTCGAGCGGGCGCCCCGGCTCACCCTCGAAATCGAGGATGACCACGTCATTCTTGGCGACCAACACCTGACCGAGATGGTAGTCGCCGTGGATACGGATCCGATGCGTCGATACCGCCAGGTGCGAAAAACCGTCAAACCAGGTCAGGATGTCCTTTTCCGCGCCGAGCAACCGCTCCACCCCGTCAGCCGCGGAATCACCGGCCGCGTGCCGCATGCGCGACAGCGCAACAAGCGTATCGCTCACCTCGCGCTTGGCTTCCGCAACGATCTCGGCAAGCGCCGTCGCATCGATCGGCTCGGGATCGAAAGCGGCGTCGCCGGTCTTCGTCGCCAGCGCGGCGTGCATCTCGCCGGTTCGTGTGCCGATGACCGCGCCGGGGTCGATCTGGATGGCCAGTTGCGGCTCTCCGCCGAGGGCTCCGAGGTCTGCGCTTTCATCGCCGGTCGGCTGCTGGCCATAGGCGTTATCGCGCAGATAGCGGGACAGCGCATCGGTAACCACCGTCCAGGCGTCGCCTTGATTCAACACTTGCTCGAACAGGGCGGCGACCGCCGTCCGGCTGCCGTCCTGGCGAACCAGTTCGATCGAGCCGAGCAGAGCGGGGGCTGCTTCGAAATTAGTCTTCTCGGTCAGGAAGCGCGTGACCTCCAGTTCCGGCTGGATGCCGTCGCGCAAACGGCGATAGAATTTCAGGATCGCCTCCTGGCCGATTTGCAACGAGGTGTTCGACTGCTCGCCACTCAGCGCATGGATGTCGTCGGCCTCAACCCCGGCTGCCCGCGTCAGCGCCTCATGCGCCGATTGCGATGTCGCGATCACGAAGGCGCCGCCGGCGAGATCGATCGTCTTGCCGTCGGCGATCATGGCCACCACGAGTTTGGCGAGATCGGGATCGCGTGCCCCGTCGACGACCGCGCCGATCCGCGGCCCCTGGCGGATCTTCATCAAGGTGTAGGGAAGCATCGGCGCCTGATGATGGAGATTGTCTTCTCCCCACCTGGCGCTGAGCGGCAGCAGATAACGGTGCTCGCCCTCGGCCGTGGTCACGGTCAATTCGGTGAAGAGATGCCGCCGCGAACCCATCGGCGGAGGACCGAGCACGTCCACCCGCACCCTGCCCGGCCGCTCGGATTTGCCGGCGAACCAACGCTGCCCCGCGATGAACTCCGGCAGAACGGATTCCATCTCTTGCTGGTTGCGCGTGTTGATCGTGCCGTGAAGGTCGTTGGCGGCGACAATCGTCGAGAAGGCCGGAAGCGGCGCCGGTTCGGTCGATTCGCGCCCCGAGGAGGCCAGGTCGAACCAGAAGAAACCGTAGGCCGGCAGCGTCAGAACGTAGCTTCCCGACCCCACTGTCGGAAACACCGAAAGACCGAGCATTTCCACCGGCGTCGCGCCGGCGTGGGTGGAGAGATCCAATTCCACCGCCTGGGCCGAACTCGATAAATTGGCGACGCACAGGATGCGCTCACCGCCATATTCGCGCAGATAGGCGAGAATCTTGCGGTTGGAGGGATAAAGGAAGGTTATCTCCCCACGGCCAAACGCCTCCTTGGTACGCCGGACCTGAATCAGGCGCCGCATCCAGTTGAGCTGCGAGGACGGATTGTTGGACTGCGCCTCGACGTTGACCGCCTGATAGCCGTAGACCGGGTCCTGGATCACCGGCAGATAAAGCCGTTGCGGGTCGGCGCGGGAAAAGCCGCCATTGCGGTCGGCGGACCATTGCATCGGGGTGCGCACGCCGTCGCGATCGCCGAGATAATAGTTGTCGCCCATGCCGATCTCGTCGCCGTAATAAATGGTCGGCGTGCCCGGCATCGACATCAACAGGGCGTTGAGGAGTTCCACCTTGCGCCGGTCGTTGCCCATCAGCGGCGCCAAGCGCCGGCGAATACCGAGATTGATCCGCGCCCGCGTATCGCTGGCATAGGTCGACCACAGATAGTCCCGCTCTTCCTCGGTGACCATTTCCAGCGTCAGCTCGTCATGGTTGCGCAGGAAGATCGCCCATTGGCAGTTTTCCGGGATTTCCGGCGTCTGCCGCATGATGTCGGTGATCGGGTGCCGGTCCTCCTGGGCCAGCGCCATGTACATGCGCGGCATCAGCGGGAAGTGGAACGCCATGTGGCATTCGTCGCCGTCGCCGAAATAGGGGTGCGTGTCCTCCGGCCACTGATTGGCCTCGGCCAACAGCATCCGGTCGGGATAGTGTTTGTCGAGATCGGTGCGGATGGCCTTCAGGACGACGTGGGTCTCGGGCAAATTCTCGTTGTTGGTGCCTTCCCGCTCGACCAGATAGGGAATCGCGTCGAGCCGCAGCCCGTCGACGCCCTTGTCCAGCCAGAAGTGCATGACCGACAGCACTTCCTCGAGAACCTTCGGATTGTCGAAGTTCAGATCCGGCTGGTGCGAATAGAAGCGGTGCCAGAAATACTGGCCCGCCACCGGGTCAAAGGTCCAGTTCGACGTCTCCGTGTCGAGGAAGATGATGCGGGTCTGGTCGTAGCCCTTGTCGTCATCGGCCCAGACGTAGAAATCGCGCTCGGGCGAGCCCTTCGGCGCGTTGCGCGCCGCCTTGAACCAAGGATGCTGGTCGGAGGTGTGATTGATGACCAACTCGGTGATCACCCGCAGTCCGCGCTTGTGCGCTTCCTCGATCAATCGCTCGATGTCGTCCAGATTGCCGTAGGACGGATTGACCGAGCGGTAGTCCGCGATGTCGTAGCCGTCATCGCGCAGCGGCGACGGATAGAACGGCAACAGCCAGATGGCCGTGACCCCGAGCTCCTGGACATAGTCCAGCCGGTCGAGCAGCCCGGCGAAGTCTCCGATCCCGTCGCCGTTCGAATCGGCGAAGGTCTTGACGTGGAGTTGGTAGATGATCGCATCCTTGTACCAGTCCATGGCCTCGGGATCGGGGCCCGGGGTCGGCTCGTTCGGAGCGATGGAGACTTGCTCGTTCATGTTGGTTGCAGCTTCCGGCGTTGGGGTGTCAGCGGGAGATCTTGAAGACGGCGTAGGGCCGGTCGTGCGGGTTCATCCACCAGTGCTGGACCTTGCCCTTCCAGGCGAAGCTCTGACCGGTGACCATGTCCTCGACCATCACCGATCCGTCGTCCGGCAGCCCGAATTCCCATAAGGGCACCTCGAAATGGCCGCCCTGCGGCGCATGCGGATCGAGGGTGACGGCGAAGAGCAGGAAGGAGGAGAGGTCGGCCGTCCGCTTGCCGTAATAGAGGATGTTGTCGTTGTGGAAATTGTAGAAGGCGAGGCTGCGGAAATCCTGCATCGCCTTTTCCGAGCGGCGCAGCCGGTTGAAGAAGGCGATGTCGTCGCGAATGTTGCCCTCGGCCTTCCAGTCGAAGGCGCGAATCTCGTATTTCTCGGAGTTGAGATATTCCTCCTTGCCCGGAACCGGCAGGAACTCGCAGAGCTCGAAACCCGAATAGACACCGTAATTGCCGGCGAGCGTCGCGGCCAGCGCGAGGCGGGTGCGAAACCCCGGCCGACCGCTGACCTGGAGATAGATCGGGTTGATGTCCGGCGTATTCACGAAAAAATTCGGCCGCATGTATTCGGCCGCTTCCGTGCGCGTCAGCTCGGTCAGATACTCGGTCAGCTCCGCCTTGGCGTTGCGCCAGGTGAAATAGGAATAGGACTGGTTGTAGCCGACCTTGCCGAGCCGCTTCATCACCTTCGGCCGGGTGAAGGCCTCGGCGAGGAACACCACGCCGGGATCGACCTTGCGGACCTCCGCGATCATCCATTCCCAGAACGGAAACGGCTTGGTGTGGGGATTATCGACGCGGAAGATCCTGACGCCCTTGTCGAGCCAGAACAGGACGATGTCGCGCAGCTCGTACCAGATCGAGGGTAGCGCACCGCGATAGAAATGGACGTTGACGATGTCCTCGTACTTCTTCGGCGGGTTCTCGGCGAATTTGATGGTGCCGTCCGGCCGCCAGTCGAACCATTCGGGGTGCTGCTTGATCCAGGGATGGTCCGGCGAGCACTGGATGGCGAAATCGATGGCGATTTCCAATCCATGCTGCTTGGCCGCCTCGACCAGCCGCGCGAAATCCCCGAAGCTGCCGAGTTCGGGATGGATGGCATCGTGGCCGCCCTCGTCCGAGCCGATCGCGTAAGGACTGCCGGGATCGTCAGGCCCCGGCGTCAGCGTATTGTTCTTGCCCTTGCGGTTGGTGCTTCCGATCGGATGGATCGGCGGAAAATACAGAACGTCGAAGCCCATCTCCTGAATGTCGGGCAGACGCTGGATGACGTCGTCGAAGGTTCCGTGCCGGTTCACGTCGCCGGATTGCGAGCGCGGCATCAGTTCGTACCAGGCCGAAAACGCCGCCGCCGTCCGGTCGACCCAGACCGGCACGTCGATGTGATAGCGGGACAGATGCGTGCGGTGGCCGGCGGCGTCGAGCAGCGCGATCGTGTCGGCGGCCTGCATCAGCACGTACTGGCCGTCGGCGTCGCCCTTGGCGCTGAGCTTCTCCAGCTTCTCGTGAAGCTTCGCCACCGCCTTCTGATCGGATTTGGAACCACGCCCTGACGTTGCGGCGTTTTTGACCAACTCACGCGCTTCGGTCAGTTCCAGGTCGCTCAGCTTGCCCGCGTCGCGCTTCTTCGTCGCCTCGTCGCGCCAGGTCGCATAAAGATCGCGCCAGGCGATGATCGAAAAGCGATAGGGACCCGGAACCTCGAAGACGATGTCCGCCGACCAGCGGTCGTTCGCGACGAATGTCAGTGGCGTCTCGCTCCAGGCCTCGTCGTCCGCCGAGCCGTAGACGACCGCTGCGGCGATTTCGTCGTGCCCGTCGGAAAACACGTCGGCGGAGACGGTTAGCGGTTCGCCCTCGGCGCGCTTGACCGCGAAGCGTCCGCCATCGATCTCAGGCGCGACGCCCTCGATAGCGATGCGGTTTTCGGCCAGCGCCAGGAGGCGCGTTTCGCTCTCGGCAACCTTGGATGTCAAAGCTTTTTTCTGCTTGCGGGCTGCGGCGACGGGTTTGTCCATGGACGGCCTTCAGGTTCAACAGTCAGGAAAGACGACGCGGAGGTAAACGCTACCGCGCGAAAAACTCCGAACCTTAAGGGATAGGAAACCTTTGTCCCATGTCCAGTCTCGGCTACCGGTACGGAATGCGAAATGACCCGCTCGATCAGATTAAGGGCCGAGACGGGCAGGTTGTTCCGGCGAATCCGGTGAAAGTCCCGCCGGCTTGACGCTGTTCACCCCGCGAAGGCCTGCACCGTCTGGCGTTGCTCGCCCAAGCCCCGGCCGCCCAGCGTGATGATGTCGCCGGGCTTGAGATAACGCTCCGGCTTCATTCCCATGCCGACGCCGGGCGGGGTTCCGGTGATGATCACATCGCCCGGCATCAGCCGCATGAATTGCGAGATGTAGGAGACCAGCGTGGTGATCGGGAAAATCATCGTCGCGGTCGAGCCGGTCTGCATGCGCTCGCCATTGACGTCGAGCCAGAGATCGACGGCCTGCGGGTCGCCGAGCGCATCGGGCGTGACCAGCCAGGGGCCGAGCGGGCCGAAGCTGGGGGCGCTTTTGCCCTTCATCCACTGCCCACCGCGCTGCGTCTGGAAGGTGCGCTCCGAGACGTCGTTGCACAGGCAAAAGCCGGCGACGTGGTCCATCGCCTGCGCTTCCGACACGTAGAGCGCCTCCTCGCCGATCACGATGGCGATCTCGACCTCCCAGTCGAGCCGGTCCGAACCTTTCGGGACGATCACATCGTCATGCGGCCCGACGATCGAAGAGGGCGCCTTGTTGAACAGGATCGGCTCCGCCGGAATGTCCATCCCGGACTCCTTGGCGTGATCGGCATAGTTGAGCCCCACCGCGATGAAGTTCCCGACCCGGCCGACCGGCGGGCCGATGCGATGCGACGGGTCCACTTTGGCCAAGCCCTTGGGATTGAGCGCGCGCAGCCGCTCAAGCGCCGCCCGAGAGAGCGTCTCGCCAGCAATATCCTCGACCTCCTCCGACAGATCGCGAAGAACGTTTTCGTCGTCGATCAGACCCGGCTTTTCCGCGCCGCTCTCGCCATATCGCACCAGTCGCATCCGCTTCTCCCTTGCTTGCGGGCTTCAGGCCAGCACCATTTGGCGCCGTCGCCTTGTCTGCAGGGAAGATAGCCGCGAACACGCATTTGTCGCGGTGGGTGCGCGATATTTACCGGGTGCGACCTGCTACTGCGCCGCTTCGCCCGCCTGCTTTGAGCCTGTCAGAGGCGCATGGTCGGGACGCGGCGGCAATGGCTTCGAAGCCGCCGCCCCGCGGTCATAGAGGCGGTAGCCGTGCGCATAGGTCGCGACAGTGGCGCGTTCGTCGCCGAGGATCATTAGCACGAACAGCTCTTCCTCCAGGGTCTCGACCCGCGCCATGCGCCGGCGCATGGCCGAGGTCGCGCAAGTATCGAGGACGACGAGGTCGGCCTCGAGCCCCGGCGCGATGCGCCCAATCCGGTTGTCGAGCCCCATCGCCGCCGCGTTGCCGGCGGTCAGCATGTGGAAGGCGTCGAAGGCGGGCAGTTTCTGCCCCTGCAGCGCCAGCACCTTGTAGGCTTCGGCCGCCGTCCGCAGCATCGAATAGCTGGTGCCGCCGCCAATGTCGGTCGCGAGCCCCACCTTGATGCCGGCGGCGCGCGCGGCAGCGAGATCGAACAGCCCCGAGCCGAGGAAGAGGTTCGAGGTCGGACAGAACACTGCCGTTGCGCCCTTTTTGGCGAGCGCCTCGCGCTCGCGCTGCGACAAATGGATGCAGTGACCGAACAGCGCTCTGGGACGGACAAGGCCGAAGCGTTCGTAGACTTCCGTATAGTCCTTCGACCAGGGGAACGCCTCCCGGACGAAGGCGATCTCGGCGGCATTCTCGGACAGGTGGGTCTGGATGTGGAGGTCGGGGTGCTCGACCGCCAGCGCCTCGCAGGCTTCCAGTTGCGCTGCGCTCGAGGTCGGCGCGAAGCGCGGCGTGATGGCATAGTCAAGCCGGCCCTTGCCGTGCCATTGGCGGATCAGCGACTTGGACTGCTGATAGCCGGACTCGGCAGTGTCGAGCAACGCCGGCGGCGCGCCGCGATCCATCATCACCTTGCCGGCGACCATGCGCAGGCTCCGCCACGCCGCCTCGGTGAAGAACGCCTCGACGCTTTCGGGATGGGTGGTGCAATAGACGCCGGCCGTCGTCGTGCCGCTCGCCAGAAGCTCGTCGAGGAGGAACCGCGCGCCCTCGGCCGCCACCGCCGGGTCGCCGTAGCGGCTCTCCGCGGGAAAAGTGTATTTCGCCAGCCATTCCATCAACTCGGTGCCGTAGGAGGCGATCACCTGCGTTTGCGGCATGTGCAGATGCGGGTCGATGAAGCCGGGCATCACCAGATGCGGCCGGTGATCGGCGACCGGCGTTTCGGGCCGCAGTCTGGGCAGCAGCGTCGCGGCTTCGCCGACTTGGCGGATGATCCCCTTGTTGACGACGACCAGCCCGTCCGTGATGTAACGGACCGCCGCCCCCTCGCCCTCCTCGGCCGGGTCGGCGTCGAACCAGAGCAACCGCCCCCGGATCGCGATGCTGCCACCGACGCGTGTCACGGTTGCCCGCCGTCGGCGACATAGCGGCCGGAGCCGGATGCGATCCACGCGGCAAGGGTCTCGCGTTCGGCCGGTTCGAGGCCGGTGACGTTGCCGGGCGGCATGGCGTGGCTGCGCACGGCCTGACGCTCGATCAGCGACGCGTAATGGATGATGTCGTCTCCCGTTTCCAGGCGGATATCCTTCGGTGCCGTCGCGAGCCCCGGCCACAGCGGCTCGCTGGCGTGGCACATGGAGCAGCGCGACAGCACGATCGCCTCCGCCTCGGCGAAATGCGGCGAGGCGGCCAGCGCGACGACCGGGTCGCCGTCCCACCGGCGCGACGCTTCCGCACCCTCACCGGACTTCGCCTCGGCCCGCCAGCCCGGCGCACCCGACAGGGTGATAACTGCGGCGAAGAGCAGACCGGCGACCGCCCAGCACCACCAGAGCTGCCGACCGGTGGCGTGCATCGTGTTGAAGTAGTGCCGGATGACCGCGCCGATCAAAAGCACCAACCCGGCGATCGCCCAGTTCCACTCCGTCGCGAAGGCCAGCGGATAGTGGTTCGACAGCATCAGGAAGATAACCGGCAACGTCAGGTAATTGTTGTGCAGCGAGCGCTGCTTGGCTTCCTGGCCGAGCCGTGGCTCGGGTGTGCGGCCCGCCTTGAGGTCGGCGACGACGATCTTTTGGTTCGGGATGATGATGAGGAACACGTTGGCGGTCATCAGCGTCGCGATCATCGCGCCGGTGTGGAGCATCGCGCCACGGCCCGAGAAAACCTCCGAGAATAGGAAACTCGCCGCGACCACGTAAACGAACAGGACGGCGAGCAAGGCCGTGTCGTTCTTCTTCAGTGGCGACTTGCACAGCCGGTCATAGACCAGCCAGCCGAGCGCCAGCCCGCCAATGCCGAGCGCGCTCGCGCCCCAGACCGGCAGATCGGCCTTTGCGGGATCGATCAGATAGAGATCGGCGCCGACATAGTAGACCAGGAAAAGCAGCGCGAAGCCCGACAGCCAGGTGGAATAGCTCTCCCATTTGAACCAGGTCAGATCCTCCGGCATCGCTGGCGGCGCGACCATGTATTTCCGCAAATGGTAGAAGCCACCGCCATGCACCTGCCAGGCTTCGCCGCCGACGCCCTCGGGCAGTTCACGCGGCTTGCGCAGCCCGAGATCCAGCGCGATGAAATAGAAGGACGAGCCGATCCAGGCGATGGCGGTGACCACGTGCAGCCAGCGCACGGCGAAGCCCAGCCATTCGGAGAAATAGGTCCACATTCGCGAGTTGCCTCGAAGCGCCGCCCCCTTGTCGCGGTGCCTCCTGATAGGTCTCGAATAAGGCTGTCATGCGCCCGCCGTTCAGGAGACGGGGAAGGCGCGAGCCTGTTGGGTTCGGTATCGGCAAGGGGCGGCGAAGCGCCCCTTGCCGTGTCGTCGGGCGCTTGAGAGCGCCGTGCCTCAGCTCTTCACGCCTTCGACGTACCAGTCCATCTTCAGAAGGTCTTCGTCCGACATGGCGTCGCCTTCCTGAACCTTCACCTCGCCCGACTGGTCCTTGATCGGGCCGGTGAACACCTCGTAGGAGCCGGCCTTGGTGTCGTCGACGATCTTCTGCGCCGCTTCCTTCACGTCGGCGGGCATCTTGTCGTTGAAGGGCGCCATCTCGACCTCGCCCTCCTTCATGCCGAGCCAGACATTGTCGGCCTTCCAGGTGCCATCGAGCATCGCCTGTACGCGCTCGACATAGTAAGGACCCCACTGGTCGACGATCGCCGTCATGTGGGCGTTGGGCGCGAAGCTGGTCATGTCCCAGGCCTGGCCGAAGGCGATCGCCCCGCCCTGCTCGGCGGCCTGCAGCGGTGCCGGCGAATCGGTGTGCTGGGTGATGACGTCGGCGCCCTGACTGAGCAGCGCCTTGGTCGCATCGGCCTCCTTGGCGGGATCGTACCAGGAGTTGACCCAGACCACCTGAGTCTCGAAATCCGGATTCACCGCCCGCGCCGCCAGCGTGAAGGCGTTGATGCCCATCACCACTTCCGGGATCGGGAAGGAGGCGATGTAGCCGGCCTTGCCGCTCTTTGACATCTTCCCGGCGATCGTGCCGAGCACTGCGCGACCCTCGTAGAAGCGGGAATTGTAAAGGCCCATATTGTCGGAGCCGGTCTGGTAGCCGGTCGCGTGCTCGAACTTCACGTCCGGGAACTGCTTGGCGACCTTGATGGTCGGGTTCATGAAGCCGAAGGAGGTGGTGAACACGATGTCGTTGCCGTCCTGGGCAAGCTGACGGATCACCCGCTCGGCGTCGGGCCCTTCCGCGACATTTTCGACAAAGGTGGTCTCGACCTTGTCGCCGAGCTTCTCCTCCAGATATTTGCGCCCCTGGTCGTGAGCATAGGTCCAGCCGAAATCGCCGACCGGGCCGACATAGACGAAGGCGGCCTTCACCTTGTCCTTTTTCTCGCCGTCCTGCGCGGTCGCCGGCAGGCCGAACGAGACTGCGGCAACGAGTGTGACGGCTCCTGCCATCAATCGGCGTCGATTGGTGTTGAACATCGCGGGACTCCTTGGGGTGGTTGGGGTTGCTGTCAGGCGCTCGCCCGGAACGGTTGGCCGAGGCAGGCCGGTGCCGCGGTTCGGACGCTTCCCTTGCCGGCCGAAATGATGGCAAGGACGAGGATGGTTGCCAGATAGGGCAGGCTGGCAAGAAATTCCGGCGCGAACAGATTGAAGCCGGCCGCCTTTGCCTGCAACTCCAGCGTGATGACCGCACCGAAGAGATAGGCGCCGAGCACCAGCCGCCCCGGCCGCCATGAGGCGAAGACGACGAGCGCGATGGCGATCCAGCCGCGACCGGCGGTCAGCCGCTCCGCCCACATCGGCGTCAGCACCAGCGAATAATAGGAGCCGGCAAGCCCGGCCATGGCGCCGCCGAACAGGACCGCGAGATAGCGCACCTTGAGAACGGGATAGCCGATCGCGTGGGCGGCGCTGTCGCTCTCCCCGACCGCGCGCAGGATCAGCCCGGCGCGGCTGTGTCTCAGGAACCACCAGATCGCGAGGGCCAGCGCGAGCCCGAGATAGACCAGCGGCGAGTGGCCGAAGATCACCCGGCCAATGGGATCGCTCGCGAGCGCGGCGGGGAAGACCGGTCCGAGCGTCGCGGTGGTGATGCCCACATAGGGCGCGCCCAGAAGCGCCGAGACGCCCGTCCCGAAGATGGTCAGGGCGAGACCCGTCGCCACCTGATTGGCCATCAGGCTGAGCGTCAGGACCGCGAAGATCAGCGCCGCCGTGGCGCCCGCGACCATCGCCGCCAACGCGCCAAGCGTCGGGATCCCGGTGGTATAGGCGATGGCAAAGCCGGTGACGGCGCCGATCAGCATCATGCCCTCGACGCCGAGGTTGAGGACGCCGGACTTTTCCACCACCAGTTCGCCGAGCGCGGCGATCAAGAGCGGCGTCGCCGCACCCGCGATCGTCATCAGGATGGAGATGAACAGTGCTGTGGTCATGTCGCCGGCTCCACCTCGATACGGCGGGTCTCCGGAGACGGGCCTCCGGCCTTGCGTCGCACGACAAGCCGGTAGCGCACCAGAAGATCGGTCGCGAGCAGGAAGAACAGCATCATCGCCTGGAACACGCCGGCTGCGGCCGACGGCAGTCCGATCGTCGTCTGGGCGCTCTCGCCGCCGACATAGGTGAGCGCCAGCACCAGCGCGGCGACGAGGATACCGAGCGGATTGAGCCGTCCGAGAAAGGCGACGATGATCGCCGTATAGCCGTAGCCGGTGGGAAATTGCGGCACCATCTGGCCGAAGGGGCCGGATGCCTCGAGAATTCCGGCAAGGCCGGCGAGGCCGCCGCCGACCAGCAGCGCCAACCAGACCGTCGAGGATTGGCGGAAGCCACCATAGCGGGCCGCGTTCGGCGCCAGCCCGACGACGCGGATCTGAAACCCGGTGATCGACCGCGTCATCAGAAACCAGGCGGTCAGCGCCAATGCCGCCGCGATCGGTATGCCGTGATGGATCAGCGTGCCGGGCACGGCGATCGGCAGCGTCTGGGCAGCGGTGAACATCGCAGTCTGGGGGAAGTTGAAGCCCATCGGGTCTTTCCAGGGACCGCGCATCAGATAATAGAGCAGCTGGATCGCCACATAGTTGAGCATCAGGCTGGACAGGATCTCGTTGACGTTCAGCCGCGTCTTGAGGAAGGCCGGCACGCCGGCCCAGATCATGCCGCCGAGGACGCCGGCCGCGATCATGACGGGCAGGACCCAGAAGCCTTCGACGTCAAGAGTCAGCAAGGCGACGCCGGTGCCGGCGAGCCCGCCCAGGATGTACTGCCCCTCGGCGCCGATGTTCCAGATGTTGGCGCGGAAGCCGATGGCCAGGCCCGTCGCGATGATCGCCAGCGGCGCGGCCTTCACCAGAAGGTCCTGCCAGCGATAGGGATTGAACAGCGGCACGACGAAAATCTGGTAGACCGCCTTGAGACCGTCATGGCCGAGCAGCGTAAAAACGATCGCGCCTGCGACGAGGGTTGCCAGGACCGCGAAGACCGGGGCTGCCAGCATCATGGCGCGGCTCGGCTCCCGGCGGGGCTCGAAAACGAGGGCCATCAGGCGGCCCTCTCGGCGCCGGCCTTCTCGTCCCCGTGAGCGCCGTGGATGCCGCCCATCAAAAGACCGACTCGCTCGATGGAAATCCCCTGGACGTCCATCGGCTCCGACAGCCGCCCCTCGTTGATGACGGCGATCCGGTCGCAAAGTTCGAGAAGCTCGTCGAGGTCCTGGCTGACGACGACGATCGCCGCGCCCCGGGCGGCCAGGTCGATCATCGCCTGGCGAATGAACGAGGCCGCGCCCGCATCGACGCCCCAGGTCGGCTGGGAGACGACGAGTACGGCAGGGTCCTGCATGATCTCGCGTCCCATGACGAATTTCTGCAGATTTCCGCCGGACAGACTTCCCGCCAAGGCGCCCGGCCCCGTCGCCTTGACCGAGAAGGCATCGATGACGGAGGCCGCATAGTCGCGCGCGGCGCCCGCCTTGATGATGCCGCCGGCGGCAAGCCCCATGCGCTTTCGCGCCGACAGGACCGCATTCTCGGTAAGCGACAGGCCCGGCACGGCAGCATGGCCGTTGCGCTCTTCCGGCACGGTCGCCAGCCCGAAGGCCCGCCGCCCGTCGACCGAACGATTCGAGATCGTGCCGCCGTCGATCATGATCTTGCCGGTCACGCCGGCCATTCGCTCGCCCGACAGCACCTGAAGCAGTTCGTTCTGGCCGTTGCCGGCAACGCCCGCGATGCCCAGCAGTTCGCCGGAGCGCACCTTGAAGGAGATATCCTTGAGGCTGGCGCCGAAGGGCGGCTCGCCCGGCGCCGACAGATCACTCACGGCAAAGCGGACCTCGCCGCTGACGCCGCCCTCCTTGCCGGACAGATCCTTCAGGTCACCGCCGATCATCAGTTCGGCCATCGAGCGCGCCGACTCTTCACGGGGATCGCAGGTGGCCACCACCTTGCCACCTCGGAGGATCGTCGCCGTCTCGCAGAGTTCCTTGATCTCGTGCAGCTTGTGGGAAATATACAGGATCGAGCAGCCCTCGCGGGCAAGGCGGCGCAGCGTCTCGAACAATTGCCCAACTTCCTGCGGGGTCAGGACCGAGGTCGGCTCGTCCATGATCAACAGCTTTGGCCGCTGTAGCAGCGCCCGGACGATCTCGATCCGCTGCCGTTCGCCGACCGACAGCGTATGAACGAAGCGATGGGGATCGAGCGTCAGATCGTAGGAGGCGAGAACGTCCCGGATCGCGGCTTCCAATTCCCGGCGCGGCGGCGGGCTGTCCATCCCAAGCGCGATATTCTCCAGGACCGTCATCGCCTCGAACAGCGAGAAGTGCTGGAACACCATGCCGACACCGAGCGCGCGGGCCTCGCGTGGCGAGTGGATCGTCACCGGCGTCCCGTCGAAGGCGATCGTGCCCTCGTCCGCCTTCTGCACGCCGTAGATGATCTTCACCAGCGTCGACTTGCCGGCGCCGTTCTCGCCCAGCAGCGCGTGGATTTCGCCGGGCGCCACTGAGAACGACACCTGATCGTTCGCGACGACGCCCGGGAAGCGCTTGGTGATGCCGGAGAGCTGCAGGCGCGGCGCCATGTCGATGTGGGTCATCCCGTTGATCTCACGTCGGCACTATGGCATCGCCCGTTCCGCCCTGCAAAGCGATCGATCAGCTTTTCCTGTTGATCGGAAAGCAGGCAGACGGCCAGCTCCGCCACCGTCAATGCGGCGATCACCTCGGGGCGCTTGTCATGCAGCGCGGCCCCGCCGATCGGCAGCGTCAGGCGGGCGATGTCGGCGTCTCGCCCCTCATCCGCCAGATAGCGGCGAAACCGTTCGCGCTTCGTCGCCGAGCCGATCATGCCGACATAGGCGGCGTCGCCCCGCGCCAGCGCCGCCGCGGTGATCAGGAAATCCAGCGAATGCTCATGGGTCATCACCACGAACGCCGTGCTCGCGGGAGCGGCGGCGACCTCGGCCTCCGGCAGCGCGGCGGCGACGGTCTCGACCGCCTCGGGCAGGCCGACCAAGGTCTCCGGCCGGCTGTCGACGAGGCGCACGCGAACCGGCAATAGCGCCAGGGCTGCGGCGAGCGCCCGGCCCGTATGCCCCGCGCCGAAGATCAGCGCCAGCGGCCGTTCCGCCTTCTCGCGCGCCTCGACCGCCTCCAATTCCCACAGCAGGGCTTCATCCGCCCGGCGCAGCGACAGCTCCACCCGCCCGCCGCAGCACTGGCCAATCGCGGGTCCAAGCGCGACGTCCATCGCCGCCTCGGTCTCGCCGGACACGAGCATCGCCCGCGCCCGCTCGATCGCATCGAATTCGAGCCGTCCGCCGCCGATCGTGCCGGCGAACTGCGACGGCGTCACCAGCATCGCCGCGCCCGTCTCGCGCGGCGTCGAGCCGAGCGCGCGTTCGACGCGGACTAACACGGACGGCTCGTTGGCGGCGGAGGCGGCGCGAAGGGCTGCGGCGATGCTCATCCAGCCCCACGCACCTGTTCGACCGCGGCGAGCACACGCTCGGGCGTCGCCGGCGCGTCCAGATCGGGGAAGGCCTTGCCGTCTCCCGCCGCACACACCGCGTCGGCCAGCGCCGAGAACACCGAAATCGCCAGCATCAGCGGCGGTTCGCCGACCGCCTTGGAGCGATAGATCGTCGGCGCGCGGTTTTCGCCCTTGTCCCAGATCGCCACGCGGAAATCGTCCGGGCGATCGTTGGCGGTCGGGATCTTGTAGGTCGACGGCGCATGCGTCTTGAGCCGGCCCTTGTCGTCCCACCACAGCTCTTCCATGGTCAGCCAGCCCATCCCCTGGATGAAGCCACCTTCGATCTGGCCGAGGTCGATCGCCGGGTTCAGCGACTGACCAACATCATGGAGGATGTCGGCGCGCAGCAGGCGATATTCGCCGGTCAAGGTGTCGATGACGACCTCCGAACAGGCCGCGCCATAGGCGAAATAGTAAAATGGCGTGCCGCGCGCGCTCTCACGGTCGTAGCTGATGCCGGGCGTCGCATAGAACCCGGTCGAGGACAGCGAGATGCGCGCGAGATAGGCTTCGCCGACGAGATCGGAAAAGCGCTTCTCGTCATTGCCGATCCGCACCCGGTTGGCCGCGAAGACGATTTGGTCCTTCGGCACCTTGTACCGCTCTGCGGCATAGTCGATCAGCCGGTCCTTGATTTTCCGGGCGGCGGCCTGTGCGGCCATGCCGTTGAGGTCCGAACCGGAGGAGGCCGCCGTCGCCGACGTATTCGGCACCTTGGCGGTCGTCGTGCCGGTGATCTTCACCTTGTCGATGTCGATCTGGAATTCCTCGGCGACCACCTGCGCAACCTTGATGAACAGCCCCTGCCCCATCTCCGTACCGCCATGGTTGAGATGCACCGAGCCATCCTTGTAGACATGGACGAGCGCGCCGGCCTGATTGAGATGGGCGGTGGTGAAGGAGATGCCGAATTTCACCGGCGTCAGCGCCAGGCCCTTTTTGAGAATCGGGTTGTCGGCATTGAAGGCCTTTATCGCCTCGCGCCGGGCGCGGTAGTCGGACGAGGCCTCCAGTTCCGCGACGATCTCACCGATCACCGAGTCGGTCACCGGCATATGATAGGGGGTCAGGGCCGGTTTCTCTCCACCCTCGGTCGACGGATAGAAATTGCGCTTCCTGACGTCGAGCGGGTCGAGCCCCGCCTCGAAAGCGATGTGGTCGATGGCGCGCTCGATCCCGACCATGCCCTGCGGCCCGCCAAAGCCACGAAACGCGGTATTCGATACGGTATGGGTCTTCAGCCGCCGCGAGTGGATGCGGGCGGCCGGCAGCGCATAGGCGTTGTCGGCGTGAAACATCGCCCGGTCGGCGATCGCGGCCGACAGATCCTTCGAGTAGCCGCAGCGCACGAAATGCTGGAAGTCGACGGCGGCGATCCGCCCGTCCGCGTCGAAACCGAAATCGTAGTCGATCCGCACCTCGTGCCGCTTGCCGGTCATCACCATGTCGTCGTCGCGGTCGAGCCGGCACTTTGCCGCGCGGCCGGTCTTGATCGCGGCGAGCGCGGCGACCGAAGCAAACAGCGCCGGCTGGCTTTCCTTGCCGCCGAAGCCGCCGCCCATCCTCCGCACTTCGACGGTCACGGCATGGTCGGGCACGCCCAGCATCTTGGCGACATTGTGCTGGACTTCGGAGGGGTGCTGGGTGGAGGAGCGTACCAGCACGTCGCCATCCTCCTGCGGGATCGCATAAGCGATCTGGCCTTCCAGGTAAAAATGGTCCTGGCCGCCGACCTCGACGCGGCCCTTGACCCGGCGCGGCGCGGCATCGAGCGCGGCGCCGGCATCGCCGAGATTCATTTCGTGGGCGGGAAGCAGATCCTCGCCGGCCGCGTCGGCGAAGGCGATCGCGTCATCGATGCCGATCGCCGCCGGCAGGTCCTCATATTCGATCCGCGCCAGTTTCGCCGCCGCCCGTGCTGCCACTTCCGTCTCGGCGGCGACAGCGAACAGCGGCTGCCCGACATAGTCGACCATCTCGACCGGGAAGATCGGGTCGTCGCCGAACACCGGCGAATAGTCGTTCTGGCCGGGAATGTCCGCGGCGGTCAGCACGGCGACGACTCCCGGCGCCGACCGAACAGCGTCGAGATCCATGCCGGCGATGCTGGCATGGGCGCGCTCCGACATGGCAATGTAGATCTGCAGCGTTCCGGGCAGTTCCGGATCGTCGTCGACATAGCGCGCCGCGCCTGAGACGTGCTTGCCGCCGCTGTCATGGGCGAGCGCCGTCCTGACGCCGCCCCGGATCGCGCGTTCGCCGGCTGGCGGCTTCTCGCCGAGCGTTTCGAGCGAAGGTTCGCCGGCGCCGCCGCGGTCCTGGATGCGGGTTTCGTCCATCACGCAACCTCGCCGAGCGTGGCCGCGTCTGCCGCAACATCCTCGATACGTGTCCGCACGCCGCCCTGCTGTTCGAGATAAAACCGCCGCAACAGGTTTTGCGCCACCTTCAGCCGGTAGGCGGCCGAGGCGCGCATGTCGGTCAATGGGGTGAAATCTTCGGCCATCGCCGCCGCTGCCGCGGCAACCGCCGCCTCGTCGAAACGCCGGCCCACCAGAGCGGCCTCCGCCTTCGCCGCGCGCTTGGGCGTTTCGGCCATGCCGCCGAAGGCAAGCCGCACCTCGCTCACTCTGTCGCCGTCGAAGGTCAGGCGGAACGCCGCCATGACAGCGGAAATGTCGGAATCGAAGCGCTTGGAGATCTTGTGCGCGAAGAAGTGCTGGTTCGTCCCCAGCCGCGGCACCTCGACGGCGGCGACGAACTCGCCCTTCGCCCGGTCCTGGCGGCCGTAGGCGATGAAGAAATCCTCAAGGTCGATCGCGCGGGCCGTATCGCCCTGGCGCAGATGCAGCCGGGCGCCGAGGGCGATCAGGCAGGGTGGCAGGTCGCCGATCGGCGAGCCGTTGGCAATGTTGCCGCCGACCGTGCCGGCATTGCGGATCTGGCAGCCGGCGAAACGGCGCAGCATCTCGCCGAGATCGGTGTGCATACCCGTCAGTATGTCGAAAGCCCGGCGATGGGTGACGCCAGCCCCGATAAAAACCCGGCCGGCCGCTTCCTCGATTACCTGGAGATCGCGGACGTGGCTGACGTCGATGATCGTCGGCAACTCGCGATGCTGCTTGGTCACCCACAGCCCGACATCAGTCGCCCCCGCGACCAGCAAGGCGGCCGGATGCGCCGCGTAGGTATCGGCAAGGTCGTCGACATTGGTCGGCGCGAACCAGCGATGGCCGCCGGCCTCATAGGCGAAGACGCCGTCGCCTTCCATCTCGGTCAGGCGAGCAGCGAGCGCCGCATCCTCCCTCGCCGTATCGGGCACCGGCACCGCGCCGAGCTCCAACCCCGCCTCGACGATCGGCCCGTAGCCGGTGCAGCGGCACAGATTGCCGGCGATCAGATCCTTGACCGACTGCCGGTCGGAGATCGCGCCGGTGAGCCAGCCGGCATAAAGCTGCATGACGAAGCCCGGCGTGCAGAAACCGCACTGGCTGCCGTGCTTTTCCACCATCGCCGTTTGGATCGGGTGGGCCCCGTCGCGGCCGATATGTTCCACCGTTTCGATCGCCCGGCCATTCAGCGAGGGCAGGAACTGGATGCAGGCATTGACCGCCCGGCGCGAGAGCCCGCCGTCGCCATCCGGCTCCGCGATCAGCACCGTGCAGGCGCCGCAGTCGCCCTCCGCGCAACCCTCCTTGGTGCCGGTCATGCGCTCCGTCCGGCGCAGATAATCGAGCATCGTCGTCGTCGGCTTCAGCCCCGCGACGGCGCGCTCCTCGCCATTGAGGACGAAACGGATCGGCCGAGGGGCGTCATGAGCGGTCATCAGCTGCCCCGGTAGGTCGAATAGCCGAAGGGCGAAATGAGCAGCGGCACATGATAATGCGCCTTGTCGGCGATGCCGAAGCGGATAACCACATTGCTGAGGAATTTCGGCTCCGGCAGGTCCCGGCCCGTCGCATCGAAATACGTGCCGGCCGCGAAAATGAGCTCATATTCGCCGACCGCGAAATCATCGCCAGCCATCAGCGGCGCGTCGCAGCGTCCGTCCGAATTGGTGACGGTTTCCACGACCTTTTCCCTGCCACCGTCCGCCTCGAGCCGCCACAGCGTCACCGCGATACCAGCGGCCGGCCGGCCAAGACTGGTGTCGAGCACATGGGTCGTCAGCCGGGCGGCGGTCAGTTCGGACATTCAGGCTCTTTCCGTCGTTTTTGACCATTCGGTCAAGCATTCTGCAACGTCGGGAGCGGCGGCGTAAAGCGGAAAGCATCCAGCTGCTTCCCGCCGATGCCCCAGCCCCCAGTCCGATGAAAAGCGTGACGCGCTCCTTGCCCCACGCACCTCGTTTCGCCGGGCATCGGTATACCAGGAGCGCGCAATCAGCCGAAACGCCGGGCTGCCTCGCCGTGTTCGGCCCTGAGCCGGGCCAGGTCGACCCCGACAGGGTGGCCGTCGAGAACGCGCCAGTCGCCCTTGACCATCACCCGGTCGGCGCGCGTCGCGCCGCACAGGACCAGCGCCGCGATCGGATCATGCGCGCCGGAAAAGCGCAATTCGTCGAGGGTGAACAGGGCAAGATCGGCCTGCCGCCCGAGGTCGATCCGGCCGATGTCGGTGCGGCCGAGACAGGCCGCAGAGCCTTCGGTCGCCATTGCCAGCACGTCTCGTGCGGAGATCGCCTTGGCTGAGCGATAATTCAGCCGCCCGACCATCAGCGCGTGGCGAGCCGACTCGATCAGATTGGAGGCGTCGTTCGAGGCCGAACCGTCGACGCCCAGCCCTACCGGCGCGCCGGCAGCCTGCAATTCATTGACCGGACAAAAGCCCGAGGCCAGCACCGCGTTCGACGTCGGGCAATGGCAGACGCCGACCTTGTGCGCGCCGAGGCGCCGGCATTCTTCCGTAGTGAAATGAATGCCGTGGGCGAGCCAGGTGCGCGGCCCGAGCCAATCGACCTCTTCCAGATAGTCGAGCGGCCGGCAACCGAATGTCGCCTCGCAAAAGGCGTTCTCGTCCTCGGTTTCGCCGAGATGGGTGTGCAGCCGGCAGTCGTGCGTGCCGGCGAGCGCCGCGCTCTCGATCATCAGACTCTTGGTCGCCGAAAAGGGCGAACAGGGCGCCAGCGCGATCTGAATCATCGCCCCGTCGGACCGGTCATGATAGCGCCCGATCAGCCGTTCGCTGTCGGAGAGGATGTCGTCCTTGTCCTGGACGACGCTATCGGGCGGCAGGCCGCCATCCTTCTCAGACAGGTCCATCGAGCCGCGGCTCAATGTGACGCGAATGCCGAGGCGCGTCGCCTCCTCGGCCTCGATGTCGATGGCGCTCTCCAGACCCTCCGGAAACAGGTAATGGTGATCCGCTGCCGTGGTGCAGCCCGATAGCAGCAGCTCGGTCAGTGCCAGCCGCGCGGACAGACGGAAACTGTCCGGATCGAGCCGCGCCCAGATCGGATAGAGGCTGGTCAGCCAGGGAAACAGTTCCTTGTCGATCGCCGCCGGATGCGCCCGCGTCAGCGTCTGGTAGAAATGATGATGTGTGTTGACGAGACCCGGCAGGACCACGTGCCGCGACGCGTCGAAGACCGCGTCCACCGGCCGCGCGGGCGCGCCGCCGGAGAGCACCAGTTCGACGATCCGCCCGTTCTCGATCACGACGCCGCCATCCGCGCCGTCGGCAAGGATCGCGAGCGGCTGCTTCAGCCACAGCCGTGTCACGCGGCGGAC
>DRFF01000021.1 GCA_011050685.1 Aurantimonas coralicida
GGCTGGGCGTTCGACCGCCCTCGGCGCCGATCCTCAGCGGATCGGCTCGTGGACCGTCACCAGCTTGGTGCCGTCCGGGAACGTCGCCTCGACCTGCACGTCGTGGATCATCTCGGCAATGCCTTCCATCACCTGATCGCGGGTGTCCGTCATTTCGGGCGACGGACGTCAGCTCAGCGGCAGGAAGATTTCGCCCTTGCCGAGAACCGCGGTGTCGCCGCCGATACGCCGCATCGGCGCGCCGTCGAAGGGTACAGGTCCCAGCTCGCCGGCTGCGAATTCCTGCGCCATCAGCTTGAGGATCAACAGATCGGCCGGGCCATTGTCGAGAAAGGTCGGGGCCAGCCGTTCGGCGCCGCCGCACAGGATCAGCGTGCCGCGCTTCATCAAGCGCCCCGGCGCGCCGCGCGCCAGGCCGCCGATGACGAGGGTCCCCGCGATCATCCGGCTGCCGGCGTTCTCGCCCACCGCGCCGTCAACGACGATGGTGCCACGCCGCATCCGGTCGGCCGCTCGCGCCCCGGCGCTGCCACCGACCCGAATTGCGCCGCCGCGCATGCCGGCCATTTCGCCCGCCATCGGACCGCCAAGAAAATCGCCCGCGTCGCCGCCGACCGACAGAAAGCCGCCGCTCATGCCCGAGCCGGCGAGTCCGCCGACCGAGCCCGCAATGGTCAGCCGCCCGCCGCGCATCAATCGGCCGACGCGCCAGCCGGCGTCGCCATCGACATGGATCGCGCCGCCGTCCATCGCCTCGCCGATCCGGTCGAAGCGTTCGGAGCCGCCCTCGAAGCGGATCGCCGCCGCGTCGTCGCCGGACAGCGCGAAGATATCGCCGACGGTCACAAGCTGCTTGGTCGTGCCGATCGGCAGCGCGGTGATTTCGGACAGGCTGAGATTCGCCAGATGGGCGGGCGTCAGGATCGACAGATCGAGGCGCTGGTCCGGTTCCGCTGTCTTGCGGAAGGTCAGGCCGCTCATGGCACGAGATCCTTGAGGTGGAAATGATGCGGGCCCAGATTGCCGCCGTAATTGCCGGCGCCGATCCTGAGCGCACCCTCATCCGGCCCGAGATCGATCGCCGCTTTCAGCCCAGCCCGCATCGCGTCCGCCACCGCCGCGGCCGACAGGCCGTCGATGACGATTTCCAGCACCGAGCCGATCTCCGGACCGAGAGCGGATGGGACCACGCCCTTCAGCGTCGGGCAATAGGCCTCGTTGGTCGAGGCCATCATGCCCTTGTACTTGCCGCCGACCTTGGAGCCGGAGCGCACTATCCCGCCGGGGAACGGCATGATCACGTCGGGCACCGTCCGCATCGCCGCGACGGCCGCTTCCGCGACGGCGAGCGCCTGAGCACTTCCGCGCGCCATGAACAGGAGGTTGCCGCCGCCGACGCTCTCCTTGGTGACGCCGGTCTTCGCCTCGCAGAAAAATTCGCCCTCCATCACCGGCATGCGCCAGAAGTGCTTGTCGCCGAATTTCTTGGAGATTTGCCAGCCGTCGGCGAAATAGCGGATCGCCGAGCCGAGATCGATCTGCGTCTCGCCTTTCAGATCGGCGTAGCAAGCCGAGGTCGGGCTCGTGAGAATGCATTGGCCCAGCCGGGTGCCGAGCTGCTTGGCCAAGCCTTTCGTATCCATCGCAAAGATCAGGATACGCACGCCCGGCCGCCCGTCGCGGGTCTCCTGCGGCGTCAGCACCCGGTCGATCCCCGCCTCGCAGCCGCAGGCGATGACCGAGGTGGCAAAGCCGGTGAACGAGCGGGCGGCTTCCAGCGCCCATTTTTCGCTGTCGGCGGTTACCTGGATCGCCGTGCCGCGCATCGGGAAGGCTTCGGCGAAGCTGTCGTCGATCGCGACGCCGTTGAAGATCATCTCCGGCATGGCACCACCTTGAACGGATCCTCCCGTCCGATCGCGTAATCCGGCACTTCGAACCACCGCGCCGGCAGACCGTAGCGCTTGTCGAAATAGGCATCGATACGCTTCGCCATCGCCTTGTCGGCCTCCGGCCGCAGCGACAGGGTCCGCCCGGAGACACGATTGACCACCCGTCCGTCCTGCACGACGAGGGTCCCATCCTTGAAGACATAGGCGGCCCTGCCGAACATCGCCGCCTTGTCGTCGCCGGGTCGGTAGACGGCGATATCGGCGATAGCGCCTTTGCCGAGATGGCCGCGATAGGCGGTGCCGAGCAGCCGCGCCGGCGCCGCGCGGGTCATGGTGGCGATTTCCTTCAGCGTGTATTCGCGGGTGATCTCCGGCAGGATCGTCATGTCCAGCACGGATTTCGGCAGAGCTTCCAGCCAGCGCTGGCGGACGCCCCGGTCCATCAGCAGCGCGAAGATGTCCGGATAGGCGGTGAACGGGGCGCCGTTCGGGTGGTCGGTGGTGAAGAACACCCGGCTCGGATCCTTGATCAGGAGAAACAGCTCCAGCCCGATCGCCCATTGCAGCGCGTTGAAATAGCTCGATCGCTTGTAGTCCATCGGCACGACACCGCCGCCATTCGCCTCATGATCGAAAATCACCGATTTGCGCGGACGCGCCTGGCCGCGACCGGCGAACTGTCGCAATTCGTCGGCGGACACCGTCACCGTCTGTCCGAACATCACCTGGCCGATATCGACGGTGATTTCCTCGGTCGCGTTGACCAGCTCGGCGAGCCGCTGGCCCTCGGAGGAGAACTGGCGCTTGCCCTCGGCGCCATAGCCGTAGAATTGCAGATGCGCCAGATGCAGCGGCAGACCCTCGGCCGCAGCGATGGTCGCCTCGGCCGCTGCGGCCGAATCCCCGGGAACGCCGAGATTGTTGCAATGGACGTGCAGCGGGTGCGGAATGCCGAGCCCGGTCACCGCCGTCTGCAGCGTCTTGACGATCTTGCGCGAGGAGACCCCGTAGTCGGGCACCTCATCGTCGAAGCTGAAATGGCGGACATTCTCCTTGAACGCGGCCGATCCGCCGGCATTGATGCATTTGACGCCGAGCGCGCGGGACGCCGAGACGGTCCATGCGACATAGTCCTGGATGGCGCTCTCGCTCTCGCCGTCGCGGATCATCCCCATCAGGAAATCGTCGTTGCCTAGGACGACGAGGGTGGCTTTGTCGATGATCGGGATGTCGGCGAGTTCGAGATGGGCATGCAGAGCCGACGACGGCGCCATCGCCGGTTCGACCACCGTGGTGAAACCCATTTCGGCGTAGCGCAGTCCGGTTTCCTCGGTCGTCCAGCCGACCTTTGACAGCGCCGTCGCACCCGGCCGCGACTGGAACGCACGGTGAAATTCCGGCAGCAGCAGCCGCGCCGTGTTCACATGCCCGCCGGCGATGTGGGAGTGGATGTCGATCGCCCCGGCCATGACGATCAGGCCCTTGCAGTCGATAGTTTCGCCGGGCGCCCTGCCGTCGGCGGGCGGATCGACGATATGGCCGTCATCGATGAAGAGATCGGCGACCACATCACGGCCGTTCGCCGGATCGACGATATGTCCGTCCTTGAGCCGCATCAGCATGGCGCCGCTTCGCCGAGCGCCGCCGCGATCGCCGACAGGATCTCGGCCGAGGGAGGGGCATCGCTTTCCGAGCTCGCCGGGACCGGTACGAAGCCGCCGAACGTGCCGTCGAAAAGAGCGCCATCATGATCGCGGCCGGCCAGGGCGACCTCGAAACCGATCTCGGGCGTATGGATCCAGGCATCGCCGGGCGCGGTGACCGCGACGATCGGCACCCGCCCCGACCATTCCGGCTCGACGGCGTTTGTGCCGTCCAGTGCCGCGACATGGATAGCGAGATCCGCCTCGCCCGCGGCGACCAGCCGTCCCGCCTCGAACAACTGCGGATCGTGATCGGGAAACCCGCGCGCGAAACTCGTGCGCAGGGGAAAGCCCGTCGACCAAGTCGTGGCTATCGCCGCCGCATAGGCCTGCTCCGGACCGAAAACCGGCAGGCTGGTGAAGCGGGTCTCGGCATTGAGGTCGAAGACAAGGCCGGCAAGCATCTCGACTCCGAGACCGTCCATCGCGGCGGGCGAGAAGATGGCGCAGCCGAAGGCGGCGCCCCTCAGCCATGCCGCGATCTCGCCTATCCGCTTCTCGGGCAACGGCCCGTCGCCGAACCGATGCCCGGCAAGCGCGGCCCTGATCATCGCGAGGGCGTCGACAATCCCCTCCTCGGGACAACCGACCCGTTCAACCGTGATCGCTTTCGGCAAGGGCGGGGCATCGGACGGCGCACCCAGCCACAGCGCCTGCCGCCCTCCGCCCTTTGTGCGACCGCCGAGATCCGGCCCGTTCGAGAACAGGAATTGCGGCAGGTCCGGCGCCGGGGCGAAAGCGTCCGGTCCGACGATCAGCACGCGGTCGGCGCGACGCCGGATTTCCGCGGGCGCGCCAAGCATCATGCCGCCGTCACGAAGCGCTGAAATCAGCGGATAAATCTCTTTCGACGTCGCGTGATCGATCGCGCCGCCGGCGACCCGGCAAAGCGTGATCGCCGCATTGATACCGGCGAGATCGGTAGCCAGTCCGGTAACGACGGGAAACCGGCTCCGGCCGATGCGATCAGCCGTCGCCCGGACCGCCTCCTCCATGGACACCGGCCGTCCATCGATCCATGCCTTGCGCAAGACGCTTCGCTTTCTGTGCCCGTCGCCCAAATCTACAGGCTTGCGGGAGAAGGTCAAAGCCGATCGCCCGCTCCGGCTTATTTCTTGTCGTATTTGATGTAGGCGAAGCGCGGATCGTCGGGCGTGCCTTGCAGCGGGCCGTCCTCCTTGCCCGGCTGCCACATCACCACCTCCTCGATCTTTCTGGCGAGGGCGAAGTCCGAATCGGTAATGCCCTTGGCGGCGTGGTTCATCAGCCGGATCTCCACCCAGGCATAGGATGCGGTAAGGTCCGGATGATGAAAGGCGGCCTCGGCCAAATGGCCGACCGTATTGATCACCATCAGCGTTCCCTTCCAGCCAGCGGTCTTGTAGGTGCGGCGAATCCAGCCCCCCTCCAACCGCCAGCTGGGCAGCTCCGCCTTCAACCGTTCCTCGACTTCCGCGTCCGAATAGGTCTTGGCTGCCATGGTTTTCTCCCTCGCTCCGACTTGCCCGATGGGCTCCAGTCGCAATAATAGGGTGCGGGCACCTCGAAAGCAGGGGACATCGTGACAGAAGACGTCGTCAGCGTCTCAGCGCCCGCACGCCTGCACCTGGGTTTCCTCGACCCGGGTGGCCAGTCGGGCCGTCGGTTCGGCGGCATCGGCCTCGCCCTCGACGCCCCATCGACGCGCCTGTCGATCCGCCGCGCCGGGCACGATCGCGTCGAAGGCGCGGACGCCGAGCGGGCGGCGGAGCATCTCGCCGCCATGCGCCGTCATCTCAGCCTCGACCAGACTCACGAGATAACGATCGACGAAACCATTCCCGCTCATGCCGGACTCGGTTCCGGCACGCAGCTGGCGCTCGCCGTCGCCGCCGGCGTCAGGGCACTCGAAGGCTTTCCGACCGACTATGCCGGCGATGCCACCCGGTTGGGACGCGGCAATCGTTCCGGCCTGGGGGCGGCGTTCTTCAACCAGGGCGGGCTTGCCGTCGACGGCGGCAAGGGCAGGCAAGACCGGCCGCCCCCGATCGTCTCGCGTTTTGCCTTCCCGACCGACTGGCGGGTCATCCTCGTCCTCGACCCGAACAGCCAGGGATTTCACGGCGCCGATGAAATCGCTGCCTTCGACGCCCTGCCGCCGTTCCCGGAAAGCGAAACGGCGGAAATCTGCCGGCTGGTGCTGATGGAGACGCTGCCAGGCCTCGCCGAACAGGACATCGCTGCCTTCGGCGCCTCCGTCGCGACTATTCAGGAAATGGTCGGCGGTCACTTCGCGCCGGCCCAGGGCGGCGTCTTCACCAGCCCGCGCGTCGCCCGCGCCTGCACCTTTTTGGCCGCCGCCGGGGCGCACGGGATCGGCCAGAGCTCCTGGGGGCCGACCGGCTTCGCATTTGCGGCGTCGGCGCAAGAGGCCGAGCGGCTCGTTGCTGCGGCTCGGGCCGAGGGCGCCGCGCACGACCTCGACATCCGTGTCGTCGCGGGACGCAATCACGGCGCCAGCGTCGAACACGCTTCGCGCCGCCAACTGGCGGGCACCGGCTAGGCCGCGGCGAGCGGCGAGACCCGCCCGGCCATTCGACCGGGCGAACGACAATGCATTTCTGGAGGAACGGGAATGACCGAGAAGAACATTCTTCACATGCTCACCCCACACAAGCATGTCAGCCCGTTCGACGTGAACATGGCGCTCGACGCCGGCTATGACGCGGTGGTGCCTTACGAAAACGTCGAACTCGCCGAGATCGCCGATCTCGTTCAGGACGTCATCTTTTCGCGCCCGCCGAAATGGGGAGCGGCGTCGGGCCTTTTCTTCGGCGGCAATGACGCGATCCTCGCCCTCGACATGATCGACGCGGCCAAGAAAGCGCTGGTGCCGCCCTTTGGCGCCAACCTCTTCGCCGATCCCGCCGGCTCCTTCACCACGGCGGCGGCGATGGTCGCCTGCGTCGAGAAGCTGCTGAAGGACAAGAAGGATCGGTCGTTAAAGGACACTTCGATCGCCGTCTTCGGCGCCACCGGCGTCGTCGGCTACTCGGCCGCCGTCATCGCCGCCCTCGAAGGTGCCAGGGTGACGATCGTCGGCTATAGCGGCCTCAAGCGCGTCGAGGATCGCGCCCAGGAAATGAAGGATCGCTTCGGCGTCGCGGTGAACGCCGCAGACGGCTCCGACACGGCGAAGCAGAACGCCATCGTGAAAGACGTCGAGGTGGTTCTTTCGGCCGCCAGAGCCGGCGTCCGCGTACTCGACGCTGCCCAGTTGAAGCAGGCGTCAGAGCTCCTCGTCGCTGCCGATGTCAACGCCGTTCCGCCCTCCGGCATCGAGGGGATCGACGTGATGGACAACGGCAAGCCGATCAGCGGCACACAGGCGCTCGGCGTCGGGGCGCTAGCGATCGGCAACGTCAAATATCAGACCGAATCCGGCCTGTTCAAACGCATGATCGAGGCCGACGAGCCGCAAATTCTGGATTTCCGCGACGCCTTCGCGCTTGCCCGAACCCTGGTGAAGTAATCGCCATGCCCCACCCGACTGTCCTCGTCGCCGCCTTCTCGGCCCGGCAGATCGCCGCGAGCGCGCGGCGCGCCGGCTACGACGCGTTGGCTGTCGATTTTTTCGGCGATCTCGATCTGAAGGAAAGCGCCCTTCGTGGCGAGGTTTTGCGCGGCCATTATCCGGACGGCTTCGACGGCGGCGATCTTCTGGACGCGCTGGACCGGTTGGCGCAAGGCCAGTCGCCGGTCGGCTTCGTCTACGGCGCCGGCTTCGAGGATCGGCCGGAACTGATCGAGGCGATCGCGGCGCGCTGGCCGCTGCTCGGCAATGACGCCGCCACCGTGCGGACGCTGAAGGACCCCGAGCACTTTGCCGCGCTCTGCGCCGAGGCCGAAATTCCCCATCCAGAAATTCGCAGAGAGCCGCCTGAGAACGCGTCCCATTGGCTGTCGAAGCAGATCGGCGGCGCCGGCGGCAGCCATGTGCAACCGGCGGCGAGCCAGCCGCCGGCGGCAAACCGCTATTTCCAGCGCTTCGTCGCCGGCGAGCGGTGGTCGGCGGGCATCGTCGCAGCCAGCGGCCAGGTTGCGCTGCTCGGCTTCACCCGGCAATGGGCGGCGCCGTCGGCCGCCGAACCCTACCGCTATGGCGGCGCGGTCGGCCCCTTGCAGCCTCCAGAACCGTCCGGTCACGACATGCTGGCCCAGATGCAACGCTTCGTCGCGCGCGTCCCTCTCACCGGGCTCTGCAGCGTCGACTTCGTGCTCGCGCCCGACGGGCCTGTACTGCTCGAGATCAATCCGCGCGCCGGCGCCACCATCGACGTCTTCGACACCGACAGCGAACCGCTGTTCGGCCTGCATCTCGGCGCCTGTCAGCGGCGGTTGCCGGAGCGCTTCGCCGGCCCGCGTCAGGTGCGCGCCACCGGCCTTGCCTGGGCGGAAACGGACGTGACGCTGCCGGAGCACTTCGTCTGGCCGGATTGGACGCGCGACCGGTCCGCCCCGCCGGTCGTGTTCCATGCCGGCCAGCCGCTTTGCACGATCGTCGCCGAGGCGGCGACCCCGACGGCGGCCCAGGCGCTGTTCGACAGTCGCGTCGCCGACATGCAAGAACGAGTGCGGAGGAGAGCGGCATGAGCGGCGCGCAGAGGCTATCGGTGAACCAGGGGGTGGTCCCATTGGTCGCGGCGATGAAGACGCGGGCCGCCGAACTCAGGCTCGCCATCGCGACCGGCGCGGCTGGCGAGACCCTGATCGACGCCGGCGCGTCGGTTCCCGGCAGCCTGGAGGCCGGCCGACTGATCACCGAGATCTGTCTCGGCGGCCTTGGCACCGTCAGCTTCGAAGCCTCACCCCATCTGCGGCGCTGGCCGTTCACCTTGACGGTCCGCTCCTCGCAGCCGGTTGTGGCCTGCCTCGGCAGCCAATATGCCGGCTGGCAGCTGACCAGCGGTGCCGGCGAGGATTCCTATTTCTCGATGGGCTCGGGTCCGGCGCGGGCGCTCGCCGGCAAGGAGGAATTGTTCAAGCACATTGCCTATGCCGACCGCAGCGA
>DRFF01000022.1 GCA_011050685.1 Aurantimonas coralicida
CGGGGCGAACTCCATTCGCCCCGAGCCGTGAGTGTCGAGCCCTACTTCATCTCGACGACGGTAAGCTTGCCTTTGACGCGGTCGGCGACGAACTCGATGTTCTTGCCTTCCTTCGCTTTGGTCAGCATCTTTTCGTCAGAAACCTTGAAGACCATGGTCATTGCCGGCATGTCGAGGTTCTTCAGCGCGCCGTGCTTGATCGTCAGCTTCTGCTGCTTGGCGTCGATCTTGGTGATCTGGCCCTTGGTGTATTCGACCGCGACGGCCGGACTGGCCAGAGCGAGCGAAAGGAACGAGAGCGCGGCGATTTTGATGAGCTTGGTCATGTGATTTTTCCTGATTGTGAGGGTGAGAGATGTGTCGCGTTCAACGCGACGCGACGGTCAATGGGCCATGCATGCCCATGTCGTAGTGTCCGGGGATCAGACACGCGAATTGGAAGTCGCCGGCCTTGGTGAAAGTCCAAACGATTTCGCCGGCTTCCTCCGCGGGCAGACGGATAGCGTTGGGATCGGCATGTTCCATCTCCGGGAACTTCTCCATGAGCAGCTTGTGCTCCTGGACCCCTTCCGAAGTATCCATGACGAACTCGTGCTCCAGCACGCCGTCATTGGCGATGACGAAGCGGATGGTTTCGCCCTTCTTGACCTCGATCTTGGAAGGTTCGAACAGCATGTCGCCGTCCTCGGTCTCCAGCATCGTGATCTCGATGGTCCGATCGGCGGTCGCCGCCTTGCCGGCTTTGCCGATCGCCACTTCGTCCTCATGACCGCCGCCATGCTTACCGCCGGCCGACGCCGATGTGGCGACGAGCGCGGCTGCGAATGCCGTCGCGATGAACAGTCGTTTCTGCATAAATTATCCTCGTTTCGTTTTGTGTCTGCGTCCCTTACTTTCCCGGACTTGCTACATGCCGGAATGCGTTCCCCCACCGGGCATCCTCTGCCGCGTGGGCTTCGATGGCAGCGCGCTGCCCTGCGCACTGGACGCGGGAGCCGCTGTCGCGTCGGGCAGCGATCCGGTCCATTCGTAGGCCACCGTTCCAGGGGGATTTTCATAGTCGCCGGGATCTTCGTAGTCGCCGGCCTCGATCCCCTCCCGCACCTTCACCACGGTGAACATGCCGCCCATTTCGAGTGAGCCGAACTGTCCCCAGCCGGCCATCATCGGAATGGTGTTGTCCGGAATCGGCATCGACATTTCCGCCATATCCGCCATGCCCTTCGTGCCCATCGGCATGTAGTCCGGCTGGACCGAGCGGATCTTGCGGGCGACATTGGTCTTGTTGGCTCCGATGAAGGTCGGGACATCGTGCCCCATCGCGTTCATGGTGTGATGCGACTTGTGGCAGTGCAGGGCCCAGTCGCCCGGATGCACCGCGTCGAATTCGTAGGCCCGCATCGCCCCCACCGGGATATCGATGGTGACCTCCGGCCAGCGTGCCTCCGGACGCACCCAACCGCCATCCGTGCAGGTGACCTCGAAATCGTAGCCGTGCATGTGGATTGGATGGTTGGTCATGGTCAGGTTGCCGACCCGCACGCGCACCCGGTCGTCCTTGGCCACGATAAGCGGCGCCACATCCGGAAAAATCCGGCTGTTGATGGTCCACATGTTGAAGTCCGTCATCTCCATGACCTTCGGCAGGTAGGAGCCCGGATCGATGTCGTAGGACGACAGGAGAAAGACGAAGTCGCGGTCTACCGGCATGAAGGACGGGTCCTTCGGATGGATGACGAAGGAGCCCATCATCCCCATCGCCATCTGCACCATCTCGTCGCCATGCGGGTGATACATGAAGGTGCCGCTCTTCAGCGCGTCGAACTCGTAGACGAAGGTCTTGCCCGACGGGATCGGAGGCTGCGTCAACCCAGCCACGCCATCCATGCCGTTGGGAAGGATCAACCCGTGCCAGTGGACGGTCGTATGCTCGGGAAGCTTGTTGGAGACGAAGATGCGGATTCGATCACCCTCGACGCATTCGATCGTCGGGCCGGGCGACTGGCCGTTGTAGCCCCACAGATAGGCGGTCATGCCATCGGCCATCTCCCGTTCGACGGGCTCGGCCACAAGATGGAACTCCTTGATCCCGTTGTTCATGCGGAACGGAAGCGACCAGCCGTTCAGGGTCACCACAGGATTGTAGTCCGGCCCCGCCGTTGGCATCAGCGGCGGCTGCGTTGCCGCCTCTTCCATGATCGGAGCTTCCGGCAAGCCCATGGCCGAAGTCTTCGACCACATCGCAGTCCCGGCGAGCGCGGCGCCCGCACCAATGAATTGTCTTCTGGAAAACATCTGTCTGGTTCCTTCCGTTCAATCGCCGTCGCCATCGCCGTCGCCGGCCGCCATCTCGAGACCACCACCCGATTCGATCTGGCCGCCGCCATAGACGGCGGAGGCGAGCCCAGCATCGGCGAGATAGAAGGCGCGCTTGGCGTTGACGGAGAGGATGATCGAGGTGAGCTTGGCCCGGGTGTCGGCCAGAAGGTCGAACGTGTTCGAGATCATGCCGCTATAGGTGAGGATCGCTTCCTTCTCGATCGTCGTGCGCAGCGGTACGACGTTCGAGCGATAGTGCCTGGCGATATCGTATCGGGAGCGGTACGCTTTGTAGGCGGAGCGCGCTTCCGAGCGGATGTCGACGGCCTTTGCCGCCAAGACGTTCGCAGCCCGCAGATACGCGAATTCAGCCTTGCGAAGCCGCGCCTGGCCGCTATCGAAGATCGGAATTTCCAGGCCGACCTCAAGGATACCCGAGAGCTGGTTGGTGCTTTTCTTGCTGCCGTCCTCGCCCTCTTCGACTTCCTCTTCAAGCTCGAGCCCGGCGGCCAATTCGAGATCGGAGACGTAGCGCGTGGCCTTCGTCAGGCCGTAGGAACGCGCCAGCGCATCCAGTTCGAGCCGCGCCACCTGCAGGTCCACGCGATCGCGCAACGCCTCCGCCTCGATGGCGTTGCGGGTCTGGATATTGCGTGGCAGGCTCGGGAGCGCGTTCGGCACCTCAAAGGACAGGTTCCCTCCCCAGACCCCCATCAGCCGGATCAGCCGCTCCTTGGCGAGCTGCGCGGCTAGTCGCGCCTCGGCGGTCTGGCCAGTCAATTCCGCATAGAACACCTGCTCACGAGCCTGATCGATCTTCGGAAAGGCCCCCGTCTTCCCGAGTTCGGTAGCAAGCTCGGCAGCCGCATCGGCCGCGACCTTCGCCCGGTTCATGTAGGCCACGGTCTCCCAGGCGCCGACCGCCTCGATCCATGCGGCCCGCGTCTGCGCGGCCAGCGCGAGCGTCGCCTCGACGGCCCGCAACCGCGCCTGAAGCACACGCACCTCGGAGACGTCCAGTCGCCGCTCGCGCGTCATCAGCCGGATGACGTTGGCCGCGATCAGCCCCTCGACGGTTCGCAGCGCGCCGATGCCGGCATAGCTCACCGCCAGATTGGGATTGACCGGCAGGCTCTCCTGCCAGAGATCGGCAACCGACATGCCGATGTCGGCATAGGCGGCCTGCAGGCTCTTGTTGTTCAACAACGCGACCTGCACCGCCGTTTCGACTCCGACCGTCTTGTTCGCCAAAAGCTGGCTGACACGCTTGTTGACGGCGGCCGCCTCGGTCCGATTCTGAACCCAGGCAGTTTCCTTGCCGAGTGTCGCCGCGGTCTGATCCTGCACGATCGCAAAGCCGAGCTTGGGATCAAAGTCTTCGGTGATCGCGACGCAGCCCGAGACGAAAAAGGGGACAGCCGCCATCGCGGCCTTGCGAAACACACGCATCATTTCGGCGCCTCATCTTCGGTGGCGGTCTCAGCGCCGACCGGGGCCATCGCGACGCCGGTCCGGCGCCATCCGGTTGGCTCGGCGGGACTACGCCTTGAATATCCACCAATGACCGACCGGTAATTGGTGCCGCCGGCGGCAGCGGACGGGTCGTCCGCGGACGGAGAGGTAAGAATTTGCGGCAAACCCATGGGTTCGCTTGTCGCGCAGCCAGCCAGAAGCAGGCCGGGCAAGCCGACAATCATGAAGCGGATCATTGAAAGGACCTAACGGGCGAACTTTCCCGCTCGCCGGCCGTTCACGGGCCGGTCGATACGATGAAGTTCCCAAACGTGGAGAAGCGAGAACACCTGACGCTCTAGGCGTGAGGAGGACTCATCCGTGACGATGTCCGGTCCGTCGGAGACGGAATGCGAACATCATAGGGCGCGCGGCGGCGCCGTCAGGTCAGGCTCGCGGGGGTCTTTTGCCAGTCGGAACCTGGCTTCCCACCAATTCGACCACGTGCCAACCGAGACCCCACTTGGAGGGCCAGTCCAGATGATATTCCGCCAACAGGTCCGGCATTGAAGCCGGCGGGCAGTGATCGTTGTGTTTGTCGCCGGTCGCCTTGGGCAAGGGCTTGGCGTCGCTGGCAGCATCGTTCGCGGCCGAAGCGACATGATCCTCGGCAACTTCAGCAACTGATGGGTCGACGATCAAAGCTGCAAATGCGCGGTCACCCGTGTGGGGCGACGCGTGCGCCAATTGAGACGAAAGCACCGCCACGCAGAAAAGCGCTGCGGCCAACAGCCGGCCTATCGCTTGCAAGGGGTGTTTCAGGTTTGTCATCGGCATCCGGGTACTGGATTCGCTGGAATCCGTCCATACTGAAATGGTCACATCGACGTCATCGGCTAGAAAGTGTTGCACTGCAAATTCATCGACTCGCGGGGCAGAGCGCATCCTCAACGAGGACGTTCGATCGCATCGCATCGTGTCCAAACTCGGGCGACCGTGACTGAAACCGGCTCCAACCTTGCGCCAAGTTTGCGCGTTCGAACGCGAGGCCGAGAAATCGAGTTGAGATCCTATTCCACGCCTCGGACGGCTGCGTTGTTACCCGTTCGCGGAAGGAAGCGCGGGCCTCTTCCATCGAACAGTTCGGCCCGCTCGCCGAACACCTCCTCACCGGGGTCGATAGGAGCAAGGGCGCCGCAGACGAAGGCAACAGCCGTGCGAGCGGCAATCAACCCATCTGTAGCGGAACGACCTTCCCGGCTTCGATGGTGACGGCCCTGTCCATGCGCGCGGCAAGCTCATGATTGTGGGTCGCGATCAAGGCCGCCACGCCGGACTGGCGCACCAGCGCCGTCAGTGCGTCGAACACGTAGCCCGCCGTCGTCGGATCGAGATTTCCCGTCGGCTCGTCGGCGAGCAGGACATGCGGCGCGTTGGCCACCGCCCGGGCGATCGCGACGCGCTGCTGTTCACCACCCGACAGTTCGGCCGGGCGATGGTCGGCCCGCTTTCCGATGCGCATGTAGTCGAGAAGCTCCTGCGCTCGCGCGACCGCGTCCGGACGACGCTGACCGAGAATCATCTGGGGCAGCATGACGTTCTCGAGCGCGGAGAACTCCGGCAACAGATGGTGGAACTGGTAGACGAAACCGATCGAGCGACGGCGCATCTCGGTTCGCCGGTCGTCGCCGAGACTGCCGCAAGCCTGCCCGTCGATGAATACTTCGCCGCCGTCCGGCCGCTCCAGCAGGCCGGCGATGTGGAGAAGCGTAGACTTCCCCGCCCCGGATGGCGCCACCAGCGCCACCATCTCGCCGGCGCTGATGCCGACATCGGCGGCGTCGAGAATGGTCAGGCGGTCATCGCCCTGCTTGTAGTGCCGCTCGACCTGATCGAGCCGCAGCGCAAAAGTCTCAGCCATCATTCGTACCGCAACGCTTCGACCGGATCGAGCCGCGACGCCTGCCAGGATGGCAGGATCGTCGCCAGAAACGACAGGCCGACAGCCATCGCCACGACCAGCACCACCTCGGTCGCGTCGATCTCGGCGGGAAGCCGGCTAAGGAAATAGAACTCGGGATTGAACAACACCGTCCCGGAGAGCCACGAGAAGAACTGCCTGATGTTCTCGATATTGAGACCGAACAGGACGCCCAAGATTAGTCCGGCGAATGTCCCGGCGAGGCCGATCGAGGCGCCCGTGATAAGGAACACCCGCATCACGGCCCCCCTGGTCGCCCCCATGGTTCTCAGAATCGCGATATCCCGCCCCTTGTCCTTCACCAGCATGAACAGGCCGGAGATGATGTTGAGGGCAGCTACCAGAATGATCAGCGTGAGAATGATGAACATGACATTCCGCTCGACTTCCAGCGCCGAGAAGAACGAGGCGTTCTGATCCTGCCAGGTGACGGTGTAGTTCGGGCGGTCGGCCGCCGCCTCCACCATCGGCTGTAGCGCGCGGACGGCGTCAGGATCGTCGACGAACATCTCGATCGACTGCACCTGGTCATCCTGGTTGAAGAACAACTGCGCCTCCGACAGGGGCATGTAAACATAGGCCGCGTCATACTCCGACAGCCCGATCTCGAAGATCGCGGTGACCGGATACGCCTTGACACGGGGGGTCGTGCCAAGCGGCGTCACGTCGCCCTCAGGCGAGATCAAGGTAATGTTGTCGTTCAGCCGCAACCCGAGCGCCTCGGCCAACCGGATGCCGATTGCCACTCCGTCGCCGGTGTCGAATTCGGCAAGCGTGCCCTGCCGGATGTTCTCCGAGACGGGGGCGAGTTCGTCGAGATCGGTGCCGCGCACGCCCTTGACCAGCGCGCCGGTGTTCGATGTTCCGGCGCCCGAGGCCAAGACCTGCCCCTGTACCAAAGGCATGGCAAAATCGACGCCCGGCACCGCCGCGATACGCTTGGTGACCTCGTCGTAGTCGCGGAGCGGCTGGTCGATTGGAAACATGATCACATGACCGTTGACGCCGAGAATGCGGGTCAACAGCTCGCCGCGAAACCCGTTCATCACCGACATCACGATGATCAGCGCGGCCACGCCGAGCATGATCCCGACAAACGAGAAACCGGCGATCACCGACACCCCGGCGTCGCGGCGCCGCGATCTCAGATAGCGGCCGGCCAGCATCCATTCGAAGCGCGAGAACGGCCGGGTCGAGGTTCGGCCCTCAGGCGTCGCACGGGCTGCGAAAGGGATATCGCTCACGCCAGTACCCGCTCGACCACGGCGGTGAGCGGCATCGTATCGCGCTCGCCGGTCGCCCTCACCTTGACTTCCGCCTCCCCCGCCTTGGCGCCGCGCGGACCGACGATCACCTGCAGCGGCAGGCCGATCAGGTCCATGGTGGCGAATTTGGCTCCGGCGCGCGTGTCCTGATCGTCATAAAGGACGTCGAGGCCAGCGGTCTGGAGCTGGCGATAGAGGTCATCGCAGGCAGCGTCGCAGGCGGCATCGCCCGGCTTCATGTTGATGAGACCGACATCGAAAGGCGCGACGGACTTCGGCCAGATGATGCCGTTCTCGTCGTGCGAGGCCTCGATGATCGCCGCCAAGAGGCGACTCGGCCCGATGCCGTAGGAGCCCATGTGGACAGGCACGTCCTTGCCGTCGGGGCCAGTGACGACCGCCTTCATCGGCTCGGAATATTTCGTCCCGAAATGGAAGATGTGGCCGACCTCGATACCGCGCGCCGCGATCTTCTGGTCCTCCGGCAGCGTGTCCCAGGCGGCGGTGTCATGCATCTCGTCCGTCGCCGCGTATGGCGTGGTCCAGGACTTGACGATCTCGGCAAGACCAGCTGCGTCGTCGAAATCGACGCCCTCGCCCGGCACGTCGAGATCGAGATAGTCGCGGTGACAGAACACCTCGCTCTCGCCGGTCGAAGCCAAAATGATAAACTCGTGGCTGAGATCGCCGCCGATCGGTCCGGTATCGGCCCGCATCGGGATCGCTTTCAGCCCGCAGCGCTGGAAGGTCCGCAGATAGGAGACGAACATCCGGTCGTAGGCGGTCTTGGCGGACTCGAAATCCAGATCGAAGGAATAGGCGTCCTTCATCAGGAATTCCCGGGAGCGCATCACCCCGAAGCGGGGCCGCACCTCGTCGCGGAACTTCCACTGGAGGTGATAGAGGTTCAGCGGCAAATCCTTGTAGGAGCGCACATAGGACCGAAAAATGTCGGTCACCATCTCCTCATTGGTCGGCCCGAACAAAAGATCGCGCTTGTGGCGATCCTCGATCCGCAGCATCTCCTTGCCGTAGTCGTCATAGCGGCCGCTCTCGCGCCACAGATCGGCCGGCTGGATCGTCGGCATCAACAGCTCTATCGCCCCGGAGCGATCCTGCTCCTCCCGGATGATTCGGCAGACGCGGTCGAGCACGCGCTTTCCGAGCGGCAGGAAGGAATAGATCCCCGCAGCCTGTTGGCGGATCATGCCGGCGCGCAGCATCAACCGATGGGAAACGATCTCCGCTTCCTTCGGGGTTTCCTTGAGAATGGGCAGAAAATATCGCGACAGGCGCATGAGGTTTCCGGTAAAATCGGTGTGTCGCGGCGCCATGGCCGCACGGTCGCGTCTTAAACGCTTGATACTTGATTGGAAAGACGGCAACACGCCATCCGCGCATCGGCGACAAATCGGGCTGACGACGGCATCGCCGTGACGGCGGCGCGATCAAAAAATGACACAGTCGCAAAATTCACGTGACAATCGCCGCTGTGCTGGCTAACCTTCGCTTGCACAAAAAAGGCGCCGGCAAGGCGCCATATTTGCGGTCTAGTCTTGGGAGGACGTGGTTTCCGGCGCGGCAGTCGTCGCAGCCCCGGTCAAAGTCACCGGCGGGAAATCCAGGCACGCGACCTAGAATGCAAGGTGAAAGCCTTGCATTTTTTTTGTGCCTGCGCTCCTGCGTCTGTGGGTATCAGGTGCCGGGAATAATGTGCGGAAGATCGTCCGGCCCGAAGCCGTAGACCTGCGTCACGACGTAGAAGACCGCGAAAATCACCGTCGCGAGTAGCGTCGTCTGCGCGAGCTTGCGCCCCATCCGGGCGTGGGTCGGCGCGCTATGCGCCGTCCCGAGGATCACGTCGTCGTCTTCGATCTGCGAGCGTACTCCCAGCGGCAAGATGACAAACAGCGACACCCACCAGATGATGAAATAAATCGCGAGCGCCGATACCCAGCCCAATGTCAGACCTCCTCCAGTTCGGTCAGCGTGCCGAACATGTCACCGGGATGGATGAACAACACCGGCCGCCCATGCGCTCCGATCTTCGGCTCGCCATCGCCGAGCACCCTCGCCCCACCGGCGATCATCCGATCCCGCGCCGTTTTCAGGTCGGACACCTCATAGCAGATATGGTGCATGCCGCCCTTCGGATTCTTGGCGAGAAACGCGGCGATGGGCGACGCTTCGCCCAGCGGCTCCAGGAGTTCGACCTTGGTGTTGTCGAGCTCCACGAAGACGACCGTGACACCGTGCTCGGGCAACGCCTTTGGCTCCGACACTGTCGCCCCCAGCGTCTCGCGATAGCGCCGCACCGCTCCCGAAAGATCGGGAACGGCCAGAGCCACATGATTCAGTCGACCGAGCATGGCATTTCCCTCGACGGGTTTCAGGACCGCGTGACGAACACCGTGACGATCGGCTTCTTACCCCACGCCTCGAAAGCGGCCCCGCGCACCGCGCGGCGGACCGACTCGCCGAGTTTGTCGAGATCCTTGCGGCGGTTGCGCGGCGTGCTCTCGACAGCACCGGCGGCGGCGTCGATCAGGACATCCTCGATCTCCTCACCGGTCGCGTCGTCCTGCGGCAGGCCTAGCGCCACGAGGTCGGGATCGTCGCGCAATTCCAGCTTGCCGTCCAATTCCACCAGCACCGCCACGTGGCCGACGAAGGACAGCCTGCGGCGCTCGTTGATGCCCATCGCCTCGGCCGTGCCGATCAGGCGACCGTCCTTGTAGAGGCGTCCGACCGGAACCTCATGGACGATCTGGGCGGCGCCGGGCGCCAGCTGGACGGCGCGTCCGTTGCGCGCCTCGACCACCTGCTTGATCCCCAATTCCCGTGCAAGGGCCGCGTGAGCAGTCAGATGCGCCGCCTCGCCGTGGGCCGGAATGGCGATCGTCGGACGCACCCAATCATACATCTGACGCATCTCGCTGCGACGCGGATGGCCAGAGACGTGGACGAGTTGCTCGCCATCCTCGAGCACCTTGACGCCGCGTTCGATCAGCGCGTTCTTGATGTCGATGATGAGCTTCTCGTTGCCCGGGATTGCGCGCGAGGAGAAAATCACAAGGTCGCCTCGCGACAGCGCGACGCTCGGATGCTCGTCCCGCGCGATGCGCGCCAGCGCGGCGCGGGCCTCGCCCTGGCTACCGGTCAGGATGATCACCGCCTTTTCAGGCGGGATGTAGCCGAAGTCCTGCTCGCCCAGGAACGGCGGAATGCCGTCCATATAGCCGAGCTCGGTCGCGACATCGATCATCCGCCGCATCGAGCGCCCCATCAGCAGCACTTGCCGCCCGGCATCGCGAGCCGCCGCCGCGATCGAACGGATGCGCCCGACATTGGAGGAGAAGGTGGTGACGGCGACCCGGCCCTTGGCGCCACGGATGATCTCGCCAAGTGAAGCCGAGACCGCCGTCTCGCTCGGGCTGTCGCCCTCGCGAAGCGCGTTGGTCGAATCGGCGACGATGGCGAGGACGCCTTCGTCGCCGATCTCCCGCAACCGCTTCTCGTCGGTCGGCGCGCCGAGCGCCGGCGTCGGATCGATCTTCCAGTCGCCGGTGTGGACGACGGTGCCGGCCGGCGAACGGATCGCCAGCGCCACCGGTTCGGGGATCGAGTGCGTGACGTTGATCGCCTCGATCTCGAAGGGACCGACGTTGAAGCGATCACCTGCCGCGAACAGCTCCACCGGAATCTTCGGAGCGCCCGGCTCCCCTTCCCGCTTGGCCGCCAGCAACGCCGCGGTGAAAGCGGTTGCGTAGACCGGAACCTTCAGCTTCGGCCAAAGATCCAGCAGAGCACCGTAGTGGTCCTCATGCGCATGGGTAATGACGATCCCCTTCAGCGCATTCTTCTGCTTTTCCAGAAACCGTATGTCGGGAAGAACGAGATCGACCCCAGGAAAATCGGGACCGGCAAAAGAGACGCCGCAGTCGACCACGATCCACTGTCGATCATCATCCGGCCCATAGCCGTACATGGCGAGATTCATGCCGATCTCACCGATGCCGCCGAGCGGCACAAACATTAGCTTGTTCAAACTTCTATCTTCTTTCGTGTCTTTGCCCCGCCCGGTCATGATCGACCCACGCAGCTCATTCGGGTTTGTTTCAGTTACATTCGTCGTCGTTCGATTGCCGTCCTAGACGGCGGAGACCGGTGGCGCCATGCGCTCGGCGCTCTCCAGAAAAAACAGATCGCCGGCCGAAACCGCGGTGGTCTTGCCGTCATCACCGCGCAATATCAGCCGACCGCGCTCGTCGAGCGCCTCGAAGCGTCCCGTCAGCGTCCCGTCGGCAAGATTGACCCGGCAGGCCTGGCCGAGCCCCACGGCATGGGCAAGCCATTCGCGCCTGATCGCGGCAAATCCCTCGCCGCGCCGGAAGATCGCCAAGGCGCGTTCCACCTCTTCAGCCACGGACGCGAAGATGGCATCGAGGTCGCAGCGCACGCCCTCCCGCTCCAAGCTCGTCACCTCGTATGGCGTGCCATCGGGCACATGCGCGACGTTGACCCCGCAGCCGATGACGACCGCCATTCTTCTATCCGGCAACCGCTCGCTTTCCAGGAGAATGCCAACCGCCTTGCGCCCTCTGACGAGCACGTCATTCGGCCATTTGACCGCGACCAGTTCGTCATCGGCGCCCGTAAGCCTAGCGAGAGCGTTCCGCACGCCGAGCGAGGCGACCAGCGGCAGGTTCGACAGATGCTCCAATGGCGCCGGGTCGATGACCAGCCAACTCGCATAGAGGTTTCCCGACTCCGAGACCCAGGCCCGGCCCCTGCGGCCGCGTCCCGCCACCTGCCGTTCAGCGGTGACCCACAAAGGCCCTGGATCGCCTGCGCGCGCGGCCTCCAGCGCCACCGAATTCGTCGAGGCGACTTCGCCGAGGGCGAGGCGCCGTCGTGGTGCTTTCGTGCCCGCCGGCACCGTCAGAAAAACGTCCGCGCCGCGGCCTCGGCAGCGGTGAAGATCGGCCCCCCAATGAAAAGGTAGACGGGGAAGATGAACAGCGCCGCAGCCCACAGAACCAGCCGCAACTCCATCGCCATCGGTACGAACTCCGCCGATGGTTCATCGAACCACATCAACTTCACGATCCGCAGATAATAGTAAAGCCCGACGACGCTTGCCAGTACGCCGATGACCGCCAAGGCGTAAAGTTCCGCCTCGACCGCCGCCATGAACACGAAATATTTGGCGAAGAAACCGGCCAGCGGCGGCAAGCCGGCAAGCGACAGCATCAGGATCGTCAGGAACAGCGCCATCCCCGGGTTGGTCTTCGACAGACCCGCCAGATCCTCGATTTCCTCGACCACACCATCCTTGCGCCGCATGGCGAGGATCACAGCGAAGGTGCCCAGCGTCATCGCCAGATAGATCGTCATGTAGATCAGGACGCCGCGAACGCCTTCAACATTGGCTGCCGCGAGCCCGACAAGGGCAAATCCCATATGGCCAATCGAGGAATAGGCCATCAGACGCTTGAAATTGCGCTGACCGATCGCCGCGAAGGCGCCGAACGCCATCGACGCGATCGAGATGAAGACGATGATCTGCTGCCAATCCACCTGCAGCGGCTCGAAGCCCTGCACGGTGAAGCGGGTAATGAGCGCCATGGCCGCAACCTTCGGCGCGCCGGCAAGAAAGGCGGTGATCGGGGTCGGCGCGCCCTCGTAGACATCGGGTGTCCACATGTGGAACGGTACCGCCGAAATCTTGAAGGCGAGACCCGCGAGCACGAACACCAGGCCGACGACGAGGCCTAGCGAACGCCCCTCACTGGTGATTGCCGATGCGATCGCGCCGAATTCGATCTGGCCGGTAAACCCGTAGACCATCGAAGCGCCGTACAGCAGCATGCCCGAGGACAACGCGCCAAGGACGAAATATTTCAGGCCGGCTTCGGTCGAACGGGCCGAATCCCGGTTGATCGCGGCGAGAACGTAGATCGCCAACGACTGCAACTCGAGCCCGAGATAGAGCGTGATCAGGTCGCCGGCCGACACCATGACCATCATTCCGGTCGTCGACAGCACGATCAGCACCGGAAACTCGAACCGGTTGAACCGCTCGCTTTCGGCGAAGCCGACCGACATGATCACCGCGGCGGCCGAGCCGACGAGCACCAGAACCTTCATGAATCCGGCAAAGGGATCGAGCACGAAGGAGCCGCCAAAGGCTTCGCCGTAGGGCGTGACGAAGACGAGCCAGAGCCCGGCGATGATGATCAGCGCGACCGACAGGCCGGTCACCGTCTGGGCGCTGCGCTCACCGGCGAAGACGCCGATCATCAGAAGGACCATCGCGCCTCCCGCCATGATCAGTTCTGGACCGACGATCGGCAGACTCGAGGCGACCATTTGCGAATACATATGCGTCCGATCCCCGCTGTTACTGCGCCAGGGCGACCGATTGGGCCGCCTCCAGGGCTGCGGTGTAGGTATTGAGCATCGACTCGACCGATGCCGCCGTCACATTGAAGACCGGCATCGGATAGATGCCGAAGAAAATCACGAGAGCGACGAGCGGATACAGCAGGATCTTCTCGCGCCGCGACAGGTCGAGGATCGCGCGCAGGCTCTCCTTCTCCAGCGCGCCGAAAATCACCCGCCGATAGAGCCACAACGCATAGGCCGCCGACAGGATGACGCCGGTGGCCGCAAAGATCGCCACCCAGCTGTTGACCTGGAACACCCCGACCAAGGTCAGGAACTCGCCGACGAAGCCGCTCGTCCCCGGCAGCCCGACATTGGCCATGGTGAAGATCAGCATCGCGGTGGCATAATGCGGCATCCGGTTGACCAGACCGCCATAGGCGCTGATCTCACGGGTGTGCATGCGGTCATAGACGACACCCACGCAAAGGAACAGCGCCCCGGACACCAGCCCGTGCGAGAGCATCTGGAAGATCGCCCCCTCGACGCCCTGCTGGTTGGCCGCGAAGATACCCATCGTCACGAAGCCCATATGCGCGACTGACGAGTAGGCAATCAGTTTCTTGATGTCCTCCTGCATCAGCGCCACCAGCGAGGTGTAGATGATCGCGACGACCGACAGCGTGAAGACGAATGGCGCGAAATCGGCCGAGGCCAGCGGGAACATCGGTAGCGAAAAGCGCAGGAAGCCGTAGCCGCCAAGCTTCAAGAGGATGCCGGCCAGGATCACCGATCCCGCCGTCGGCGCCTCGACATGGGCGTCAGGCAGCCAGGTGTGAACCGGCCACATCGGCATCTTCACGGCGAAGCTGGCGAAGAAGGCGAACCAAAGCCAAGGCTGCATCGAGGCCGGGAAGCTGTGCTGCAGGAGTTCCGGTATCGAGCTTGTGCCGGCGTCCCAATACATCGCCATGATGGCGATCAGCATCAGCACCGAGCCGAGGAAGGTGTAGAGGAAGAACTTGTAGCTCGCGTAGATCCGCCGCTTGCCGCCCCACACGCCGATGATCAGGAACATCGGGATGAGGCCGCCTTCGAAGAAGACGTAGAAGAGCACGAGATCGAGCGCGCAGAAAACGCCGATCACCAGCGTCTCCAGCACCAGGAAGGCGATCATGTATTCCTTCACGCGGGTCTGCACCGACTCGAAGCTCGCGAGGATGCAGATCGGCATGAGGAAGGTCGTCAGGATCACGAACAACATCGAGATGCCGTCGACACCCATGTGATAGGTAATCCCGCTGCCGAGCCAGTCCAGCCGCTCGACCATCTGGAAGTCGGGATTCGACGTGTCGAATTCGATCCAGATCCATAGCGAAACGACGAAGGTGAAGACCGTGGTCAGCAGCGCGACGGTGCGGATATTGCGGCGCGCCAGTTCGCTCTTGTCCTTGATGAACAGGATCAGCAGCGCACCAACCAGCGGCAGGAAGGTGACAGTCGAAAGGATCGGCCAGTCGCTCATCAGTTCGCCCCCCCGAGCATCGTCCAGGTGACCAGCGCCGCGACGCCGATGAGCATCGCGAAGGCGTAATGATAGAGGTAGCCGGTCTGCAGACGGACCACGCGATTGGTGACGTCAAGAACCCGTGCCGAGACACCATCAGGCCCGAGCCCATCGATCACCTTGCCGTCGCCGGTCTTCCACAGGAAGCGGCCGAGCGCCTTGGCCGGGCGCACGAACAGGAAGTCGTAGAGCTCGTCGAAATACCACTTGTTCAAAAGGAACGTGTAGAGGCCGCGATGGCGCTCGGCCAGTCGATGCGGCAGTTCGGGCGAGCGGATGTAGAACAGCCAAGCGATGGCGAAGCCGATCGCCATCATGACCGCCGGCAGGAATGCGATGGCAAAGGGCACGTCGTGGATGTCGTAGAGAATTTCGTTCCCGGCGCCGGTGAACAGCGAAGCAAGCCAGAACTCCTCGTAGCCCTCTCCGACGAAGGCGCCCTCGAACAGGATACCGGCGAACAGCGCGCCGGCGGCCAGCACGAATAGCGGCACCAGCATCACCATCGGCGATTCGTGGATATGATGCATGACGTCCGCGGAGGCACGCGGCTTGCCGTGAAACGTCATGAAAATCAGGCGCCAGGAATAGAAGCTGGTCAACAGTGCCGCCAGAACCGTCAGACCCCAGCCATAGGTCGCGAAGGCATTATCGCCAACGAAAGCCGCTTCGATGACGGCATCCTTGGAGAAATAGCCCGCCGTGAACGGAAAGCCGGTTAGCGCCAGCGTGCCGATCACCATCAACCAGTAAGTGACCGGGATGTGCTTCTTGAGGCCGCCCATGCGCCGCATGTCCTGCTCGTCGGAGACCGCGTGGATCACGGAGCCAGCGCCGAGGAACAAGAGCGCCTTGAAGAAGGCGTGGGTGAACAGGTGAAAGATCGCCACGCTGTAGGCGCCGACGCCGAGGGCGACGAACATGTAGCCGAGCTGCGAACACGTCGAATAGGCGATGACCCGCTTGATGTCGTTCTGGACCAGCCCGACCGTGGCGGCGAAGATCGCCGTCGTCGCTCCGATGAAAGTGACGAAGGTCAATGCGGTCTGGCTCAGCTCGAACAGTGGCGACATGCGGGCGACCAGAAAGACGCCAGCCGTGACCATCGTGGCGGCATGGATCAGCGCGGAGACCGGCGTCGGGCCTTCCATCGCGTCCGGCAGCCAGGTGTGGAGCCCGATCTGGGCCGATTTGCCCATGGCGCCCATGAACAAGAGCAGGCAGATGACCGTGAGCGCGCCGCCCATCGACAGCGAGTAGCCGGCGAAGCTGAGGACGGTGTCGCCGAGCGCGGGAGCGGCCTCGCCCGCCTCGCCGCCCATCTGGCCGGCGATATCGGCCGCACCGGCGAAGATGGTGTCGAGATTGAGCGAACCGAACAGCACGAAGATGCCAAAGATGCCGAGCACGAAGCCGAAATCGCCGACCCGGTTGACGATGAAGGCCTTCATCGCGGCCGCGTTGGCCGACGGCTTTTTGTACCAGAAGCCGATCAGGAGATACGAGGCCAGGCCGACGCCCTCCCAGCCGAAGAACATCTGCACGAGATTGTTCGACGTCACCAGCATCAGCATGGCGAAGGTGAACAGCGACAGATAGGCGAAGAAGCGCGGCCGATGCGGATCGTGATGCATGTAGCCTATCGAATAGACATGCACGAGCGAGGAGACCGTGTTGACGACGACCAGCATGACCAGGGTCAGGCGGTCGATCCGCAACGACCAGGCGACCTCGAGGCCGCCGGACTGCATCCATTGAAACAGCGTCAACCGCAGCGTCTCGCCCTCGCCGAAGCCGAAGGAAATGAAGGCGATCCACGACATGATCGCCGCGATGATCAAGAAGCCGGAGGTGATATACTCGGACGCCTTGGCGCCGATCGCGTTGCCGAAGAGGCCGGCGATCAGGAAGCCGGCGAGCGGCAGGAGAACGATGGTCTGATACACGCCCGATCAGCCTTTCATCGTGTTGACGTCATCGACGGCGATGGAGCCGCGATTGCGGAAGAAGACGACGAGGATGGCGAGGCCGATCGCCGCTTCAGCGGCTGCGACGGTCAACACGAAGAGCGCGAAGACCTGCCCGACCAGATCGTTCAGAAACGCCGAGAACGCCACGAAATTCAGGTTCACCGCCAAGAGAATCAACTCGACCGACATCAGGATCGTGATGATGTTCTTGCGGTTCATGAAGATGCCGAAAACGCCCGTGACGAACAGGATCGCCGCGACCGTAAGGTAGTGTCCGAGACCGACTTCCATTGCGCTCATTTCCTCGTTCTCAGATGCCCTTGCCGCTCTCGACCTTGCGGATCTCGATCGCCGTCGCCGGGTTCCGCGCGACCTGCGCCGGAATCGACTGACGCCGGATTCCTTCCTTGTGGCGAAGGGTCAGAACGATCGCACCGATCATCGCGACGAACAGGATCAGCCCTGCAAGCTGGAAAAACAGAATGTAGCGGGTGTAGAGCACCGCCCCGAGCGCCTCGATGTTCGACATTTCGGCCAGTGGCGGCGTCGGCATGGCCGTCGCGACGGACAGCTGCGGCTCGTAATAGTTGCCGGTGACGGCAATGATCAGCTCGGCGAGCAGCACGACGCCGACGATCGCGCCGAACGGCGCGTATTGCAGCGCACCACGCTTCAACTTGGCGAAATCGACGTCGAGCATCATGACGACGAACAGGAAGAGGACCGCCACCGCCCCGACATAGACGACGACGAGAATCAGCGCCAGAAATTCCGCCCCGGTCAGCAGGAACAGCCCGGCGGCGCTCACAAAGGTCGTAATCAGAAACAGCACCGAATGGACCGGGTTCTTGGAGAACACGACCATCAGCGCCGCGCCGACCGCGATCAGCGCGAAGATGTAGAAAAACAGTGCCTGAAGGCCCAGCATCCTCGGGCTCCTTGTGGTGGTATCGGGCGCGGCCTGACGGTCGTCGCCCTGCCCCGTCGATCTTGTCAAATCAGGCGGAGATTCGCGCCCGGTCTGGCGATCCTCCGGCCGAAAAAATCCCTGCCCGCTTAGCGGTAAGGCGCGTCGAGCGCAATGTTGCGCGCGATCTCCCGCTCCCAGCGATCGCCGTTGGCGAGCAACCGCTCCTTGTCGTAGTAGAGCTCCTCGCGGGTCTCGGTCGCGAATTCGAAATTTGGGCCCTCGACGATGGCGTCGACCGGGCAGGCCTCCTGGCAGAAGCCGCAATAAATGCACTTCACCATGTCGATGTCGTAACGCACCGTCCGGCGGGTGCCGTCATTGCGTCGCGGTCCGGCCTCGATGGTGATTGCCTGGGCCGGGCAGATCGCCTCGCAAAGCTTGCAGGCAATGCAGCGCTCCTGGCCGTTGGGATAGCGCCGCAAGGCGTGCTCACCACGAAAACGCGGACTCTGCGGCCCCTTCTCGAACGGGTAGTTCACCGTCGATTTCGCAGCGAAGAAATAGCGCATCGACAGGCCGAACGCCTTGATGAACTCGATGAGGAACAGGGATTTGACGGTCTGGGCGATGGCGTTCAAGAGACTCTAGCCTCCCAAGTTCGAGGCGATGACCGGGCCGGCGAACCAGCCGACAACCGGGAAGAGAACGAGCTGCGAGATACGAGCGATGTTCAGCGCCGCCCCGGCTCCGACGCGCTCGGAAGGCCGGCGCCGCGCCATGGCGTCGATGACATAGCCAAGGACGAAGAAGTCCGCGAGGCCGATGGCGAGGCCAACCAGAGCACCGATGATCGCCGGATCGGTCATGCGGCCGCAGCGCCCCAACCCATGAACTGCACCACGAAGGCGACGATCACGACCATTGCGAGCGAGATCGGCAGGAACACCTTCCAGCCAAGCCGCATCAACTGGTCGTAGCGGTAGCGGGGCACGAAGGCCTTGACCATCGCGAACATGAAAAAGACCAGTGCGACCTTGGACAGGAACCAGATAACGCCCGGAACCCAGGTGAACGGCACGAAGTTGAAGGGCGGCAGCCAGCCGCCGAGGAAGAGGATCGTCGTCAGCGCGCACATCAGCGTAATCGCCGCGTACTCGCCGAGCATGAACATCATGTACGGGGTCGAGCCGTATTCGACCATGAAGCCGGCGACGAGTTCCGATTCGGCCTCCGGCAGATCGAAGGGCGGCCGGTTCGTCTCGGCCAGCGCCGAGATAAAGAATACGATGAACATCGGGAACAGGCCGAGCCAGTGCCAGTCGAGGAAGGTGTTCGGCAGACCGGCCATGGTGCCGAGACCGGTCTGCTGGGCCAACACGATGTCGGTGAGATTGAGCGAGCCGACGGCCAAGAGCACGGTGACGATAACGAAGCCGATCGAAACCTCATAGGAGACCATCTGCGCGGCGGACCGCAGCGCGCCGAGGAAGGCGTATTTCGAGTTGGACGCCCAACCGCCCATGATGACGCCATAGACCTCCAGCGATGAAATCGCGAAGACGTAGAGGATGCCGATATTGATGTCGGCGATCACCCAGCCGTCAGCGACCGGCACCACGGCGAAGGTGGCGAGCGCCAGCGTCACGGCGACCAGCGGCGCGAGGAGGAACACGACCTTGTCCGCGCTGGCCGGGATCACCGGTTCCTTCAGCACGAATTTCAAGAGGTCGGCGAAGGACTGGAACAGCCCCCAGGGACCGACGACATTGGGTCCGCGACGCATCTGGACCGCCGCCCAGATCTTGCGGTCCGCCAAAAGGATATAGGCGACCAGGACGAGCAGAACGACGAGGAACAGAAGGCTCTGCGCCAGAATGATCAGGCCCGGCCAGACATAGAGGGAGAAGAATTCAGCCACTGCCAGCCGTCCTTTATTCTGCCGCTTCGAGGTGCTCGGCGATTGCGAGCTGCGAGCACTCGGCCATCACCTTCGACGCGCGGGCGATCGGGTTGGTCAGGTAGAAGTCGCCGATATTCGACGCGAACATTCCCGTGCCCAGCGATTTCGCGCGATCGGCCAGTCCGGTAATAACCGTCGGGTCGGCCGACTCGATCCGATCCGACCGCATGAAGGCGTGCGACTGATACAGTTCGCGCCGCAGCGCCGCAAGCGAATCGAACGGCAGCGTTTTGCCGAGAACGGCGGACAGCGCCCGGATAATCGCCCAGTCCTCGCGCGCGTCGCCGGGCGGGAAGGATGCCCGGCTGCCAGTCTGCGCCCTGCCCTCGACATTGACCCAGGTCCCCGATTTCTCGGTGTAGGCCGCGCCCGGCAGGATCACGTCGGCGCGGTGCGCGCCCCGATCCCCATGGGTGCCGATGTAGACGACGAAGGGCCCGGCTGCGATCTCGATCTCGTCGGCACCGAGATTGAACAGCACGTCGACCTCGCCGCCGGCCATCTGGGCCGTGGTCTTGCCGCTCTCACCCGGCACGAAGCCGATATCGAGGCCGCCGACCCGCGATGCCGCAGAATGCAGGACGTTGAAGCCGTTCCAGCCCTCCGTGACCGCGCCGATTTCGCGCGCAAGCGCCGCGATCGAGGCCAGCACATCCGCACCGTTCTCGCCGGCGAGCGCGCCCTGACCGACGATGATCATCGGGCGCTCGGAATTCTTCAGGGTGTCGAAGAAGCCGCGATTGGCAGCGCCCAGATCGGACAACGTTTCGGTTCCGGCGCCGAGATAGGTGGTTTCGTAGCGCAGATCGACATTCTCGCCGATCACGCCGATGGCGAAGCCGCCCATGCGCCAACGCTTGCGAATGCGCGCGTTAAGCACCGATGCCTCGAAGCGAGGATTGGCGCCGACGATCAGCAATGCATCGGCATTCTCGATGCCGGCGATCGTCGTGTTGAACAGGTAGGAGGCGCGGCCGTCGGCCGGATGAAGCTTGGCGCCGTCCTGGCGGCAGTCGAGATTGGCCGAGCCGAGTTCGCCGATCAGGCGCTTCAGCGCCCACATCTCTTCGACGGCGGCGAGATCGCCAGCGATCGCGCCGAGTCGTGGCCCCTCGACGCCATCGACCTTGGCCTTGATCGCGGCAAAGGCCTCCTGCCAGCTCGCCGGACGCAGGTGGCCGTTCTCGCGCACATAGGGCTTGTCGAGCCGCTGGGTCCGCAGGCCGTCCCAGACGAAGCGGGTCTTGTCGGAGATCCACTCCTCGTTGATGTCCTCGTTGATGCGCGGAAGAATCCGCATAACCTCGCGACCGCGCGTATCGACGCGGATCGCCGATCCGACGGCATCCATCACGTCGATCGTCTCGGTCTTGGTCAGCTCCCACGGCCGGGCCTGGAATGCGTAGGGCCGCGAGGTCAGCGCGCCGACCGGGCACAGATCGATGACGTTGCCCTGCAGCTCCGACGTCATCGCCTGCTCGAGGAAGGTGGTGATCTCGGCATCCTCGCCGCGGCCGATGAGGCCCAGCTCGGAAATGCCGGCGACCTCGGTGGTGAAGCGGACGCAGCGTGTGCAGTGGATGCAGCGCGTCATGATCGTCTTGACCAGCGGGCCGATATATTTGTCCTCGACCGCGCGCTTGTTCTCCCGATAGCGCGACGAATCGACACCAAAGGCCATCGCCTGGTCCTGCAGGTCGCATTCGCCGCCCTGATCGCAGATCGGGCAGTCCAGCGGATGATTGATCAGCAGGAACTCCATCACGCCTTCGCGGGCCTTCTTGACCATCGGCGTGTTGGTGAAGACTTCCGGCAATTCGCCGTTCGGCCCCGGCCGCATATCGCGTACGCCCATGGCGCAGGAGGCGGCGGGCTTCGGCGGTCCGCCCTTCACCTCGACCAGGCACATGCGGCAATTGCCGGCGATCGACAGCCGCTCGTGGAAGCAGAAACGCGGAATCTCGGCGCCGGCCTCCTCCGCCGCCTGCAGCAGCGTGTAGTGGTCCGGGACCTCGATCTCTTTGCCGTCGACTTTGAGTTTGGTCATGGACCTATCCTGCTTATTCCGCCGCTTCGAGCACAGGCCGGCGATCTGCGTCGGCGTTGCGCGAGAACTCGTCGATCCGCCGCTCGATCTCGGCGCGGAAATGGCGCACCAGCCCCTGGATTGGCCAGGCCGCCGCATCGCCAAGCGCGCAGATCGTATGTCCCTCGACCTGCTTGGTCACGTCGAGCAGCATGTCGATTTCGCGCTTCTGAGCATTGCCGGTGACCATGCGCTCCATCACCCGCCACATCCAGCCGGTGCCCTCGCGGCAGGGCGTACACTGGCCGCAGCTCTCATGCTTGTAGAAATACGAGATTCGGGCGATCGCCTTCACGATGTCGGTGGAGCGATCCATGACGATGACCGCGGCGGTGCCGAGCGAGGTCTTGATGTCGCGCAGGCCGTCGAAATCCATCGGTGCATCGATGATGTCCTCGCCCGGAACCAGCGGCACGGATGATCCGCCGGGGATGACCGCCAGGAGATTGTCCCAGCCGCCGCGAATGCCGCCGCAATGCTTCTCGATCAACTCGCGGAAGGAGATGCCCATCGCCTCCTCGACCGTGCAGGGCCGCTCGACATGGCCGGAGACGCAGAACAGCTTGGTGCCGGTGTTGTTCTGCCGGCCGATACCGGCGAACCAACCACCGCCGCGGCGAAGAATCGTCGGCGCCACCGCGATCGACTCGACGTTGTTCACCGTGGTCGGGCAGCCGTACAGCCCGACATTGGCCGGGAACGGCGGCTTGAGGCGCGGTTGGCCCTTCTTGCCTTCGAGGCTTTCCAGCAGCGCGGTTTCCTCACCGCAGATGTAGGCGCCGGCGCCGTGATGGACGACGATGTCGTAGTCCCAGCCGCACTTGTTGTTCTTGCCGAGGAGTCCCGCCTCATAGCATTCATCGATGGCCCGCTGCAGCGCCTGACGCTCGCGGATATATTCGCCGCGAACGTAGATGTAACAGGCGTGCGCGCCCATCGCGAAACCGGCGATGACGCAACCCTCGATCAGCGTGAACGGGTCGTTCCGCATGATCTCCCGGTCCTTGCAGGTCCCCGGCTCGGATTCGTCGGCGTTGATGACGAGATAATGCGGGCGCTCGCCGGGCTCCTTCGGCATGAACGACCATTTGAGCCCGGTCGGGAAGCCGGCGCCGCCACGCCCGCGCAGGCCCGACTCCTTCATCTCGTTGATGATCCAGTCGCGGCCCTTGCCGATGATGTCGGCCGTTCCGTCGAAATGCCCGCGCTTCATCGCGGCCTTCAGGCTTTTGTCCCGGAGGCCGTAAATGTTCGTGAAAATGCGGTCCTTGTCGTGAAGCATCTAGTGTCTCCTCGTCCGCATCATTCCCGGCCCGGAGCGCGCGCAGCCGCGCCCTGCAGGGCCTTGGCCTGGGCAGTCCAGCCGTCACGAACGGCGCGGCCACGGAAATTCAGATAATCGTCGACCCAGACAAGCTCCGACTCCCGCCATTTTGCGATCTGCCGGAGATGAAAGACACCGAGTTCGTTCAGCTTGGCCTCGATCACCGGACCGATGCCCTTGATCTGCTTCAGATCGTCCGGCGTGCCCTCCGGCGCGCTCAGGAGACCTGCGGGCTTCTCGCCGGGTTGGCTCGCCTGCGCAGCAATTCCTGCGGCGGCCCCATCCATCGGCCCGGAACTGGTATCGGAGGTCGTCCGGCGCTGGCCCTCCAGCTTAGCGCCGCCGTCCTTTCCGGAAAGATCGATCGTCACGTCAGGGGCGCCCGGCTCCTTGGACTTATCGCTCAGAGTCAGCGCGACGTCCGGGACCGTCGCCGCGCGGGCAGCGGCTTCCTTCTGGCGGAGCGTCCCGCCGGTCGGCGCCGTGGCTGCCGGCGTGTCAGCCGAAATCTGATCGGCTTCGGCGGCCTCTCGCGGGGCTTCTCCGGTCGCGCCATCGACCGCGCCGCCGGTGCGGCCCGCGCCCGGTCGATGGCCGTTGGCGACCAGCTCGTCACTGACATGCTTCTCGGCCGATGGCGGCGTCGTGTCGCCGCTGGCTTTGCCCGGGGCCGCGATGGTCGGATCGGTTTCCGCAGCGTCCGTGTTCGGCCGGCCGGCATTGGAAGCGGCGGTGGGGATAGCCTGCCCACCCGCCTTACCGCGCGCCGGCGCGGATGCCTCGGACGCCCGAGGCTTATCAGCCGGCAAATCCTTGATCAGATCGTCGTAGTCGCCAGTCAGGCTCGTCAGACCGCCGATCGGAGCCGACAGATGCCGTCCGTTCTGCGGTCCCGGCTCGACTTCCCCGCCGCGCCCCGCCTCGAAAAGATCGATGATCTCCTCGAGCCGTTCCGGCGTCAGGTCCTCATACGTATCCTCGGAGACCATCACCATCGGCGCGTTGACGCAGGCGCCGAGGCACTCGACCTCCTCCCAGGACAGCGTTCCCGCCTCGTTGGCATGGAAGGGTTCGGCATGAATCTTCGAGCGGCAGACGGCTTTGAGCCCCTCCGCGCCGCGCAACATGCAGGGGGTCGTACCGCACACCTGGACATGCGCTCTTGTGCCGACCGGTTTCAATTGAAACTGCGTGTAGAAGGTCGCGACCTCAAGCACGCGGATCAAGGGCATCGCCAGCATGTCGGCGATATGGACGATCGCAGACTTGGTGACCCAGCCTTCTTGTTCCTGTGCGCGCATCAGAAGAGGAATCACTGCCGACTGCTGACGACCCTCCGGATATTTACGGATCGTCGCCTGTGCCCAAGCAGTATTTTCGTCGGTGAAGGCGAAGCTCTTGGGCTGGATGGCATCTTCCGCGAGACGTCTGACAGACATCGGACCTCGACTCTAGAAGCGGTTCTACATGCGATATTGCGGTGCGTTCTATCACACGATCGGCAAAAGGCCAGTGACTTTAACCCGTATGATTCCGCCGTCGCCCGATTGTCCGGGCGGCGACGATTCAGATGTCCAGAAGTGGCTCGCCGCTGACTATCGGCGGTGCCTTGTGATCAGCGGTCGACCTCGCCAAAGACGATATCAAGCGAGCCGAGAATCGCCGAGACATCGGCGAGCATGTGTCCCCTGCACATCACGTCCATCGCCTGGAGGTGGGCGAAGCCCGGCGCCTTGATCTTGCAGCGATGCGGCTTGTTGCTCCCGTCCGCGACCAGATAGACGCCGAACTCGCCCTTCGGCGCCTCGACCGCGGCATAGACCTCGCCCGCCGGCACGTGAAAGCCCTCGGTGTAGAGCTTGAAGTGATGGATCAGCGCTTCCATCGAGCGCTTCATCTGGCCACGCGACGGCGGGACGACTTTGCCTTCGGCCGACGAGACCGGACCGACGCGCTCGGGACCCGACAGCAGCTCGATGCACTGCTTCATGATCTTCACCGATTCACGCATCTCGACCATACGAATGAGATAGCGGTCGTAGCAGTCGCCGTTCTTGCCGATGGGGATGTCGAAATCCATCTCGTCGTAGCACTCGTAGGGCTGCGACTTGCGCAAATCCCAGGCCGCGCCCGAGCCGCGTACCATCACGCCGGAAAAGCCGAGCGCCCAGGCGTCGTCGAGGCCGATAACGCCGATGTCGACATTGCGCTGCTTGAAGATGCGGTTGTCGGTCAGCAGGCCTTCGATGTCGTCGCAGACCTTCAGGAACGGATCGCACCAGGCACCAATGTCGTCGACGAGCTGCTGCGGCAGGTCCTGATGCACGCCGCCGGGCCGGAAATAGGCCGCATGCATGCGCGAGCCGGACGCGCGTTCATAGAACACCATCAGCTTCTCGCGCTCCTCGAAACCCCAGAGCGGCGGCGTCAGTGCGCCGACGTCCATGGCCTGGGTCGTCACGTTGAGAAGATGCGAGAGAATGCGGCCGATTTCGCTATAGAGCACCCGGATCAGCTGACCGCGCCGGGGCACACTGACCTCCGCCAGCCGCTCGATGGCGAGACAGAAGGCATGCTCCTGGTTCATCGGCGCGACGTAGTCGAGCCGGTCGAAATAGGGAATCGCCTGGAGATAGGTCTTGTGTTCGATCAGCTTCTCGGTGCCGCGATGCAAAAGCCCGATATGAGGATCGACCCGCTTCACCACCTCGCCGTCGAGTTCCAGCACCAGCCGGAGAACGCCGTGGGCGGCCGGGTGCTGCGGCCCGAAATTGATGTTGAAGTTGCGGACGTCGATCTCGGCCATGTCTAGCTATCCTGCCCGGCAGCGAAGGCTGCCACGACTTCCGCCCCGGTCATCTTACGCGTCGCGTCGGCGAAGCGGTAAGTCTCAGGCTTCTCGTCGATAAAGATTTCCTCGGTGAACGCAAAGTGCGATGCATCGTCGAAGCTCTGCATGGAAACGGCCACGTGACCGCCGTCCCGCAGTCGCCAGAGGAGACTCGATCCGCAGCTCTTGCAGAACAGACGCTCGGCCCAGTCCGACGAAACATAGACGCCGAATTGCGTCTCGTCCTCGATCGCCACATCCGTGCAAGGAACGGCCATAAAAACACCACCGCTCCACTTCTGGCACATGCGGCAATGACAGACGTCCATTTCCATTTTTTGCGGAACCGCCGAAAATCGCGCCGCGCCACACAGACATCCGCCGGTAAGTGCCTCACTCATATCTTCGGCCTCAGCTCGGTTTTGCCTTCTCGTCGCCCGGCAAGACGTATTCCGTTCCCTCCCACGGAGAGAGGAAGTCGAAATTGCGAAACTCCTGCCTGAGTTCGACCGGCTCGTAGACCACCTGCTTCTTCTCTTCGTCGTAACGCACCTCGACGAAGCCTGTCAGCGGGAAGTCCTTGCGCAGCGGATGCCCCTCGAAGCCGTAATCCGTGAGAATGCGGCGAAGGTCGGGATGACCGGTGAACAGAATGCCGTAGAAATCATAGGCCTCGCGCTCGAACCAGTCGGACCCGGCGAAAACATCGCAGATCGACGGGACGGGATCGTCCTCCCCGACCCGCACCTTCACCCGGATGCGCTGATTCTGCCGCGGCGACAGCAGATGGTAGACGACATCGAAACGCTTTTCCCGCTCCGGATAATCCACCCCGCAAATGTCCGTGAGATTGACGAACTGGGTCTGCGGATCGTCGCGCAGGAATGTCAGCACACCTAAGATGTCGCCGGGCGCGACGACCAGCGTCAGTTCGCCATACGCCATCTGGTGCTCGACAAGGCTTTCGCCCAGCGTTTCGGCCACGTAGTCGGCCAAATCCTCGGTCGCGAATTCGCGCATCACAATCGTCAACCTCAGCGCTCGATGGTGCCGGTGCGGCGAATTTTCTTTTGCAGCAGAAGCACGCCGTAAAGCAGCGCCTCGGCGGTCGGCGGACAACCGGGAACGTAAATGTCGACCGGCACGATCCGGTCGCAGCCGCGGACCACGGAATAGGAGTAGTGGTAGTAGCCCCCGCCATTGGCGCAGGAGCCCATCGAGATGACATAGCGCGGCTCCGGCATCTGGTCGTAGACCTTGCGCAGCGCGGGCGCCATCTTGTTGGTCAACGTGCCGGCGACGATCATCACATCGGACTGACGCGGCGAGGCGCGCGGCGCGAAGCCGAATCGTTCGGCGTCGTAGCGCGGCATCGACATCTGCATCATCTCGACGGCGCAGCAGGCGAGCCCGAAGGTCATCCACATCAGCGAGCCGGTCCGGGCCCACTGGATGAGATCGTCGGTCGAGGTGACCAGGAAGCCCTTGTCGGCCAACTCATTGTTGATGTCGGTGACGAACGGGTCATGCGTGGGGGCGACGGCGCCCGCGCTCGCAACCCCGGTCGACGGCGCGTGCGCCACGAGCGGCCGGAAACCGTCACTCAATCCCATTCCAGGGCCCCCTTCTTCCACTCGTAAATGAAGCCAACCGTCAGCACCCCGAGGAAGACCATCATCGACCAGAAGCCGAACCAGCCAAGGGTTCCGAAGCTCGCGGCCCAGGGAAACAGGAACGCGACTTCCAGGTCGAAGATGATGAAAAGGATCGACACGAGGTAGAATCGCACGTCGAATTTCATTCGCGAATCATCGAAAGCGTCGAAGCCGCACTCGTAGGCGGAGAGCTTTTCGTCGTCAGGCGCCTTGAAGGCGAGCAAAAACGGCGACACCAGAAGCGCCAGACCGATGACGAGGGCGACACCGACGAAGATGACGATCGGCAGGTAGGATGCAAGCAACTCCGGCATCTCGATATTCCAATCCCTGACGGACAGCTTGAAAATCGCGACGGTCCTGACGACGACCGCCACCGCATGATGCCACCGCGGCACACGGCATCATGCCTCCCGGTCGCTGTTCCATGCGGCGAAGAGACCGGGCGCTTCTTCGCATTGCGGCGAGGATTATCGCCTTCCTTCTGTCGAGGCAAGGCTTCTGGACCCGATGGTCAAGGACCGATCGCGATGCAACCGGCGATCAACGCTTGAGGCGTGGAAAGCGCGGGCGTGTGGCCTCTGGTGTTCACGCCCAGGCAGAAGCTAGATTGGCGATCGGGCCGGCGGTCGCGATGCGCGGCTGGCCGAATGCGAGGTGCGTCGGCAAACTTCTGGCGCAGCAACGACGGAGAGAGCGATGACACCCCGTGAGACGCCGCAATGGCAGTCGATGCGAAGCGCGCAACGCGATGGCAACCGCATTCTCGTGACGCTTCGGGCGAGCGAACAAGGCCCGGCGGAAGTCGACACGGTGCGCTGGACGACGCCCCGCAACGCGTCGGAAAAATGCTGGATCGCAACGGATTGCGATCCCCAATTTCCGGTCACCTATCAGGACGACGACCTTTTGGCCTGGATGCCCATGCCGGCGCCGCCGTCTGGAAAAACCGCGAGCGATCCCGCTGTCGACTGGCCGGAGCCGGCCCTCGAAAGCGACTTTCAGGAGGAGGCCGGATCGGGGATTTGAGCGCCGAGGCGGCGCGAACCGCTGCGGCGAGCATAATGCCGATCTCCCATCAGGGGATTCGGCATCGATCTCGATTGTTCTGAATGCCCGACCTGAGACATAGGTGACGTTTTGTACCGGACACATGGGTAACACTTTTGGCTTTTTGCCGGAGGTGTTGATGCCGTGGAAAGAGAGTTCGGTGATGGAGGAACGTCTGCGTTTTGTCGCCCGCCTTCTCGACGGCGA
>DRFF01000023.1 GCA_011050685.1 Aurantimonas coralicida
TCTTCGCATGGATCAGCAGAAACCGCCGCCTCTGGAAGGACCCCGAGGCGACCATCGCATCGTCAACTGCCTTCCTTTACGCCGCATCCGTCATGATCCTCGTTCGACGTCTTGCACGGGCATCATGACTTTCCGGACGGACTCTGAGACCAAAGGCGACGGCGCAGCGAAACGCAAAGTCGATCACCTGCTGCGGATCTCCTGTCGTCTCATCGTACATCCACAGTTTCGAGCCGCCGTGGTCGGGGTGGATCGACAGTCGAAAGTCCTCCGACGGCGGGTCTTCGCGAGCGGCTTCCTCGGCAAAGACGCGATAGAGGTCGAGCGCGCGGGCGGCGTTGTCGGGCGTACCGACATCCAGCAGACACCAGAAATGAGTGAAGAAGTCAGCCATTGGAAAAGCTCCTGAAACGGCGAAAGCCCGGCGGCCCTGTCGCGCAGGGTGCCGGGCTTTCGGTTGGATCGAGATGGAGGAATGGAGGGCGACCGGGGCCGCCCTCGCTGGCGGTGGACTATTCGGCCGCGATCATGTGCGACTGATCCGCCTCGACTTCGACGGCAGGCTCTTCGTCCTTGGCGGCGAGGAAGTCGGGTAGAGCCTCGATCTCGCCGGCCGGCATATCGGCGCCGGCGTCAGCGTCGATCAGGCGCAGCGGCTCGGGCAACCAGTTGGAGCCGTCGAGCAGCCGTTCGGCTTCCCGGGCCATGTCGCCCTTCTTGAGGTGGTCGATGAGCTGCGCCGATTGCTCGCCCTTTGCTTCGCGCACCGCCTCGAGGATGCGGGGCTTGGTGACGCGGCCGAGATAGTTGTCGACGGTGGGCCGCCAACCAGCGTCCACCATGTCGAGACCAACGGCGCGGGCCAGGCGATCGGCGTGCTTAAGGCGGCGTTCGAGGCCGTGCTGCGACAGGCCGGCGCCGCCGTAGCGGTCGACCTTCTCATAGAGGGCGTTGACGCCGTAGGAGACGCAATGCGCGAGCAACGCGGAACGGCTGGCGTCATCGAGGGCGACCAGCCAGTCCCACAGCTCGTCCTCGCCGGTCGGCAGGTCCGTCTTCCAGTCGTCCTGCCGCGCGGCGATGGCCTTGGCCGACGGGCTGTCCTTCAGGTCGGGCGCCTGAACGGAGAAGAAGACGTGCCGAACCGAGGCCTCCAGGCATCCGCCAGACGACGCGGTCCGCTGGAAGGTGTCGAGCACCAACTTGTGCAGCAGCGCCGTCAGGGTGACGTGCGGATTGTTGGCGAGGGCGTCGCGCAAGGCCAACGTCCGATGCGCGGTCAGCTCGATGAGCAGACGCTCGGGCAGCGGCTTGATGGCGTCGTCCTCGTCCTCCTCCGGTTCGGCCTGGCCGCCGATCGTGATGACCGCACCCTGGACGACGGGCGCCGAAGGATCGGATGCGGCGGGCGCGATGCCCTCGGCGTCGGTATCGCCTTCGCCATCCACCGTGACCGGCGCCTCGTCCTCGGGGCGGACATAGCCGCGATCGACCGACAGCTTGCCGTCGCCGTCGATGCTGACGAACACGCCGGCACGGACGATGTCGCTGGGGTCGTAGATGACAGGGCGGTCGTCGAAGGCGGCCAGCGCCGTCTCGATCTCGCCAAGCCGTTCATCCACTTCGTCCGGCAGCTCGTCGGCGCCTTCATACTCGGCTTCGAGCTTGGCGTATTCGGCGTTCAGCGCTTCGATCGTTGCCTGTTCCTCGGCGCTGAGATCGGCGCTCGCGCCGGTGAGCTCGCGCAGGCCGTGGTCGTAGCCGTAGGGCGTCTCGACGGCGACCGAAATCCACTTCCACCCCTCGGCGGCGACGGCTTCGGCCTCCGCCTTAAGCTTGTCGGCGACCAGGCGGTCAAGGAGTGCGACATCCTCCAGCCAGCCGCCATCGTCGTTCTGGAACAGGTCGCGCATTATGACGCCGCCAGCCTCGGCGTAGGCGTCCAGGCCGACGAACTGCGCGCGCTTGTCGGCGGCGTGGACCGTCGTCTCCGTCAGCATGCGGCGGATTTGATAGGCCTCCTTGCTGTAGGAGCGCTGGATCACCTCCCAGACCTGCGCCTGACGGGCGTGGTCGTGCGTGACTGTGAAGGCCATGAGCTGCTCCAGCGTCATGCCGTCCTCGGCGTAGAGGTCGAGGAGGCTGGGAGCCACGGCGGCGAGACGCAGGCGCTGCTTCACGACATTGACGGGGACAAAGAAGGCCGCGGCGATGTCCTCCTCGGGCTGGCCCGTCTCGCGCATCGCCTGAAAGGCGCGGAACTGGTCGAGCGGATGCAACGCTACGCGCTGGACGTTCTCGGCCAGCGAGTCCTCCTCGGCCGTGGTGGCGGCGTCGGCGGCTTTCGGGAGGCACGGCACCGACGCGGTCTTGGCGAGGCGCTTTTGCTTGACCAGGCGTTCGAGTGCGCGATAGCGGCGCCCGCCGGCCGGGACCTCGAACATGCCGGTCTCGGCGCCTTCGGCATCGAGCACCGGCCGGACGTTGAGGCCCTGAAGCAAGCCGCGTCGGGCGATGTCCTCGGACAGCTCCTCGATCGAGACGCCGGCCTTCACGCGCCGGACGTTGGACTGGCTGAGCACCAGCTTGTTGAAGGGAATGTCGCGCGAGGCGCTGAGGGTGATCTTCTGAACTGCAGTAGCCATCGGGGTAGTCTCCGCGACGGGCGCCGAGAGCCTCTCTCTCGACCTAAAACCCGTCACGAAAAACCCGGCACTCCTCTCACTCTTCCGGCCACAGAACCGGGAAGCCGGGGAAACGTATTCCCGGCTCCACGTTTCGGCGTGGCCTGTCACGCCGCTTCCTGTTGGTCATCCGCCGATGCCGCCGTCGCATGCTCGCCGATACCCGGCTGGAAGCCGAGGATGAAATCGGCCGCCTTGCTGGCCTGGCTGGCAGCCCGAACGATCGCGCGGTTGTCCTCGCGCAGCACCTCCAGCCATGAGCCGATATAGTCGGCGTGGCGCACGGTCGGCACGATGCCGAGGGAGGCGCAGACAAAGGCGCCCGCCATCTCCGCTACCAGCTCCTCACGCGCATAGGATTTCGAGCCGAAGGAGCCGGAGTGATCACGGCTGAGACGAGAGGGATGGCCTGTCCAATGGCCCAGCTCATGGAAGGCCGTGCGGTGCCAGTTGATTGGCTCGTAATAGGCGGCCGGCGGCGGTACCTGCACATAGTCGAGCGCCGGGACGTAATAGGCGCGGCCACCGCCGATACGGAAATCTGCCCCGGTCGCGGCGATCAACGCCTCGGCCTGCGGTTCGATCATGCCGGGTGGTGGCGGAGGCGCGACCGCGGCGATATCTTCCGGGAGATTCTCGCACTGGTCGGTGTTGAAGACGGTGAAGCGCTTGAGGAACGGGATCGCCTGCGCTTCGTCGCCGTTCTCGCGGGCCCGCTTCTTCTCGTCGTCGGGGATGAAGCGATCGGCATAGACGACGGTCGTGCCGCGCTCGCCCTTGCGGACATTGCCGCCGAGCGACAGGGCCTGGCGGAATGTCAGCCAGCTCTGGCCGGCAAAACCGTGCTCAATGACCGCGCCCCAGAGGATAAGGACATTGATCCCGGAATAGCGCCGGCGGGTCGATGCATTCTGCGGCATGGCCAGCGGCGCCTTCGCCGCCGCGGTGCCCCAGGGCTGGACCCAGGGAATCCGGCCGGCCTCCAGCTCGGCGATGATCTTGCCGGTGATGTCGTCATAGAGGTTCGTCCGGTCGGCACCGGAACGGGGGTGGTGGGACTGTCTGGACATCGCGGTTCTCCGCGCCGGGCGCCGGGAGCCACTCTCCCGATCCTCAACCCGCCACGGCAAACCCGTCCGCACTCTCACTCTCGATGCGCCGAAGGGCACGAACGCGCGAAGCCGTTGGCGGCCGTGCGGCGATCGGCGGGGCGTTGCGGGGCGGCAGGCCCCGCAGAAGGTGTCGGCCGAGACCTTGACTCGGCCGCAGGGGAAGGCTTTCCCCAACCCTGAAAAGGCAAACTGCCCGTTGATTCAGAACCCACGTCACCGGCAATCCCGGTGCTTGCCGGTGACGCCGCATCGTGGCTGAGGCCTAGCGAGGCTGCGAGTTATACTATAGGGGAGTACCCTATGGCCCACACATCATCCAACAAAGATCAACTCATCGCCCGCATCCGCCGGATCGCCGGGCAGATGGCGGCCGTCGAGCGCGCGCTGGATACGGATGCCGGGTGCTCAGCCGTTCTACAGCAAGTCGCTGCGGCTCGCGGCGCGATCAACGGACTGATGGACGAGCTGATCGAGGACCATTTGCGCGAGCACGTCGCCCGCCCGGATATCGATGACGCAGCCCGCGCTGCCGGAGCCGACGAACTGATCGCTGTCATCCGGCGCTACGCGAAGTAAAGAGGTCAGTCATGGCGACAATTTCAGAGATCGACGCCCTTTCCCATTCCCATGTGTTTCTGGGCAAAGCGCACGATGAGAATGCTCGTCGAACATTGTGGGTCGTCGGCCTGACTGCGGTGATGATGGTCGGTGAAATCATCGCCGGCACCGTCTACGGCTCGATGGCCCTGCTCGCCGACGGATTCCATATGGCGACACATGCGGGCGCGCTCGCGGTCGCCGCAGGCGCCTATGCCTTCGCCAGGCGCCACGCGACGAGTTCTCGCTTCACATTCGGCACCGGCAAGGTTGGCGAGCTGGCCGGATTTGCGTCAGCGCTCATCCTGGGCGTCGTTGCGGTCGGCATCGCGTTCGAGTCTGTCGTCCGGCTATTGAACCCGCAAACCGTGGCCTTCGGTCAGGCGACGGTCGTCGCGGTGATAGGCTTGGCCGTAAACGTGGTGAGCGCGCTGCTGCTCTCGGGCGGGAGCCATCATCACGGACATCATCACAGCCATGATGACCATCACGCCCACGACCATCACGCCCACGACCATCATGATCACGATGGCGGTCAAACCCTGACGCATCGAAGCCGAGACAACAATCTGCGTTCGGCTTACATTCATGTCCTCGCGGATGCGCTGACCTCGGTGCTCGCGATCGGCGCGTTGCTGGCCGGGCGTTATCTCAATTGGGTGTGGCTCGACCCGGCGATGGGCATCGTCGGGGCGGTTGTCATAGCGCGCTGGTCTTGGACGCTGATGCGTGACACGGCCGCCGTGCTCCTCGATGCCGCTGATCCTGAGCTGGAGCGCGAGGTGCGCGAGCATGTTGAGAAAGGCGACGCCCGGATCACGGACCTGCATGTCTGGCGCGTTGGGCCTGAAGCGCACGCCGCGATCATCAGCGTGACCGGCGGAGTGGATAGCGAGGAGATCCGATCACGACTCAGGCCGGTTCACGAGCTGGCTCATGTGACGGTGGAGACCCGGTAGGCCTTGGCCATGGCAACCGAGACATTTCTGGGCCGGGCCAAAAGGTGGGCGCGGAGAATCAAGCAGGACGTCGTCGCACTCTGAATCGCAGCGCGCGACCCTCACGTTCCTTGGTATGCCAAGGCGCTCTGCGCAGCCATCGCCGCCTACGCGCTATCGCCGATCGACCTCATCCCCGACTTCATTCCCGTGCTCGGCTACCTCGACGACGTGATCTTGCTGCCGCTCGGCATCTTGCTTGCTGTCCGGCTAATACCCCCGGACCTTATGGCCGAGTTTCGAGCGGAGGCGAACGCCCGAGCTGAGCGGCCGGTCAGCCGGGTGGCGGCCGCCGTCATCATCGGGCTTTGGATTGGAAGCGCGGCCCTGCTGCTTTGGGCGTTCTGGTCGAGAGCCGCGGCTGCTGAACCCGGAGAGTTTTAGCAGCCGCCGGCGTCTGCTCGGCGGCGGAGCGCTCCTCGCTGCGGGTGTCGCCCTGAGCGGAAAGGGTTTGGCTGCGAAAAGCAATCCCCGGAACGGCACCCTATCTTGAGGCGCTGACCGTCAATGGCTAAGGAAAAAAACTGAGGATTATCGCGCATTCCAGATGCGTGATAATCATTGACTGGTCGCGCGAGGTTTGCGATTAACGCGCATCTGAAATGCGGGATAATCCTGTGGCTATTCACCTTGTGGGAGAGACAATTGATGCCAAGCGGGCGCATCAGCGCGCGCAGGCTGGAGAGCTGATCCAGCTCGTCCGGGGCGTTTATGTCGATCATGATGGCGACGCTGAGACCACCATCCTAGGCCATGCCGTCCGCATCGCCCACTATCTATACCCCAACGCCTATCTCTCGTCCGCAAGCGCGGTTCTGCTCGCGCCCACGCCAGACGGACGCCTGTTCATCAGTGGTCGCCGCAACCAGCGCACGCGGTTGCGCACGCTCGAGATCGTTCAGAACCAAGCCCCGGCATACCCCTCGACGGCGATCGCGGTGATTGGCGACGATCTGGGGGAGCTGCGCGTCGCCGCGTCCTCGCCACGCCAACGTTTCCTCGAAGCCTTCCGCCTGCGAAGCGAACACGCCAGCGCCGTCACCGTCGAAATGCGCGCCCAGATGGCAGTCCGGCTGGTGGAGGAGCATGGAACGCCACGAGCGGCGGCTGACGCCGTCTGGGCGCTGGCGCGTGAGAATGAATGGTACCGGGAGGGGGAGGGCGCCGAACGCTTCCTGTTGGTCCAGCCCGGCGCGGCCAAGGTGCCGGTCAACAAGGCGGCGCTCGATCTTCTGGTGGCCTGGCATGGCGAACCTCTAGGCCACCTGATCCATGATGGATTCGAATGGCGCTGGAAGGCTCAGAGGCGCGTTGGTCCGGCACTGGTGCGCGAGACGACGCCGGGGAAGCTGCCGGCGTTCATCGAGTCGCTGCTGCCGGAGGGCTGGCTTGCCCAGATTCTACATGAGTGCGACGAACGCGAGGCGCTACGGCGTGGCCGACGCTATATGTCCAATATCGTCATCGTCGAGGACCGCGACGAACTGGCGACACTGCCTGCCGACGTGCTCACCACCACACTCGCCAGCTTCCTCGACGCGGGCCGCTTCACTGGCATGTATGCCGGACCGGCGCGCGGCGAGATCGCGGAGACCTTCGAGCAGAACTTGGCACGCATCTTCGCGCGCGCCGAAACGCCACGCTTGTCGGGCGTCCAGATCAAGGCGCCAATGAGCCTGACCCCGGATGGCGCTCTCGTTCCGGCCATCGACCAGCCCTTCACCCACATTCTCAAGCCTGCAGGGACGGCGGGATTCGAGACGCTGCCAATCGTGGAATGGCTATGCCTGGAGCTTGGCCGCGCCGCCGGGTTCGAGGTGCCCGACGCGGCCCTGATCGAGATGCCCGACGGCATGTCGCCGGCCCTGGTCGTCGAGCGGTTTGATATCCGGCGCGACCCTCAGGATGACCGTCGTCTGGCGATGGAGGACTTCTGCTCCATCTTGGACCTTCCAGCTTCGGCAAAATATGATGGCACGATCGAGCGCATGGCGCGGGGCCTGCGTCCGCTTTCGACCGATCCTGCCGCGGACCTCGACATCTTGTTTCGCCGCGCAGTCTTCGCCTGGTTGATTGCCGATGGCGATATGCACCTGAAAAACCTTGCGATGCTCAAGACGGCCGAGGCGGGCGCCAAGGCATTCATGACAGTGCGTTTCGCGCCGCTCTATGACGCGGTCACCACGCGAGTCTTTCCAGGCCTCGGCGGCGACCGGATGGCCCTGAAGCTGAACGGCAAGGATGATCGCCTGACCCGCCACGACTTCCTCGCGCTGGCCCGAACGATCGGTCTGACGGTCGGCGACGCCGAGGCGGCTATCGGCGAACTTGCCGGGCACCTATCCGAACGGGCCAAGACGCTGCACCTGCCCGCATTCGCGGCTGAGTCCGAGGCGGCGAAGACTACACAAGACAAGGTGATTGCCCTCGTCGGTGATCGATGCGCGGTCTTTGCAGGCAACGCTGAGGCTCCAAACTCTCCAGGTAAGAACAAATAGGGCGGTGACATGATTGACGGAGCGAGACGTTTATCGCGGCAAATCACGGTGCGCGTGCCGTGGCACGACCGCGGCTAAGGGGCTGGTTTCCACCGTCGCGTGGTGGACCGCGGACAACGCCCGCACGTCAGATGGGAAACTTGGCGAAGATAGTCCTGCTCTCAAAAGATCAAGCGGAGAGTAATCCGTAGCTTCGGAGAACGAAAAAGATATCGTACGAATAAAATGGGGGTGCCGATGCATATTGAGACTTTGCGAATTCGTAATTTCAGACGATTGCAGGATGTGCGGATTGATCTCGCGGCTGAAATTTCTATTTTCGTTGGTGCAAACAACAGCGGGAAGACATCGGCGTCACATGCGCTTCAGCTTTTCATGGCGGCGTCTCGTGAGCGCTTTTCGGTTCACGACTTCAGCGCCGAATGTTGGGCGACAATGGATGCCTTTGGTGACGGCGTGGACGGCGCCGTCCTTCCGACCATCTCGCTCGACGTCTGGTTCCACGTCGACGCACCAGATCTCCACCGCGTCGTCGATCTCTTGCCAAGCCTCGCCTGGGAAGGGACGCTGGTCGGACTGCGTGTCGAGTTTGCTGCGACCGACGTCACGACGCTCCTCGCCAACTTCCGGGAGGCTCGTGAACGCGCGCGCGCGAACATTCGACCTGGAGCGAACGGTGGCGCAGACTACCATCCCTCGCCGCGCACTCTACGTGACTATCTGACCGACAATCTGCGGCGCGAGTACGAGCTGCGCTATTACGTTCTTGATCGGGCGCAGTTCGACGCAGAGTTGGTGGCCGCGGCCGACTATGTCCCGCTGTTGCTAACCCCGGATAAAGGTCGCGGCGGCAAGGACATCTTGAACTCGCTCTTGCGCGTCGATTTTCTGCACGCCCAGCGCCACCTAACCGACGCGGCTGCGGGCAGCCGGGCCGAAGATCTCTCGCGATGCTTGAGCCGGTTCTACGAGCGGAACCTGGAGAAGCGCGGTGACGACTTCGACGCGATCCGGGCGTTGGCGGACTCTGAAGCGATGCTCAACGATCACCTTCAGCGCGTGTTCGAACCAACGCTGAGTCGCCTGGGCGCCTTGGGTTACCCCGGGCTCTCCAATCCGCGACTGCTGATCAAATCGGCACTCAATCCAGCCACCATCATGGGCAGCCACGATGGCGCGCGCGTTCACTATGCGCTTGGCGATCCGCAGGAGGGGATCGAACCGCCGACGCTCCCTGATCGCTACAATGGCCTAGGTTTCAAGAATCTCATCTACATGGTCGTCGAGCTGCTCGATCTTCACTCGCAGTGGATGGACATTGAAGACAACCGGCCGCCTCTGCATCTCGTATTTATCGAGGAGCCGGAGGCGCACCTTCACGCGCAGCTCCAGCAGGTCTTCATCCGCAAGGTGATCGATATCCTGGCGATTGAAGGCGAGGACGGTACGCATTACGCGAGCCAGCTCGTCGTCACGACCCACTCGCCACACATCCTCTACGAACGCGGTTTTCGGCCGATCCGCTATTTCCGTCGCTCATCGACGGCCTTGGCGCAATCCTCTGAGGTGCTCAATCTCTCGGCCTTCTACGACCGGACCGCCAATCCGACCCGCGATTTTCTCGAACGCTATCTCAAGCTCACCCACTGCGATCTGTTTTTCGCCGACGCGGCGGTGCTGGTGGAGGGAAATGTCGAGCGGCTCCTGTTGCCGCAGATGATCGCCAAGGCAGCGCCTCGGCTTCAGTCCGCCTATCTAAGCATTCTGGAAATTGGCGGCGCCTTCGGTCATCGTTTCCGCACCCTGATCGAGTTTCTCGGTATTACCGCGCTCATCGTTACGGACATCGACAGCGTGACGGCGCCTGCCGCTGCCGCTGAGCCGGAGATCGAGGACGACGAGTCGCCCGAGGATCAGGAGGGTGCTGCTGGTAGCGCCTGCATGGTGCATGTCGCCGGCGCCGTCACGTCCAATCAAACGCTCATCCAGTGGCTGCCAGCGTGCAGCACGATCGTCGACCTCTTGAACGCCACATCTGTCCAGCGGACGCAGCTGCGCGGCGAGGACGGTCACGCTCTGGTGCGCGTAACCTATCAGACCTTGATCGACGTCACTTGGAATATGGCACAGACGGCTATGGCGGGGCGCACCCTTGAGGAGGCGTTTGCACTGGAAAATCTGGCATGGTGTCAGGAAGCAGCGCGCTCCGACCTAAAGCTGCGAGTGCGTGGAAGCGCTGGACTTACGGCGGAGCAACTGGCCGAGCGGCTGCATAACCGAATCAAGGGGTCCAGCTTTAACAAGACCGACTTTTCGCTCGCGCTCCTCGCCCAGGATCCCGCCACTTGGACCGTTCCGCACTACATCGCGGACGGCCTCCGCTGGCTCGAGGACGAGGTCACGCCCGTTCCCGTCGCGGCCCCAGCTCAGGTGGAGGCCGCGGCATGACGAGCCGGATCGGACAACCGGACACCCACGCTGATCAAGCGCTGCGCCAATGCCTTGATCAGCAGCCGCTGACCAGTTTTGTGATGGTGGCGGGCGCAGGTTCTGGCAAGACGACGTCGCTGGTGAAGGCGCTTGCTCATCTTTCAGCTACTCGCGCCGCCGCATTGCGGCGCCGAGGTCAACGTATCGCCTGCATCACCTATACGGAGGTCGCCGTTGGCGAGATATGGGGCGATGTCGGCAACGACAGTCTCTTCCACGTCTCGACGATTCACAGCTTCCTCTGGACGGTCGTGGGGCCTTTCCAGCAGGATCTTCGGAGGTGGGTGGCCGGACGTATCCAGGAGAAGATTGCCGCTGCCCAGGAGCGCTTGGACAATCCAAGAACGCGGGCAAACACTCGCGAGACACTTGCGCGCGACATGGAGCGATACCAGCGCCAGACCGACGCGCTCGCCAGCGTGGTTCGGTTCTCCTACGGGACTGGCAGTGACTACGCCAAGGGCATCCTCGGGCACGACGATATCCTGAAGATCGGGCCCGCGTTGATCGAGGAGCGGCCGCTGTTGCGGACGCTGATCGCCAATCGCTTTCCGTTCATTTTTGTCGATGAGAGCCAGGACACGAGCCCGACCTTCATTGCCGCCCTCAGGCAAATCGCGGAAACCGTGGGGCAAGGCTTCTGCCTCGGTTTCTTCGGCGATCCAATGCAGAAGATCTACACGACCGGTGCGGGTTCGATTTTGCTGGGCGATGGATGGAACGAGATCACCAAACCGGAAAACTTCCGGTGCCCAACAAGTGTACTCGCCGTGGTCAACAGGATCCGTGCCGAGGATGACGGGCTCCAGCAGACCCGCGGTCGCACGATAGAGCTGGATGGCGTTGTCGGACCGGTTGTGGGATCCGCGCGCCTGTTCATCCTGCCGGCCGATGATCAGAGAACCGAGCGCCTGGCCCTCGTGCGACAGTGGCTTGCAGCCGAGAACCACGATCCGCTCTGGCAGAGTGACGACGATGATGCGGATGTCCGGGTGCTTGTGTTGGTGCATCGCATGGCCGCCCGCCGGCTCGGCTTCCCGAACCTCTACGCCGCGCTTAACGATCAGGCGCCCCCAAGCCTGAAGGACGGGCTGTTGGACGGCACTGCCTGGGTGCTTAGGCCATTTATGACATTCGTCTTGCCATTGGTGATTGCGGCGCGATCCGGCCAGGATTTCGACGTCATGTCGGCGCTGCGGTCAAACTGCCCGTTGTTGGGCCCGGAGCGACTGTCCGATCAGAATGCGCCCGCCATGATTGCTCGCTTGCGCGCGGACGTGCCGCGCCTCGTGGCGATATTTGAGCCGCTCGCAGGGACAACCGTCCGGAAGGTGCTCACGTTCGTGCACGAGCGGGAACTGATGAGCTTGGACGATAGGTTCGTCGCGTACCTGGAAGGTGGCGGCGCTGGGGCGGCTGAAGAGGAGGCGGGCGCCGAACAGGGGGCGGTGAACGCGTTCCTTGATTGTGCAGCCGCGGAGTTTTGGGGATATCGCGAATATATTGAAGACCAGTCCCCGTTCGCGACGCAGCAAGGCGTTAAGGGCGCGGAGTTTGCGCGTGTCCTTGTGATCCTCGACGACGAGGAGGGTGACTACAATCTTTTCTCTTACGGGAAGTATTTCGGGATCTCGCCCTTGTCGGCCACTGATCAGAAGCACCTAGAAGATGGGACTGATACCAACGGGCGCTGATCAAGACCCATGCGCCCAATCTCGCATTCCGATGGACATGATCTTCCAGGGCTGATCGACGAGCTTGTTCCAAGCTGCGCAGCAGTGGGCGACGATGTCGTCGTAGTCGATGAAGATACGGTTCGACA
>DRFF01000024.1 GCA_011050685.1 Aurantimonas coralicida
CGTCGAGGAGGCCGTCGGCAAGGACGTCGAGGTCCGCTATGTCCCGGTTAATCCGAAAACCCGCATCGCGCTCATGGCCAACGGCACCATCGACCTCGAATGCGGCTCGACCACGAACAACCTCACCCGTCAGGAGCAAGTCGAGTATCTGCCGACTACGTTTATCACCGGCACCAAAATTCTGACGCGCAAGGATTCGGGCATCCAGTCGGTTGATGACCTGGATGGCAAGGCCATTGCGCTTGCCCAGGGCACGACGAACGAACGCGCCGTCAAGGCCGCGGTCGAGGAGAAAGGGCTCGATGTCAAGATTCTCCCGGTGCGCGACCACGCCGAAGGGATGCTGGCGCTGGAGACCGACCGGGTAGACGCCTATTCGACCGACCACATCCTCCTTTTCGGACTTATCTCGAACTCCAAGACCCCCGATGATTTCGCTGTGGTCGGCGACTTCCTCTCCTTCGATCCATACGCGATCATGGTGCCGCGCAACGACAGCTCCTTCGAACTCGCCGGCAAGAAAGCCCTCGCCGAATTGTTCCGGTCCGGCGAAATCGATGCCATCTACGACAAGTGGTTCGGCCCGATGGGCGTGGAGCAGACCGACCTGTTGAAGGCGGCGTTCCAGATCCAGGCGCTGCCTGAGTAAGCAGGCAGTAGCGGCGCCACCGTGTCCATCGCCAGCGGGACGACCCGAATATGAACTACAACTGGAACTGGGGCGTCCTGTTCGAGGAACCCTATCTGGAATGGCTCATTTCGGGCGTCCAGTGGACGTTCGCCGTGGCGCTCGCGGCTTGGGTCATCGCACTCGTCGTGGGCGTCACCGTGGGGGTCGGACGGACGCTGCCCTCCCGCCCGATCGCGCTGATCTGCACGGTCTACGTCGAACTTTTCCGTAACGTACCGCTGCTCGTGCAAATGTTCCTGTGGTACTTCGTCGTGCCCGAGATCGTGCCCGAAGATGTCGGCCGCTGGATGAAACGGGATATGCCGAACCCGGAATACGTGACGGCGGTCGTCGCGCTCGGCCTTTATACCGCGAGCCGCGTGGCTGAGCAGGTACGCGCCGGCGTCCAGTCGGTCGGCGACGGGCTGACCAGCGCGGCTTACGCCAACGGTCTTTCCGTCGCGCAGACCTATCGTTATGTCCTACTACCCATCGCCTTCAGGCTGATCGTGCAGCCCCTTACGTCGGAATTTCTGACGATTTTCAAGAATTCGTCGCTTGCGCTGACGATCGGGCTTCTGGAGCTCACCGCACAAAGCCAGCAGATTGCCGAGTACACGTTCCAGGGGTTTGAAGCCTTCACCGCCGCGACGGTCATCTACGTCTGCATCGCGCTTCTGGCCACGGTTGCCGCGCAGGCCATCGAGAAGCATACGCGCATTCCCGGCTATGTCGGGGGGGGCGTGAGCGATGGGCGATTTCGACATCAGCGTCATCACGGACAACCTGCCGTTCCTTTGGCAGGGGCTGCAGCTTTCGCTGCTGCTGACCGGTCTCGCGATCGTTGGCGGTATCGTTCTGGGAACGGTTCTGGCACTGATGCGACTATCCGGCATACTGCCGCTGGCGCTTTTCGCGGCGGGCTACGTCAACCTGATCCGGTCCGTCCCGCTCATCCTCGTGATCTTCTGGTTCTATTTCCTGGTGCCGCTGGTGCTGGGCCGCCCGATCGGCGGATTCTACTCGGCGCTGATCGCCTTTGTCCTGTTCGAGGCAGCGTACTATTCCGAGATCATCCGCGCCGGGATCCAGTCGATCCGCAAGGGGCAGGTCCACGCCGGTCAGGCGACCGGTTTGTCCTATTGGCAGATCCAGCGCTACGTCGTGCTGCCGCAGGCATTTCGGAACATGATCCCCATCCTGGTGACGCAAGGCATCATCCTGTTCCAGGACACCAGCCTCGTGTTCGTCGTCTCCTTGCGTGATTTCATGACGGTCTCGTCGATCATCGCGCGTACCGAGGGCCGGCTGGCGGAAATGTATATCTTCGCCGCCCTGGTCTATTTCGCCATCTGTCTCGCCGGATCGCTGTTCGTCCGCCGGCTGCAAAAGGCAAAGCCCGCATGATCGACCTTCAAAACGTCTCGAAGTGGTACGGTGACTTCCAGGTTCTGACCGACTGCACCACACAGGTGGCGCGGGGCGAGGTGGTGGTGGTTTGCGGCCCCTCCGGCTCGGGCAAGTCGACGTTGATCAAATGCGTCAACGGCCTCGAGCCGGTACAGAAGGGCTCGATCACGGTGGACGGTATCGAGGTCACCGAACGCAGGACCAACCTGACCCAACTGCGCGCGCGAATCGGGATGGTGTTTCAGCATTTCGAGCTGTACCCGCACATGACCGTACGGGAAAATCTCTGCCTTGCGCAGGAGAAGGTGCTGGGACGCAGCCGGGCCGAGGCCGTGGCCAAGGCGGAAAGTCTGCTCGAAAGAGTGGGGCTGGCCGAACACATCGACAAACATCCCGGCGCCCTGTCCGGCGGTCAGCAGCAGAGGGTGGCGATCTCGCGGGCGCTCGCGATGGACCCGATCGCCATGCTGTTCGACGAGCCGACCTCGGCGCTCGATCCGGAGATGATCAACGAAGTGCTCGACGTCATGGTGGAACTCGCGCGCGAAGGCATGACCATGATCCTCGTCACGCACGAGATGGGCTTTGCCCGCAAGGTCGCGGATCGGGTGGTCTTCATGGATGAGGGTAGGATCGTCGAGGACCGACCCACGGAAGAGTTCTTCGGCAATCCCGAAAGTGAGCGGGCGCAGGAGTTCCTGTCGAAGATCCTCAACCACTGATGAACCTTCGGGCGTTGGAGCTTCTGCCTCCAGCTCATACCCACACGCCGACGCGAGCTTTTCTGCATAGCGCCCTCCGACATGCGTCTTAAACGGCTGCCTCAAATGCCTCGGCCCGGGCTTGCGCGAAGGGCGCAGAGGCCTCAAGGAACTGCTGTTCGCCGAGAACATCATCGGATCGGTTCAAGCTCAAAATGACAATTGAAGATGAGTCTTGGGCGTGGTTACAGCAGTCGCTCGATCGGCATGTATCGTATCACGGCAGCCAGAACGGCCGCCGGACGTGTGATCCCGGGTTCTTGGCTGCGATTTGTGCGGCCGTCGTGCCAGAAGAGCCGCCGTCCTTCGCGCGTGACACGGTAGGCAACGCTCGGTGATCGTCCGTCCTCTAGAAATACGGCCGTGCGTTCGGCGAAACCCGACCCGTGTATCAATAAAACGACCTCGCTATTGTCTAACGCGGAACGCGGGTCGAGGTTGTACGAACCGATCACGGAGAGACGATCGTCAATCACCATGACCTTGGAGTGCAAACTGGCTGCGACGTCATCATGTCTGTGACTGCCGGTGATGGAGCCGTGCAGCAGCGAGGCTACCCGGCGCACCGGTGCGTTGAGCTTGAGTTCGTGGATCGCGACACCGGCATCAAGCAAGGCAGGTCTGTATTTGGCGTAGCCTGCCTGTGCGGCGAGGACGTCGTTGGTGGCGAAGGAATTGGTCGTGACCCGCACCCTGACGCGGCGATCCACGAGCGCCGCGAAACGGCGCACGCCATCGCGACCCGGAATAAGGTAGCCGGATTCGATGTCGAGCGTTTGTTCGGCCGCGGCAGTCAGGTCGGCGATACGCCTTGCGACCTTGCGATGGTCGGGGCCGGCAATTCCCGGATGGTCGTCCACAATGCTTGACGGGCACCAGACGAGATCGGCCAGCAACGCCCGGACCGAGGGAAGATCGGCGACCCGGGCGACGGCGCCAGGATCCGTCTCTCCGGCGTTTCCCAGGCGTTCGGCGCCGATCACCTCTTCAAGCATCTTCAGGTGTCGTTCGATCACGGCCGATCCGGCCCGTTCCTCCACACCGAATGCTGAGGACGGCATGGCCAGGTCGCTGTCCCAGTATTGTTGTACCGACGCCCCCATGGCGGCTGCGGACGGACCGGCTATCAGCACGTCGCAGTCGCGGAAGTTCATGGTCTCCGCCAAACCGAAATACGCGTTGCCGATGTTGCGTCCGCCCGTGATCGCGACGACGTCGTCGACGACAAGAGCCTTGTTATGCATGCGCCTGTTGAGACGTGCGAAGGCAAAGAACCAGTGCAGGAAGTAGGCGCGACGTGTCAGTGAGGCGTTGTAGATGCGCACTGTCACCTGCGGATGCGCTGCCAGCGTCTTGACCAGGGTGCGTGTGCCGCTTGCATGGAGGTCGTCGAGCAGGACGCGCACGCGAACGCCGCGCCCGGCGGCTTCGATCACGTGACGCGCCATCAGATGTCCGGCCAGGTCGCTGTGCCAGGTGTAGTATTGAAGATCGATCGTGTCGGCCGCGGCTTCAATGAGCGCAAGCCGCGCGGCGAGGGCCTTGGGTCCATCCGGGAGAAGGTCGTGTCCGCTGTGACCCGCGTCGCGCGCGTTGTCTGGAGTGAGCGTCTTGACCAGGTCCCGCAGCGCTGACGGGCGTGCAGGGACGGCGCATGCCCCTTCGCGATTCAGGATGTCGCGCCGAATGTGGCGATAGCGCCGTTCGCCCAGCAGGACGAGACCGCCGAGTCCGAACAGGACGCCGAGGATCGCCAGAAGCCATTGCGTCATGTCGCTTCGTCCCCGATCCCAGACATCTCGGGCCCGAGAGCCGTCTGACCTGTGGAGAGAGGGTTCCGGTCACCGCTGATCTCGAACTCCGCCCAAATAGGCAGGTGGTCGGAAGCGATCCGGGCGAGCCTGTCGGCGATGACGGCGCAGTCGGTGAGAGCGAGACGATCATTGTGGTAGATGCGGTCGAGCGGGGTCAAGGGCCGCCGGGACGGATAGCTGGGCCCGGTGGGAGTCAACGACATCTCTTTCTCGAACAGGCTCAGGCTGTTGGGAGTGCGCCCCCACCCATTGAAGTCACCCACGATAATCGCCGCGCGTTTCGCGTCCAGTTCAACGGCGGCGAGCAGCGCCCGCGACTGCCGATAGCGGTATCGGGCGAGCAGGCCCAAATGTGTGGCAATCATCCGCAGGGGAAACTCTCCGGCGGTCAAATCAGCAAGGACCGCTCCTCTCGGCTCCAGGCCGGGCAGCTCGAGACAACGTGTCTGCCGCACGTCGATGCGGTCGCCAACCAGCACGACATTGCCATGCCAGCCGAGGCCTGGCTCATCGTGGTCAAGCGCGGCGAGCCGAAGGCCGGTGCGTTCGTGAATCTTGGCCGCGTCGAAAATCGCCCGTCGCTGGTTGAAACGATAATCGGCTTCCTGCAACGCGACGATGTCAGCGTCCAACGACGCGACCAGATCGAGGATACGTTCCGGGTCCCGTCGTGCATCGCGACCGATCGCCTTGCGGATGTTATAGCTGGCAACCCTGATCCGCATCGTAACCTCGTCGCATTGCGTCCCCGCCGGCCTCCAGACATGTAGAACGAGGCAAGTCAAAACCAGGGCAACCGACGAAATCCCTGAATCGGTCGCCATCGCATGAAAGAGTCGTTGGACCTCACTGACGTCCATGCCGCCGTGCCAGCCCGTGAGATATCTTGCGCATGTGGTCACTGCTTGATGGTTGCTTGGCTCGAGCCGTCGCCAGGGATCTTCCTGTCGACACTTGCGTCCTATTCGGCCGGCTGCCCCGCAGGCTTGTCGTCTTGGGCTGCGACGTGGTGCGCATCCGGCGCATCCGGGGTAAACCGCGAGACGAAATGGCCCAGTTGATCGAGATAGGTCAGGATCACTGGCACCTTGTGCGCGAGGAAGAGATGGGCTTTGGGGAACCCACAAAATCTTGATCTTGTGGTGAATCGGCTCCCGCGAACGCGGCGGACTGCGACAAATACACCGTGGCCGGGGTTCGCTTTTTGGCGGGGTCGGAAGCCGCAATACAGACCGATATGGAGAATGAGAATGGACAGCAGGGTCGAGGGCGACGATCATCAGGATCTTCGGGACGCGCTGCGCGCGCTGTGCGCGGAATTTCCGGCGGAGTATCACCGCGCGCACGGCGCCGCCGAGACCTATCCCGAGGAATTCGTCGACGCCCTGACCAAAGCCGGCTGGCTCGCCGCGATGATTCCCGAGGAGTATGGCGGCTCCGGCCTGGGCCTCCTTGAAGCGTCGATCGTCATGGAGGAGATCAACCGGGCAGGGGGAAATGCCGGCCACTGCCACGGTCAGATGTACAATATGGGCACCTTGCTGCGGCACGGCTCGGAGGCCCAGAAGGGCAAGTATCTTCCGAAGATCGCGTCGGGAGAGTTGCGGTTGCAGTCGATGGGCGTCACCGAACCCACGACCGGCACCGACACGACCAAGCTCAAGACCACCGCCGTGAAGAAGGGGGATCGCTACGTCGTCAACGGACAGAAGGTCTGGATTTCCCGCATCCAGCATTCGGACCTGATGATCCTTTTGGCCCGCACTACCCCGCTGGCCGACGTCAGCAAGAAGTCGCAGGGGCTGTCGATCTTCCTCGTCGATCTGCGGCAGGCGATCGGCAACGGCATGACCGTCACTCCGATCCGCAACATGGTGGGTCACGAGACCAACGAATTGTTCTTCGACAACCTGGAAATTCCGGCCGATAGCCTGATCGGCGAGGAGGGGCGGGGCTTCAAATACATCCTCGACGGTCTCAACGCCGAACGCACGCTGATCGCGGCCGAATGCATCGGCGACGGCTATTGGTTCACGGAAAAGGCCTCCGCCTATGCCAGGGAGCGCGTCGTGTTCGACCGCCCGATCGGCCAGAACCAGGGCGTCCAGTTCCCGATCGCAAGGGCCTATGTGAACATCGAGGCGGCCAACCTCATGCGCTTCAAGGCGGCGCGGAAATTCGACGTCAACCAGGATTGCGGAGCCGAGGCCAACATGGCGAAGCTGCTGGCGGCGGATGCGTCCTGGGAGGCGGCCAACGTCTGCATGCAGGTCCATGGCGGTTTCGGGTTCGCCGAGGAATACGATATCGAGCGCAAATTCCGCGAGACGCGACTTTATCAGGTCGCGCCGATCTCGACGAATTTCATCCTCTCCTACGTCGCCGAGCACGTGCTCGGCTTGCCGCGGTCGTTTTGAGCGGCGGCGGCAACAGGTTCGCACGCTGGGCCGTCTCGATTCGCCATGGGCTTCTCTGTGCTCAGTTTAAAGGAAAGCAGCCTAGCCTTGGCCGGAAGGTCCGCCAGCGCAGCCGGCCAAGTCACGGCGTGGCGCCACTGCACCGTTCCACATTGGCATATTCGGTGTGACCGGTTCTCGGCCATCCGAAGTTTGCGCTTGAACAAAAAAATGAATGTGGCAATCTGAGTAAACCGGTTTAGTAAAGCGGTTTACCTGCATGCCATCGACGCCCCCCCTGCCTCGCGGTTGCGCCCGGTGAAGAATTCGGCCTCGCCGTCATTGGCGACCAGCAGGTCGACCAATGACCAGAGTTCGGCGAAATCGGCATGGGCCGGGAAGGGATTGAAGACGGTCGTCAAGCCCTTCGCTCGTCCATGCGCGAGCGCGAAAGCCGTGACATCGGTCGCCAGATTGCCCTGCAGGAGCAGGATGTCACCAGGTTCTGCGTCGGACAGCGCGGCGACGATATCGTCGCGCACGAGACTTTCCGCCGCCTGTGTGGTCGTCACAATCGAATTGTCGCCGCTCGCCGTGGAGAGGATGATGGAGACGTCGGTCGGCACGGACGCCTCGCACAACAGGTCGAGCGGTACGCATTCGCTCTCGAGTTCGCCCTTTAGCCACTGCCCTCGTTCGTCGTCGCCGATGGCGGCCAGCAGTCTGACGGGAAGGCCCGCGCGGGCAAGAACGATCGCCTGGTTCGCGCCCTTGCCGCCGATATCGCGGGAGATCTGCCGCCCGAGGATGGGTTCCCCGATTTTTGGCAGGACCCCGATCTTGAACGTCTCATCGGCCGCGACATTGCCGATAACATAAACAGTCATCATGATCTCAAGTTGGAATCAATATGCAGATTATATCTACAGAAAAATGAAGTGCAATATCCGAAATCTTCAAAAGAAATAAAGTAATAATCGGAGTTGTTCATTGCGAAGCCTTTCCCGGCGCACCCAATTTCCGGAATGGAAACATCACATCTGTCTATGACGCGGCGATGCGCGATGCCGAAGCTTACGTCGCCGGCGGTGTGCACGGGTTGATTATCGAGAACCACAGCGACATCCCGTTTCTGAAGCCGGATCTGATCGGCCCGGAGACCGCGGCCTTCATGAGCGTCGTCACCGATCGGGTCAGGCGAGAGATCGGCGTGCCGCTCGGGATCAACGTGCTTGCCAACGCCGCTATCCCGGCTCTGGCGATCGCCTTGGCCGGCGGCGCCGACTTCATCCGAGTCAACCAGTGGGCCAACGCCTATGTCGCGAACGAAGGAATCGTCGAGGGCGCCGCGGCGACCGCGCTGCGTTATCGTGCCCAGCTTCGCGCCGACAATGTCCGCGTCTTCGCCGACAGCCACGTGAAGCACGGCAGCCACGCCATCGTCGCCGACCGGTCAGTACCCGAACTGACCCGCGACATCGACTTTTTCCAGGCCGACGCGGTGATCGCGACCGGCCAGAGGACGGGCAACACCGCTACGCTGGAGGAGATCGACGAGGTGCGCTCCGCGACGCGGCTGCCGCTATTGGTGGGAAGCGGCGTGACCGAGGCGAATGTCGACACGATTCTTGCGCGCACCGAGGGCGTGATCGTCGCGAGTTCCCTGAAGGAGGGAGCCGTTTGGTGGAATCCCGTCGAAAAAAGCCGGGTGGAAGCTTTCGTTAACGCTGCGAGGAGGCAGATCGAGGCAGGGGAGCAGGCGTGACGCGACAGAGTCTCGATTTTGGCGATCAACTGATCGCCGATCATACGGTTCTCTGGGACAGGATGCAGTCGCACCGATTCGTCATGGATATCATGGCCGGGCGGCTGCCTGCCGCGGTGTTCGCCCGTTACCTCGTCTACGAGGCGGGATTCGTTGCGACGGCCGTCAGGATCTTCGCGCTCGCGGTCGCCAAGGCGCCGACGCTCCGCGAGCAGACTTGGCTCGTCGGCGTTCTCAAGGCGTTGACAGAAGAGCAGATGGAGTACTTCCGGGCGGCCTTCGATCATCTCGGCATCGATCCGGAGCGATACGACCCTGACGACCCCAGGGTGACCGACTTCGACCGGGGCATGCTGGAGATCGCCGAGACGGGAGGTTTCGCCGACATCATCACCGCAATGTTCGCCGCCGAATGGATGTACTTGCATTGGTGCAGACGTGCCGTGCGGGCGGAGATCGCCGACCCGGTGCTGAAACAGTGGATCGACCTTCACGCGGCGGAAAGCTTCGGGGATCAGGCCCGTTGGCTCAAGGCCGAGGTCGGCCGGCACGGGGCAACCGCCTGCGAGAGCGAACGGGAACGGCTATCGCGGCTGTTCGGTAACGTTCTGAAGCTCGAGATCGCTTTTCATGACGCCGCGTATGGCGACGGTTGATGCCGGCATGAGACGGCAAAGGCGAGACGCGGTCCTTGGAACAGACCCTTCGTTCCGCCTTGGGATGGGCGTCCCGGCCAGCGCACCCTTCGTCACGAGACGCGGATCGGTCTTCTGGTTTCGCAAACCGGTTCCGGTCGAACTGGTGCCGCGCGTCGATAGGCCGGATATCTGAAACTCGTCGTGCCGCTGACAGCCCACTCCGGTCATTGGACGGAGGTGCTCGTTTGTGCAAGGGCGAGGGCGATGTGCCCTCGCCCACGCGGCTCCTAGGAGAGCCTCATGTCAGTCGAACTGCTTTTCAAGCCGGTCGGCGAGCCGCTCGCCGGCGCTGATCTCGGCATGCGCGCGTTCGACCACGCTCCGACTTTCGGGGGTGAGATCGGCATGTTCGAGCGCCTCCCGAAACTTCTTCGCGATGTAATCTTCGCCTTCTTCCACCCGCTCTGTCGCCGCTTTGTTGCTGTCTTGGAACGCGTCAGACAGGCTGGTGAAGGCACGGTGTGCAGCCCCCAGGGTGCTGCCGTTTTCACGTCTATCGCCACCGAGACGAACAATCTCGTCGTTCAGCATACGCACAGTCTCACGGCGTTTAGCCGCCTGTGCGTGCAAAGTCTGTTTCAGTCCCGGGTTCTTCGCCTTCTCCGCAGCAGTCTCATACCCCAACGCGCTGTCTACAGCGGTATCGGTGAGTGTCTCGAGCGTCGAAATTGCGTTGGTCACTGTCATACTCCTTGGATTTTTTCAGTTCGATTACGTGAACGATTGAGAAGACGGAACGATCCCGTCTGCGTAGCGGGGAGGCTGGCAGAGAGAGGCGGGAGGACCCGGCTCGTCCGGCGCTGCGCGCTGAAAAGACCTGAATAGCCCCGATTTTCGTGGACGCCCTCGGGTTAAATTTCTTGCTGCGGTTCGAAATCGACAGGAGACAGCATCCCCTTTCTGGCGTGCTTTCGCTTCCGGTTCGCGGAGCAGATTCTTGACCTCCCCCGTGGTGGCGTCACGAGTTGAAGGACAAGCCGCGCAGGGGGCGCCCGCAATCCGGGAGCTCTTGCTCAGGAAGCGTGCCGGCGACGTGCGCATCCCGGCCGCGAGCGCCGTGCATGCGGTCATGGATCAGCATGGGCTTGCTGCGCGTAGAGGCCGGCCGGATCGAAAGTCCCGCATAGGAAGCGATCACCAGCGGTTTCAGCGGGCGTCGTCGCGCGGCTCGGCTGCCCAGAAATCCTTGAGAAACTCCAGCGAGCGATGGGCCTCGCCGGCTTGGCAACGGGCGTAGAAATGATCGCTCCCCAGATCCGCAAAGGCCGGATACCCGGCGAGGCTTTCGGCTGTGGCGCTCTGGAAGGCCATCGACCAGTCGGCGAAGTCGCGTTCGGGTTTCTCGCCCTGTTCGATGACGATCTTGGTGTGATGACGCGGATCGGCAAAGATCGTCGTGCGCAGGGTTTCGATCGCGCCACGGTCGCCCTCGAGAAGCTGCATGAAGCTGCCGCGCCGACCGTCCCTGCCGCCGGCGAACAGCAACATCCCCGAAATGCCGTGAAGCGGATTGTAGCTTCGGCTCTTCGACAGGATCGCCTCAAGGTCCGCTGTGCCGAGCCCCTTCCGCGCCTGGCTGACATAGACCAGATAATTCACCAACGCCCCAGCTCCCCGCTGATTTCCCGCCTCTGAGCCTCCGCCATTCCGGCGGAGTGGACGCAAAGTCTGTTACCCGGGCACGATATAGACCACAACAAAATCCGGTCAAATTTCACATTGTGAAAAGCAATTTGACGATGTGGATTTTATTTGACGATCAAGCGAGATCGCCCCTAGGCTGCGACCAAGTTGAAGAGAGGGGCCGAGGGCCTTCCAAAGATGAGCGAAGCCGGACCAATGTCGTCCTCTCCCGCCAAGCCGAAGGACAAGTATGAAGAGCCCGCTGGCGCCGGCAAAAAGAAGGCGGCGGAGGGGCGGGTCATTCAATCGGTGGACCGTGCCCTGAAGCTGATCGAAGTGATCGCCGGCAAGGACCGTCCGATTCTGCTGAATGAACTCGCCAGGGCGGCCGAGTTGAATCTGTCGACCTGCCATCATCTGGTGGCGACGCTGGTGGCGCGCGGTTACGTCATTCATGCGGGGCGGAGCCGCGGCTACATGCTCAGTTCGAAATTGGCGGATCTGGCGGCGCTCGCCAGCCGCGAGTTCGATCTTTGCGAGTTCGTCCACGACGAGTTGCAGGGGCTGAATGTCAGCTTGCGCGAAAGCGTCCAACTGGCGGTGCTGCGCGATTCCATTTTGATGACCCGGCTCAAGTTCGGCTCGCTGATGCCGACCCATGTGGAGCCGGACGAGGTGAAGAAGATGCGCGCGGCGCATGCGACGGCGACGGGCAAGGCGATCCTCGCCTGGCTGCCCGAGACCGAGCTGGCGCGCGTGGTCTCCAACAGCGGTCTGACGCCGTTCACGGCGAGCACGATCACTTCGCTGTCCGCGCTCATCGAGGAATTGCGCATCGTGCGTCGTTCGGGCTTCGCCGTCGACGATGAGGAACTGGAGCCGAACGTCATCTGTTACGGCGCGGCGTTGCGCGACGGCAGCGGCGCGGTGCTCGGCTCGATCAGCGTGTCGATCCCGAAGAGCAGGGCAACCACCGAATACCGCGCGCACATGATCCGCGCAGTGATCGAGTGCGCCGGCAAGTTATCCAACAGGCTGCGTGTCGGCCAATTTTAAGAGCAACCGTTTCAGTCAGTTGCGACGTCGTGGGAGGAAAAGACATGGCTATGGAACAAGGTGTGAAGACCCATCCGGACTATCCGGTTCCGGAGACCATGAAAGCCTGGGTTCTGGGCGATCCGGGTCAACTGACCTTTGTCGACAAGGCCGTCCCTTCGCCGAAGAAAGCGGAGGTCCTGGTCCGCATCGACGCCGTCGCCATCTGCGCCACCGATCTTGAGATCATTCACCACGGCCCGCCGGCGCAGATCGAGGGCGGCGCGCCGTTCAACAAGAACTTCACGCCGGGCCACGAGTATATGGGAACCGTGGTCGCGCTCGGGCAGGGCGTCGACGAATACGCCATCGGTGAGCGCGTGACGGTCGAGATTCACGCCGGCTGCGGCCAGTGCAAGCGTTGCCGGCAGGGCATGTATACGTCCTGCCACAACTACGGCAAGAACTACGGCGACGTCGACAAGGGCCATCGAGCCAACGGTTTCACGACCGATGGCGGCTTCTGCGAATACCAGGTGAACAACATCAACACCCTGGTGCATGTCGCCGATGACATGAGCGACGAGGAAGCGACGCTCGTCGTCACCGCCGGGACCGCGATGTACGGCCTGACCGAACTCGGCGGTCTCGTGGCGGGCGACAGCGTCGTCGTCAGCGGGCCGGGCCCGATCGGCCTGCTGGGTGCCGCCGTTGCCAAGGCGCTCGGCGCGCAGCCGGTGATTTTGACCGGAACCCGCGACAACCGGCTCGAGATCGGCAAGCGCCTCGGCGCCGACCACGTCATCAATGTGCGCAATGAAGACCCGGTCGAGGCCGTTCGCCGCCTCACCGACGGCAAGGGCGTCGACTATGTGGTGGAATGCTCGGGGGCACCGAATGCGGTCAACGAGGCGGCGCAGATGCTGAACCGCGGCGGCAAGATCTGCCTGGCGGCATTCCCGAGCGCGCCGGTGCCCGTCGACGTGGCCTATCTGGTGCGCAACAACATCTACGTTTACGGCATCCGGGGCGAGGGCAAGGGGGCGACACACCGCGCCGAGGCATTCATGCGCCAGAAGCGCTTCGACGCGACCCAGATCCACACCCACACCTTCCCGATGGAAAACCTGCCTGAGGCGCTGCGCTACGCCAAGGACCGCGTGGAAGACGCGATCAAGGTGGTGGTCCGCAACAAGCAGGCGCAAGCCCAGTCGATCGCGGCGGAATGATCAGGATCGAAGGTCGAGATAATGTTGTCCTTTGAGGAATACGTCACGCCGCGCGATCTGCGGGAAGCGCTGGAGACAGTCGGCAAGCTTCCCGCGGACGGCAAGGTCATCGCCGGGGCGACCGACGTCCTGCCCTATGCCCGCGAGGGCCGGGGCGGAGACGTGCATTATTCGATCGTCGTCGATCTGAGCCGGGTCCGCGAGTTCCAGGGTTACGAACATGTCGGCAACCGGGTTCGGCTCAACGCGAATGTCGCCTTTCAGGCCTTTCTGACCGACGCCGTCCTGCGCGATCATCTACCCTGTATGCCGTATTGCGCGATCTGGTTCGCCGACGACCAGGTGCGCGAGCAGGCGACGCTGGCGGGAAATATCGCCAATGCGTCTCCAGCGGCGGACGGTGTGCCGCCGCTGCTCGCGATGAATGCGGATGTGGAGCTTGCGTCGCTGGAAAACGGCGAAATCCGCCGACGCACCATGCCGATCGGCGACTTCATCCTTGGTCCCGGCCGCACGGCGCTGCGAGCCGGGGAACTGATCACCGCCGTGATCTGTGAATCGATGCGGGGCTATGGCGGCTCATTTCAAAAAGTGGGCCAGCGACGCTCCCTCGTCATATCCAGGGTGTCGGCCGTCGCGCTGGTCAAAACCAACGCCGCCGGCGACGTCTTCGAAGACGTTCGGCTGGCGCTCGGTGGGGTCGGCCCCGTGCCCGTCCGGCTGCACGATATCGAGACCATGCTGATCGGCCAGCCCATCACCCGCGAGCTGGTGGCCGAAGCCAGCGTGTTGCCGGCCGAGCGCGTCGCTTCGCGCTCGCGCGTCGCCTATCGCCAGCGGGTCGTGCGGGGCTTTGTGGAGGCCGCGCTGGAAGACGCGCTCGTCGCGTGCGGCGCGCCGGTTCCGAATGCACAGCAGAGGGAAGCAGCTCATGTCTGACCGCGTCCTGACCATGACCGTCAACGGCCGCAAATTCGCCCGGCCGCTCAATGGCAGCTACCGCCTGCTCGATTATCTGCGTGAGGAGATCAATCTCACCGGAAGCAAGGAAGGTTGCGGCGCCGGCGAGTGCGGCACCTGTTCGGTCTTCGTCGACGGTAAGCTGGTGAAATCCTGTCTCATGCCGGCGGTGAAGGCTGACGGGGCGGACATCCAGACGATCGAGGGGCTCGCGCCGCGCGGTGAGCTGACCACCCTGCAGCAGGCCTTTCACAAGACCGGCGCCAGCCAGTGTGGCTACTGCATCCCGGGCATGGTGATGGCGGCTACCTCGGCACTGCGCGAAAACCCGTTCGCTGACCTGGAAGAGATCAAGGAGCGCCTCGGCGGCAACATCTGCCGCTGCACGGGCTACACGAAGATATTCGAGGCCGTTGAACTGGCCCGGGACGTTATGAATGGCCGTCTTCCCGCCACCGCGCTCGATGAGGACGGTGCTGGCGCCTCCTATATCGGCAACAATGTCCGTCGGCTCGATGCGCCGAGCAAGGTTTCCGGCGCGCTGAAATACGCCGGCGACATGACGATGCAGGACATGCTGCACATGCAGGTTCTGCGCAGCCCGTATCCCCATGCGAAAATCCTCTCGATCGACACGTCCGCCGCCGAGGCGCTGGACGGCGTGGAATGTGTGATCACGCACGAGGATGTGCCCGGTCAGGACGGGTTTGGCGTCTTCGTCCACGACCAGCCGGTGATGGCGCGCGAAAAGGTGCGCTACGTCGGCGAGGCGGTCGCCGCGGTCTCGGCCGAGACCCAGGAGATCGCGCGCCGGGCGCTCGGGCTGATCAAGGTGGCTTACGAGGAACTGCCGGGCGTCTTCGATCCCGAGGAGGCGATGCGGCCCGGCGCGGTCGTCGTGCACGACTATGCCAGCGACAACGTCGTCAAGCACATCCCCATCCGCAAGGGCGATGTCGAGCGCGGCTTTGCCGAGGCCGATCTCATCGTCGAGAACAGCTACGCGACCCAACAAGTCGAGCACGCCTATCTCGAACCGGAGGCGGGCCTTGCCTATGTCGATCACGACGGCGTCGTGACCGTCGTCTCCCCGAGCCAGAACATCACCCATCATCGCCACATGCTGTCGACCATCATCGATAAGCCGATCAACAAGGTCCGCTTCATCATGAGCCCGGTCGGCGGCGGCTTTGGCGGCAAGGAGGACATGATCTACCAGGGCATGCTGGCGCTCTCCGCCATGAAGAGCGGACGCCCCGTCCGGATTGTCTTTACTCGCGAGGAATCGATCATCGCGACGGCCAAGCGCCACCCCTCGAAGGTGACATACAGGATGGGCCTGAAGAGCGACGGCACGATCACGGCCGTCTCGTTTAAGATGATCAGCGACGGCGGCGCCTATGGCATGTCCACCGAAGGCGTCATGCGCAAGGCCGCCATCCTGTCGCTCGGCCCATACGACATCGCCAACACGCGGATCGACACGTTCGGCGTCTACACCAACAACACGCCGTCCGGCGCGTTCCGGACCTTCGGCGCCATGCAGGCGCAGTTCGCCACCGAGTCACACCTCGACATCTGCGCCGAAAGGCTCGGTCTCGATCCGTTCGAGATCAGGCGCCGGAACATGATGACGGTCGGGTCCCACACGCACACGGGGCAGCGGCTCGATACCGTTTCCATCGGCGAGGTGCTGAAAACCGCCGAGGCGTTCTGCCGGTGGGAAACGGGCGCGCCGACGAGCCGCGGCGCCACGCGGTCGGATCTCGGCGGTTCCGACACGCGCCAGCCCTGCACCCTCGGAGCTCGTTTTCGCCAGACGGCGGCGGACGATAAGCAGGAGGTGGCGTGATGAAGCGCTGGGCGAGGGGCCGCGGCATGGCCGCGTCCTGGTACGGCATTGCCCGCACCGCAACGATCGATCGGGCGGGCGCCTGGGTGGAAATGGATGATGGCGGCACTGCGAAGGTGGTCACCGGCGTCACCGAGATCGGCGAGGGCATCTTGACGGTGCTCGCGCAGGTCGCCGCCGAAGAACTCGGCATCCGGCCCGACGACGTGACGATCGGCGATAACGACACGGCGCGCTCGCCCGAGGCGGCGCATGCCGGCGCGACGCGCCAGACCTACATGATCGGCAACTGCGTCGCGATTGCATGCCGCGACGCCCGCGCCAAGCTCGACGCCGAACTGGCCGATCACTGGCAGGTCGACGCCGCGACGATCAAGGCGTTCGACGGCGAAATCTGGGCCGAGGGCTCCAACAACCGGATGACCGTCGACGAGGCGGTTGCTCTTTGCAAGAAGCGGGGGGTCGTCCCGGTCGGCTCCGGCTCGTTCACGGCGCACGGCACCGGTCTCGATCCGGTCGACGGTTCCGGCGCTCCCTGGCAAGCCTATGTCTTCGGCTGTCAGGTCGCGGAGGTGGAAGTCGACACCTTGACGGGCGAGGTTCAGGTGCTGGGCATGTGGGCCGTTCACGACGTCGGCCGAGCGATCAATCCTCGCGGTGTGGAGGGTCAGATCGAAGGCGGCATCGTGCAAGGGTTGGGCCAGGCGCTGATGGAAGACTATCAGCTCGATAAGGGTCACACGACTACCCACGGCTTCTCCAAATATATCCTGCCGACGTCGCTCGACATTCCGCAGATCAACACGATGCTCGTGGAAGACCGCGACCCGCGCAGCCCGCTCGGCGCCAAGGGCATCGGCGAACCGGCGCTGGTGCCGACGGCGCCGGCGATCATGAACGCCATTTACGACGCGATCGGCGTGCGCATTACCGCGCTGCCGGCAACACCGGAATCCATCTTGCAGGGTTTGGAAGAGAAAAAATCCGCCAAACTGGAGATGGCCAACTGACGGCCCCGCCAGTGCTCTCGGGCCGGCCGGACGGGATTCGTCCGGTTTGCCGAGTGTGCGTCCGGAGACGTTGAATTTCATCGCGGCGGGAGGTCGCCGAGCGCATTACTGGGAGGAGAACAACATGCATTCGTTCAAATTGAGCGGCGGTCTTATCGCCGCTGCACTGGCTGCCGTCACCCTGACCGGAAGTCTTCCTGCCCGGGCCGAATATCCGGAAAAGCCGGTCGAAATGACCGTCCTGTTCGGCGGCACCGCCAACACCACGGCGCAGCTGCTGGCGGAGTTGATGTCCCAGGAGCTCGGCTCCCCGGTCGTGCCCGTCGCCCGCACCGGCGGGGGTGGCGCGATCGGCTATGCCCACGTCCAGTCGACGCGTCCTGACGGCTACAATATCGTGTGGAACTCCAACTCCATCAACACGACGTATCACCTCGGAAATTTGCCGTTCAACTATGAGGAATTCGCACCGATCGCCCAGGTGTCGGTCGAAATTCCGGTCCTCGCGGTGAATGTCTCGACGGGCTGGAAAAGCCTCGACGAGATGGCCAAGGCCGTCAAGGAAGGCGGCAAGAAGATCAATGTCGGCATCTCCGGCAAGGGCTCGTTCACGCATCTGACGTCGGCCGCCCTGTTCGACGCCATGGGCATCGCCGATCAGGTCAACTACGTCTCTTACGGGGACGGCAAGGCGCCCGTGGAGTTGCTGGCCGGCCGCATCGATGCCGCCATCCAATGGCCCGGCCAGTTCCTTTCCTATGTCCAGTCCGGCGACCTGACTGTCCTCGGTTCGACCGGGGCAGAGCCGGTCAGCGTTCTACCCGATGTGAAGACGGCGAAGAGCCAGGGCTACGACATCGACATCTCGATGTGGCGCGGCTTGGCGGCGCCCAAGGGAACGCCGGACGACGTGCTCGCAAAGCTGGAGACGGCGGCCAAGGCAGCGGCGGAGTCGAACGAATTCATCGCGGCCTCCAAGAACATCGGCTTCGAGCCGGCTTTTAAGGGACGTGCGGAATTCGGCGATATCATCGCCCGCGATGACAAGTTCTACGCCGAGCTCCTCGGCGAACTGGGTATGACGAAATAAACCGGCAGATTCCGTTTCGAGGAGGGGCAGATGTCGGAAAAAAAGCGTGATGTCGTAACCGGCATGCTGCTTCTGACCCTGTCTTTGGTCTGGATGCTGATTGTCTGGCGCACGATACCGCCGGGCACGGGAGGCGGGGACGTCGGTCCCCGCGCTTTCCCGCTCCTCCTGGGCGCGTTGCTGGCGGTCTTCTCGCTGTGGCTGACCATTGCGGCGCTGGGCAAGCGGCGTGACGACGCCGTGACGCCAGGGGCCGAGGGGGCGATCAATGAGCCTGAGGCGGCAGGCGTCAACGGAGCCGCCGGTCTCGTCGCGGCGATCCTGACCGTCGCGCATCTTCTTGCCTACGGATTTTTGATGCAGCGCATCGGCTTCGTTCTTGCCACGCTCGTCACTGTCGCGTCGATCATGCTGATTTGCACGAACGACCGGTCGCCGCTGCGCATCGGAGCCATGAGCGTCGGCATCACCTTCGCCTGCTGGCTGATCTTCGGAAAGATCCTCGGCGTCTATCTGGCGACCGGTTCGTGGATCAATTTGGGTTGATGGCCTGACATGGACAGCTTTCTGACAGCGGCGACAATTGCGCTTCAGCCCGAAAGCCTCGGCGCGGTGGCGCTCGGTTCGCTCATCGGTCTGATTTTCGGATCCATCCCCGGACTGACCTTCACGGTCGCATTGGCGCTGGCGCTCCCGCTGACCTTCGGCATGGAGTCGGTGCCGGCCATCGGCCTGCTTCTCGGCACCTATATCGGCGGCATGACAGGCGGGTCGGTTTCGGCGATTCTGCTCGGCATTCCCGGCACGCCGTCCGCCGCGGCGACCGTCATCGACGGTTATCCGATGGCCAAGACGGGGCGCGCATCGATCGCGCTCGGCATGGCCGTGATCGTTTCCACCTTCGGCGGCATCTTCAGCCTCATCGTGATGGTCGTGTCGGTGAATCTGGTCTCGCGCATGGCCATGTCCTTTGGCCCGGCCGAAATCTTCGCTCTGGTCGTGTTCGGACTGTCGACGATTTGCGGTATGGCCGGCAAGTCGATGTTACGCGGGCTGATCGCCGGGCTGCTCGGACTGATGGCCATGACCATCGGGCTCGACGTCCTGGATGGTGTGCCGCGCATGACCTTCGGCACGACGAGCATGCTGCAGGGCGTCAACCTACTCGTCGCCATGATCGGTCTGTTCGCCGTCCCCTTCATCATCCAGGTCTTCGAGGAACACCGCAGGGGCGTCGCGCCTCCCGCTCAGATGAGCGATATCCGCGCCGAGCTGCCGTCCTTGCGGCTGATCGCCAGCAATTTCTGGCTGATGGTCCGCTGTTCGACCATCGGGACCGTCATCGGCGCCATCCCCGGTACCGGCGGCCCGATCGCCTCGTTCCTCGCCTACGATCACGCCAAACGCTTTTCCAAGGATCCGTCCCGCTTCGGCAAGGGAGCGATCGAGGGTGTCGTCGCGCCGGAAACCGCGAACAACGCCGTCACCGGGGGAACCATGATCCCGCTCCTGTCGCTCGGCATCCCCGGCGATCCGGCAACGGCGATCGTGCTGGCCGGCATGCAGATCCATGGCATCGTGCCGGGACCGGCGCTGTTTCTCAATCACCAGACGGAAGTCTACGGAATCTACGTTTCGATCGTCGTCGCCTATGTCGCGATCCTGTTCATGCAACTGCTCGGAATCCGGCTGTTCGTCCATGTGTTGCGTGTGCCGCCCCGATTGATGGCGGTTCTCATCATCGTCCTGTGCGGCATCGGAGCCTTCACCGTGCGCAATAGCATCTTCGACATCTACACGATGGCGATCGTCGGGTTGCTCGCCTACGCGGTGATCAAGGCCGAAATTCCCGTCACCCCGATCATCCTTGGGCTGGTGCTCGGGCCGACGCTGGAAGGCGAATTCCGCACGGCCATGAACCTCTCCGGCGGTGATCTCGCCATCTTCTACACATCTCCAACCGCCCTGTTCTTCTTCGGTCTCGCTGCGTTCATCATCGCGCTGCAGGTATCGGGAGAATTTTTCGCGAAGAGGCGAGGGAAAATGAACGTCGGAGCCAGCAATGCTTGAGAGTAATTTTGGATCCGGGACCCAGGAAAGCGAAATTCGGGAAAGGGCGGAGTTTGTCGCCCGCTACGACGACGTCGATGCGGCCCTTGCCGCGGGCGGTATCGAGATGCCGATCGAGACCAGCTTGTCCGAGGCGCTGGTCATCGGGCTGCTGAAGCAGGGTGTGACGCACTACTTCGCGATTTTCGGGCACGGGTCGACCGATCTGGGAAATGTCCTGAGAATTTACAGTGAGGCCGGCGTCGTCACGGTGATCAATTGCCGCAACGAGGTCGAGATGGCGCATGCGGCCACCGCGCATGCCTGGCAGTACGGCAAGACGCCGGCCGTCGTCACCTCGATCGGGCCGGGCGGCCTTCAGGCCATGGCCGGCTCGCTGGCCGCCGCGTCCAACGGCGTCGGCGTCTACCACATCTATGGTGACGAAACGACGCGCGGCGAAGGCTACAACATGCAGCAGGTGCCGAAACCCGAACAGGGGATCTTCGGCAAGATCACGGCGCTGATGGGCCAGTCCCACACCTTGCATACGCCGGAATCCCTGCGGGAGTGCATGCGCCGCGGGACCAACTGCGTGCATCACCCCTACATGCCGGGGCCGTTCTTCATCTTGCTGCCCATCAACACACAGCCGCAATCGATGAAGGTGAATGTCGATACGCTTCCCGGCCGCATGGAGCTTCCGGCCGTGGCGCCGGCCGGTCTGGAAGTCTACGAGGCGGCGGCGGCGCTGCTTGCCCGTCACCGCAAGATCGTGATCAAGGCGGGTGGCGGATCCCGACGGCATGCTTCCGCGGTTCGCGACCTGGCCGAGGCGATCGGCGCCGCGGTTGTGCTTTCGCCGGGTTCGACCGGCGTGTTGCCCGACGGCCATCCGCAGAACATGCATGTCGGCGGATCGAAGGGCACGATCAGCGGCAATTTTGCCATGGAAGAGGCCGATCTCGTCGTCTTCATAGGCTCGCGCGGTGTCTGCCAGGCCGATTGCTCCGGCGTCGGTTATCCCAATGCCAGGGCCGTCATCAACATCAACGGCGCGATCGGCGACGTCACCCATTACGCCAACACCTTGCCTCTGCCGGGCGATATCACTTGCGTCGCTGCGCGACTGCTCGATGTCCTGCGCGAAAAGAGGGCCCTGAAAGACGATCGCGGCGAATGGCTGCGCCTTTGCGCCGACAAAAAGGCTGCCTGGAGCGCGTTCAAGCGCGAACGGACAGGTGCCGCGCCACTCGATGACGCGGTCTGGAAGCAGGCCGTGCTGACGCAGCCGGCGGCGATTCATACCGTCGCAGAATTCGCCAAGCGGATCGGAGCCGCCAAGTTCTTCGATGCCGGCGATGTCCAGGCCAACGGCTTTCAGATCGTCGAAGACGACATCGTCGGCGATACGTTCACCGAAACCGGCGCGTCCTACATGGGCTTTGCCGCCTCGGCGTTGCTGGGGTCCGCCGGCGTGGAGGGGGCACGTTACGGCATAGCCTTCACCGGCGACGGCTCGCTCATGATGAACCCGCAGATCCTGATCGATGCGGTCGAGCACGGCGTGAAGGGCATGATCGCGCTGTTCGACAATCGCCGGATGGGGGCCATCACCAGCCTGCAATACGCCCAGTATGGAGTGGAATTCCGCACCAACGACAGTGTCGCGGTGGACTATGTCGCGATGGCCGGCGCCTTTGCTGGCGTAAAGGCCCTGTTCGGCGGCACGACGCGGGATACTCTGCGCGCGGCGCTTGACGAAGCCCATGCGCATGACGGCCTGTCGCTGGTGCATATCCCCGTGTACGCCGGTCGTGACCCGATCGCGGAAATGGGAGCCTATGGCTCCTGGAATGTCGGCAACTGGGTCGATGACGTCCAGGCCCGCTATCTCGAACAGAAAATCTGAATGGAATCGGCCATGTATCGTGATCTGGAACTCTACATCGACGGCACTTGGCGTGGTGCGTCGAACGGCGCGACGCGGGCGGTCACCGATCCGGCCACGGAGGACACGCTCGGCTCCATCGCCGAGGCGACCGAAGCTGATATCGACGCCGCGTTGACAGCGGCTCGGGCCGGCTTTTCCGTCTGGCGCCGGGTCGGAACCTGGGAGCGCGCCAAGCTGATCCGCAAGGCCAGCGACCTCATTCGCGAACGCGCCGATGAGATCGCGACACTGATGTCGGTGGAAACCGGCAAGCCGCTGGCTGAAGCCAAGGGCGAGGTAAACGCCGCGGCCGATCAGTTCGAGTGGTATTCCGAAGAGACCAAGCGCATCTACGGGCAGATCATCGAGAGCCGCACAGCCGATAGCCGGATGGCGGTGATTCATCAGCCCGTCGGAGTCGTGGCGGCGTTCTCCGCATGGAATTTTCCGGCCCTTTTGCCCGCCCGCAAGATCGCGGCCGCGCTCGCGGCGGGCTGCAGCATCATCATCAAGCCGGCCGGCGAGGCACCCGCTTCTTGCGCGGCCTTGGTGCGAGCTTGCCACGACGCCGGCGTCCCGAGCGGGGTGGTCAATTTCCTGACCGGTCAATCCGACATGATCGCACGGCGCCTGATCGCCTCGCCGATCGTGCGCAAGGTGTCGCTCACCGGTTCGGTTCCGGTCGGCAAGCAGATCCTGCACCTGGCCGCCGACGGCGTGAAGAAGGTATCGATGGAACTGGGCGGCCACGCCCCGGTCGTCGTCTTCGACGACGTCGACGCCGAAAAGGCCGCGGAGGTCTGCGCCAATACCAAGTTCCGCAATTGCGGCCAGGTCTGCATCTCGCCGACGCGTTTCTACGTCCACGAGTCGAAATACGAGGCCTTTGCCCGCCGTTTCGCTGAAGTCGCAAAATCCCTGAAGGTCGGACGCGGCATGGAGGAGGGGGTCCAGATGGGCCCGCTCGCCAATCGGCGCGGACTGGAGACGATCCAGGAGCTCGTCGCCGATGCCAGGCAGCGGGGCGCCGAGGTGTTGGCCGGTGGCAACGTTCCGGCCGAGGCCAATCGCGGCTTCTTCTTCGAGCCGACCGTCCTTGGCCACGTTCCCGACGATGCCCGCATCATGCGCGAGGAACCGTTCGGGCCGGTCGCGCCACTGACTACCTTCACGAGCTATGACGAGGTGATGGAACGGGCCAATGCGCTGCCTTTCGGCCTCGCCGGCTACGTCTTCTCCAACGATCTGCGAACCGCGACGCGGGCCTATGAAGATCTCGAGGTCGGCATGGTCGGCGTCAACGAGATGCTGCTCGCGACCGCGGAAGCGCCGTTCGGAGGCGTCAAGGAAAGCGGCATGGGGCGCGAGGGCGGCTCCTTCGGCATCGGTGATTATCTCGAGACGAAATACGTCAAGATCAAGCTGGAAGAGCGGGCGCGCTGAACATGAGTGAAGACGAGGCAAGAGGGTTCGCGCGCGGCCTGACCAACTACGGCGACAAGGATTTCTCGCTCTATCTGAGAAACTCCTTCGCCAGTTCGATGGGATATTCCCGCGAGGTCCTGAAGAAGCCGATCGTCGGGATCGCGAACAGTTTTTCCGGTTTCAACAACTGTCACCGGCATTTTCCGGAGATGCTGGAGGCGGTGAAGCGCGGTGTCTTGCTCGGCGGCGCGCTGCCGATTGAGTTTCCGACAATTTCGCTCGGCGAGGTTTTTCTCAATCCGACAAGCCTCAAGTTCCGCAACCTGATGTCGATGGATACCGAAGAGATGATCCGGGCCCAGCCGATGGATGCCGTCGTCTTGATGGGCGGCTGCGACAAGACCGTGCCGGCGCAGTTGATGGGGGCGGCATCGGCGGACCTACCGGCGATCCAGATCGTTGCCGGTCCGATGATGACATCGCGCTACGGCGAAGAGCGGCTTGGCGCCTGCACCGATTGCCGCCGGTTCTGGGGAAAATACCGCGCCGGGGAGATCTCCAGCGAAGCGATCGGCGACATCGAGGGCCGGCTGGCGACCACCGCCGGCACCTGCGCCGTCATGGGCACGGCATCGACCATGGCCTGCATCGCCGAGACGCTTGGCATGTCGCTGCCCGGAACGGCGGCCATCCCGGCGGTCCATGCCGATCGGCTGCGGGCCGCCGAGGCGACGGGTCTCGCGGCCGCGCGCATGATCGACAAGCCCATTCGTCCCAGCGAGGTGATCACCGAGAAATCGGTCGAGAACGCCTTGCGTATCCTGCTCGCTCTCGGCGGATCCACCAACGCCATCATTCACCTGACGGCGATTGCGGGACGTCTCGGCATTCCGGTTTCGCTGCGGCGGCTCAATCAGTTGTCCGACGAGACGCCGGTGCTGGTCAATCTCAAGCCGGTCGGCGCCAACTACATGGAAGACTTCTTCTTTGCCGGCGGTGTCGGCGCGGTGCTGCGCGAGCTCAAACCGCTGTTGAACCTCGATTGCAGGACGGTGACCGGCGACACGCTCGGCGACCGGCTTCGCGAGGATGTCGGTCCCGTCGACCGCAAGGTCATCGCCAGCGCCGAGCAGCCGCTGGAACCCGAAGGCGGTCTCGTCGCGCTGTTCGGCAATCTCGCGCCGGGCGGCGCGATCCTGAAGCGTTCGGCGGCGGACAAGGCGTTGTTCGAAAAGGAAGGGCGCGCGGTGGTGTTCGATTCACTCGCCGATCTGGCGAAGCGCATCGACGATCCGGACCTCGATGTGGAGGAGGGCGACATTCTGGTCCTGCAGAATGCCGGACCGCGCAGCGATTCCGGCATGCCCGAGGCCGGCTATCTGCCGATCCCCAAGAAGCTCTCGGCCAAGGGCATCAAGGACATGATCCGCATTTCCGATGCGCGCATGTCGGGCACGGCCTTCGGCACCATCGTGCTCCACGTCACGCCGGAAGCGGCGATCGGCGGACCGCTGGCGCTGGTTCGAACCGGCGACCGTATCAAGCTGTCGGTCAAGGACAAGACGATCGAGCTGCTGGTCGACGACGACGAGCTGGAACGGCGGCGTGGAACCTTCCGATCACCGTCGAAGCCGGCGTCCGAGCGGCGCGGCTACGATCGGATCTATGCCGAAGAGGTCCTTCAGGCGGATGAGGGGTGCGATTTCGCGATCATGCAGCCGATCAAGACATGAGAGGGCCGAAGCTAGTCTAGCGCTGGTCTGTGCCGCGGGCCTGTGCCCGATTTGGAGCCCTTGACCGACCATTCGGCTGGAGATGCGGATCTTCTTGCGATGCACGCATGACCAGAGCGCCGCCGCTTGCTCGCTACGGCGCTATCTAAGACGCCGGGTCGGGACAGCGTTCTAGTTCCACACCATGATGCCTCAAGGCGCCCCGACGGCGCCTCTGCCTCCCGGCAGGGCTGCTCAACCGCCCTGCGGATAGGAGATGACCGAAAGATAGCGCGCGGGCAGGGAGACGAGGGTTTCCGGGCCGTGCGGCGCTTCTGCGTCGAAGAACAAACTGTCTCCCGGTTGCAGCAGGAAGACTTGCTTGCCGTGACGGTACTCGACCTCGCCCTCCAGCATATACAAGAGTTCGATGCCGCCGTGCTGGAAGGTGGGAAAGACATCGGATTCGTGCGTCAGTGTGATGAGGTAGGGCTCCACGGTCACGCCGCTGGCGTTGGGGCCAATGTGGCCCAACAGGTTGTATTGATGTCCGGCGCGGGTGCCCGCGCGCTCGATTTCGATCGCGTCGCCACTTTTGACGTGAACGACAGGGCGGTGCTCCTCGAACCGCGTAAAGAACGCCGTGATCGGGACATTCAACGTGTTCGACAAGGTCTGGAGCGTCGTCAGCGACGGTGAGGTCAAGCCGTTTTCGATCTTCGACAGCATGCCGATCGACAGGCCTGTCAACTGGGCCAGTTCCGCTACTGTCATCGACTTTTGCAGGCGAAAGTTGCGAAGCTCGCGGCCGATGGCGACTTCGAGCACTTTCTCACTGCGGTCGGTGACCCGATGTGGATCCTGCCCAAAGGTCGGCGCCGTGTGCGCGGCATTCTGACTCTCACTCATCGTTTAATCCCCAGAAAACACACCGGCAATAATTTACTGCCAGGAAACAGTTTGTCCAGCCATCGTTCGGGAGATTGATAATCCACAACCGCAAAAAGCGTTGGATTCAATATCGGAATCCCTCTGTTGGTTTTCTTCTAAAGATATTTTGTTGCTTTTTAGGAAAAAATGATCCCAACTTAGTTCTGCACGAGAGACGCAACGAAACTTTCGGCGAATATGGGGGAGAATGCATGACCCAAAAGATGGATGACCGGATTCAGAAGATGTTCCGGGGCGACCTGCTGTTCGCCTGGACCTTCGTCGCTGCGCTTTGGGCGGCAGTGGTGTTCGTGTTTTTTAGCGTCAGCGCCCTGATCGACGACGCGACGATCCGGGCCGTCCTGCTGATCGGCGGCGGTCTGGTGCTGTTCTTCAACACGGCGGCGATCTTCGCGATGGGGCGGCATTACGCCCACGAAAAGCAATTCATCTACGGGCTCGACATCCGGCATCTCGACGAGATGCGGCGGATGCGCGGCAAATAAGGGAGGGCACCATGCGCAAACATTATGAGCCACCGCGGCAAAGCGGATTCGGTCAATTTCTCGATTCGATCTTTCTGTTGGCGCTGGTGTACGTGGCGCTGTTTATTCCCTTGATACTCGGCCTGACCGGTGCCGGCAGCACGACCGTGATGCCCGCCGAGATCACCTGGGAAACCCTGAAGCAAAATCCGGTCATGCAGGCGCAGTGGGAGAAGCTTGGCTACACGGCGGAAACGGCCGCCGAGATGATTACCACGCGGTTCGACTACACCATCGATCCGCTGATGCTGGTGATCACCGCGGCGGTGATCCTGGGCTACTTCGTCTATCTCATCCGGATGTCGGACAAGGAATATCGCGACGTTATCAGCGAAAAATTCGACCTCTGAAACGAGGCAATGGGGGAGGGAAAAACCGATGTGGATTCTACTGGAATATGCGGCGTGGGCGGTGTCAGCAAGCCTGCTCTTGTGGATGGTAGTGGACGCCGTGCGCGTCAATCGCGAGTTCGATGAGGAAACCCTGATGTCGTCGCGCGAGGGGATCGACGAGCTTCTGGAGCATGGCGACGTGCCGGAAGCGCGCGGGGGGGCCGGGCAATGACCGATCAGACGGCGAATGGAATTGCGGCGGTTGCCGCGAAATCGGAACGAATTGGCCTCCTGCGCGTGCTGGGGCCGGTGCATGTCTGGGCGCTTGGCGTAGGCATCGTGCTCGTCGGCGAGTTCATGGGCTGGAACTTTTCGGTCGGCAAGGGGGGCGCGCTGGGCGCGCTGATCGCCTGCTGGGTCATCGGCCTGCTTTACACCTGCGTCGCGATGATCGACTCCGAGGTGACCTCTACCGTGGCCGCGGCCGGCGGCCAATACGCGCAAGCCAAGCACATCATGGGGCCGCTGATGGCCTTCAATGTCGGGCTCTATCTGGTCATGGCCTACACCATGCTGGAGGCTGCCGATGCCTTGATCGTGGGCGATCTCATGGCGATCCTGGCGGAGCAGACGGGTTACACGGATCTCGATCCGCGACCGTTCGTGGTGCTGATCATCGCGCTGCTGGCGTTTCTGAATTATCGCGGCGTGTTCATGACGCTGTCGCTGAATTTCGTCATCACCGCGGCCGCCTTCGTATCGATCCTCATCCTCTTCATCGGCGTTCAGCCATGGAATCCCGGCGCCGTATTGCAGCATGCCGGTCTGTTGACCGATTTGCCGTATGGTTGGATCGGGGTGATCGCGTCGTTCCAGTTCGGCATCTGGTACTATCTCGGCATCGAGGGAACGTGTCAGGCGGCAGAGGAGGTGCGCTCCCCCAGCCGGTCGCTGCCGCTCGGTACGATGACCGGGATTATGACACTGCTGATCGCGGCGACCTTGACGTGGTACGTCTCGTCCGGGCTGCTGCCTTGGGAGTATCTCGGTCAGGCGGTCGTCCCGCTCTACGACGCGGCGCGAATGACCGGCAGCACGACGCTGCAGGTGTTCCTGTTCATCGGTACGATGTTCGCGGCGACGGCCTCTGCCAATGGCTGCATCAACGACGCATCGCGGGCCTGGTTCTCCATGGGACGCGACCGCTACATGCCCAATTGGTTCGGGGCGGTGCACCCGCGCTATCGCACACCCTACCGATCGATCCTGATCCTGATCCCGATCGCCGTGTCCTTCGCCTTCACCGGGCTCCTGGACCAGGTGATCACCTTCTCGATCCTGTCCGGTCTCCTTGGCTATACCTTCATGCCGATCAACATGATCCTGTTCCGGCGCAAATGGCCTCTGGGCACGATCCGGCGGGGCTATGTGCATCCGCTGCACCCCTTGCCGGCGATCGTGTTGATGGTGTTGTGCGTGACCACCTTCTTCGCGACCTATCTCGGCTTTGGAGCCCAGCTGCTGGCGATGATGGCGTTCTACGTCGTGGCCTCGGTCTGGTTCACCATGCGCCGCTACAAATATGTCCGACGGTCCGACCAGTTCACCATGAACTGGCCGAAGCCGGTCGGCTACTGAGGCGGGAGAAGAGCCATGATGAAAAATGTGCTTTGCGCCATAGACGGTTCGCGCGCCTCCCAGCGGGCGGTGGATTTTGCGGTCGGCATGGCCGCAAACTTCGGGGCGGCGGTTCGGTTCATTACCGTCACGGCCGTGACCCAGGCCAGTGCAGCCAAGAGCCCGTTCTGGGACACCCGGCTGTTCGACGCGGGCGAGACGTTGATCGCTCGCGAGCAAACCCACGCGATGGAAGCGGCGGCCGCCAAGGGCGTGGCGAACGCCAGTTGCGCCACCGTTAATGGACGGGATGTCGCCACGGCGATCGTGGCCTATGCGCAGGAGCACGGGTTCGATCATATCGTCATGGGCACGTCAGGCCATTCGGTGCTGGAAAGGCTGTTGACGGGTTCGGTGGTCGACGACGTCCTGAACCAGCCGCATCCACCCGTCACGGTCGTATGATCGGGGCCGGCGCCTTTGCGGCGGCTGCCGCCGGGAGCGCGGCACTCGGCTGGATGTACCATCGCGACCGAACCCGTGTGATCGCCCATCGCAGATCGGTGTTCGAGGAGTGTCGGGGGCTGCTGGACGATGCCGAGCTGTCCCAGGATGGGGCGGACTATCCCCGACTGGCGGGCTGCGTCGACGGGGTACCTGTCGAACTGCGGCTGCTCGCCGACACCATCCAGCTGCGCAAGCTGCCGGTGCTATGGCTGTTGGTGACGATCCGGCAGCCGCTGAAGGTGGCGGGGGTCTTCGACATGATGATCCGGCCCGACAACTCGGAATATTATTCGCCGCACGACCGGTTGCGTACGGTGCTGCCCACGCCGGCGGGTTGGCCGGATGACGCGGTGGTTCGCTGCGACCGGCCGGATGCTGTCGCGCCGTTGCTCGATCGTCTCACCCCGCATGTGCGCGCCTTTACCGAGGAAGGGCGGGGCAAGGAGCTTTTCCTCGCCCCGCGCGGCCTGCGGCTGGTCTACCGTGTCGACGAGAGTCGGCGTGGACATTACCTGGCGACCCGCCAACCGCTGTTCGACAATGACCGGCTGGCGCGTGCCACGGTCGAGGACCTCATTGCCCGCGGCTTCGCGCTGGCCGCTGATATGTCGCGCGAGCACTGAGCCGGATGGCTGCCCCCCCTCGCGATCGTCCCCCGCATCATCCCTACACCGTCCTCGCGGTGTCGCTGGTCCTGACGGGCATGGGGCAGGTGCTGAATGGAAAGGCGCAGCGGGGCCTGATGATGGCGTTCACCGCGCTGGGGCTCGCATGGGTGAGCTACAACCTGACCACGCCCGAGATCAGTTTCGTTGGACGCTATGCGGGCGGGCTCATGATCCATGCCATCGCCCTGATGGACGCTTACAAGTTCGCCCGGTTGCGTTGGCGGCAATGGCAAGTGGCGCAAGGAAAACAAGACGCGTGAATGCGCGCGATCTGTTTTCTATGATGAAAATAAATTTCCTAACAGTTGATTTCCGCTGGCGTTGGTGTTTATCTCCGCCTGGAACGTTTGCGAGAGAGGTGCGAAGCCGATGTGCGGTATCGTTGGGCTATTTCTAAAGGACCGGTCGCTCGAGCCGAAGCTGGGCGAAATGCTGACCGAGATGCTGGTGACCATGACCGATCGCGGCCCGGATAGCGCCGGGATCGCGATCTACGGGAAAAACGGTGATGGGCACGCGAAACTGACGTTGCAGGCCGAAAACCCGGACGCCGAATTCGCCGATCTGGCAGCCGACATGGGCGCGGCGATCGACGCCAAGGTCGAGATCCGGTGCAAGGACACGCACGCGGTGCTGAAAATTCCGAGCGACAAGATGGCCGAGGCGCGGCGCGCGTTGGCCGAACTTCGCCCGAACGTCAGGGTGATGAGCGCCGGAGACAACATCGAAATCTACAAGGAAGTCGGGCTGCCGAAGGATGTCGCGGCGCGGTTCGACCTATCCGCCATGGCGGGAAGCCACGGCATCGGCCACACCCGTATGGCGACGGAATCCAAGGTCAATACGCTGGGCGCGCATCCCTATTCGACCGGGCCGGACCAGTGCCTCGTGCACAATGGTTCGCTGTCGAACCACAATGGACTGCGGCGCAAGCTGGTGCGTGAAGGCATGTCGTTCGAGACCGAGAACGATACCGAAGTTGCTGCCGCCTATCTGAGCCACAAGCTGCGGACCGGCAGCAATCTCAGGGAGGCACTGGAAGCCAGTCTGGACGATCTGGACGGGTTCTTCACCTTCGTGGTCGGGACCAAGGACGGGTTCGGCGTGGTGCGGGATCCGATCGCCTGCAAGCCCGCCGTCATGGCGGAAACCGACCAATACGTCGCCTTCGGCAGCGAATATCGCGCGCTGGTCAACCTGCCGGGCATCGAGGACGCCAAGGTGTGGGAGCCCGAGCCTGCCACCGTCTATTTCTGGGAACATTGAGATGCAGACGATCGATCTTGCCGAGACCACTCTGCGCGAGCTGAATTCGACGTTGCAGGCGCAGCGCGAGAGCACCAACCAGACCGCCTGGACCGTCGAAAATCCGCGCGGCGGCCATGCGGTGGCGGTGGGTCTCGACGCGCCGATCGAGGTGACGATCAAGGGTTCCACGGGCTACTACTGCGCCGGCATGAACAAGCACGCCACGGTCCGGGTCGAAGGTTCGGCGGGACCTGGCGTTGCCGAAAACATGATGTCAGGCAGCGTCATTATCGACGGCGATGCCAGCCAGTATGCCGGCGCGACGGGTCGCGGCGGATTGCTGGTCATCAAGGGCAATGCCGCCTCGCGCTGCGGCATCTCGATGAAGGGCATCGACATCGTCGTCCATGGCAATATCGGCCACATGTCGGCGTTCATGGCGCAGGCTGGCAACCTGGTGGTCTTGGGCGATGCGGGCGACGCGCTTGGCGACTCGCTTTACGAGGCGCGCCTTTTCGTGCGCGGCAAGGTGAAGAGCCTGGGCGCGGATTGCATCGAAAAGGAGATGCGCCCCGAGCATCTGGAGATCCTTCGCGACCTCCTGGAGCGTGCCGGCGCCGACGCGCGGCCGGAGGAGTTCAAGCGTTACGGCTCGGCTCGACAGCTCTATAATTTCCACATTGACAATGCTTACTGAGGAGACGGAGATGAAAGACGCTCCCCCACACGCCGTGCCACGGACCGAGCCACGGCAATCCTGGACCTTCAGCAAAAGCGTCAATGCCGAGATTCGCCGCGCGGCGGCGACGGGCCTCTATGACATCCGCGGCGGCGGCTCCAAACGGCAGCTGCCGCATTTCGACGACCTCTTGTTTCTCGGCGCGTCGATCTCGCGCTATCCGCTCGAAGGTTATCGCGAGAAATGCGGAACCAGCGTCACCTTGGGCACGCGGTACGCGAAAAAGCCCATCGAGCTGAAAATTCCCGTTACCATCGCCGGAATGAGTTTCGGCTCGCTCTCGGCCCACGCCAAGGAGGCACTGGGTCGCGGCGCGTCCGCCGCGGGAACCTCGACGACCACCGGCGACGGCGGGATGACCGAGGAGGAGCGCGGGCATTCCGACAAGCTCGTCTATCAGGTTCTGCCGTCCCGCTATGGGATGAATCCCGACGATCTGCGCCGCGCCGACGCGATCGAGGTGGTCGTGGGGCAGGGTGCCAAGCCCGGCGGCGGCGGCATGCTCCTCGGGCAGAAGATCACCGAGCGCGTGGCTGGGATGCGGACGCTGCCAGTGGGTATCGATCAGCGCTCGGCCTGTCGTCACCCCGACTGGACGGGGCCGGACGACCTCGAGATCAAGATTCTCGAGATCCGCGAGATCACTGGCTGGGAGAAGCCGATCTATGTGAAGATCGGTGGCGCGCGGCCGTACTACGACACTACGCTGGCGGTAAAAGCCGGTGCGGACGTGATCGTGCTGGACGGCATGCAAGGCGGCACCGCTGCGACGCAGGACGTCTTCATCGAGCACGTCGGCCAGCCGATCCTTGCGTGTATTCGTCCAGCGGTACAGGCGCTCCAGGACATGGGTATGCATCGCGAGGTGCAATTGATCGTCTCCGGCGGCATTCGAACTGGCGCGGATGTCGCCAAGGCGCTGGCGCTTGGCGCTGACGCGGTTGCCATCGGCACGGCAGCCCTGGTCGCGCTGGGCGACAACGATCCCGTCTGGGAGGATGAATACCGCAAGCTCGGAACGGTGGCGGGAGCCTATGATGACTGGCAGGAAGGTCGTGACCCAGCTGGGATCACGACCCAGGATCCGGAGCTGATGGAACGCCTGGACCCGCTGGCGGCGGGTCGGAGGCTGCACAACTATCTTTCGGTCCTGACCCTGGAAGCCCAGACAATCGCGCGGGCCTGCGGACACAATCACGTTCACAATTTGGAGCCGGAGGATCTGTGCGCCCTGACCGTGGAAGCCGCCGCCATGGCGCGCGTGCCGCTGGCGGGGACTTCCTGGATACCGGGACAGTCCGGATACTGAACGAGAAAATGATGATGGGGAGGGGACGGTAGAATATGGCTGCGGATCTCGCAAAATTCGCCAAGGATAAGGGCGTCAAATACTTCATGGTGTCGTTCACCGACCTGTTCGGTGGACAGCGCGCCAAGATCGTTCCGGCCCGATCAATCGCCAAGACGCAAAAGGACGGCGCCGGCTTTGCCGGCTTCGCCACCTGGCTGGATCTGACGCCGGCGCATCCGGACATGCTGGGGGTGCCCGATCCGGACGGCGTAATCCAACTCCCCTGGAAGCCAGACACCGCCTGGGTTCCGGCGAATTGCGTCATGGAGGATGCGCCGGTTGCTCACGCGCCGCGCAATGTTCTCAAGCGTTTGGTGGACGAAGCCGCCGACGAGGGGTTGCGCATCAAGACCGGTGTGGAGGTGGAGTTCTTCCTGCTGACGCCCGATGGCCAGCAGCTGGCCGATTCCCACGATAGCGCAGCCAAGCCCTGCTACGACCAACTTGCCATCATGCGGCAATCGGACCTGATCGGCGAGGCGCTCGACCATATGGCCGAACTCGGCTGGGGACCTTACCAAGCCGACCACGAGGACGCGAACGGCCAGTACGAAATGAACTGGGATTTCGACGACGCCATCGCCACTGCCGACAAGCACTCCTTCTTCAAGTTCATGATTCGCTCGCTCGCCGAAAAAAACGGCATGCGCGCGACCTTCATGCCCAAGCCGATCGAAGGGCTGACCGGCAACGGCGCGCATGTGCACATCTCGGTCTGGGACTCCACCGGCAAGACCAACCTCTTTGCCGACGCGAGCAAGGAGATGGGAATGTCGGACACCTGCCGGCATTTCCTCGGCGGCATCATGAAGCACGCCTCCGCGCTCGCCGCGATCACCAACCCGACGGTCAACTCCTACAAGCGTATCAACGCGCCCCGTACCACATCCGGGGCGACCTGGGCGCCGAATACGGTCACCTGGTCAGGCAACAACCGTACTCACATGGTTCGGGTGCCGGGACCGGGACGATTCGAGTTGCGGCTGCCGGACGGAGCGGCGAACCCGTACCTGCTGCAGGCGGTGATCATCGCGGCGGGTCTCGACGGGGTGCGGACCAAAGCCGACCCGGGCAAGCGCTACGACATCGACATGTACCAGAACGGTCATACGGTAAAGGATGCGCCGATATTGCCGCTGAACCTTCTGGACGCGCTACGGACCTTCGACAAGGACGAGAGCCTGAAAGCGGCGATGGGCGAGGAGTTCTCCAACGCCTACATCAAGCTGAAGATGCAGGAGTGGAATTCCTTCGTGAGCCATTTTTCCCAGTGGGAACGCAAGAACACCCTGGATATCTGAGGCTGCGCGCCGGTTTGCCCAGACGTTCGGCTATTCGGACGAATTTCATCCCACTTATCCAAGCTGCGTCTTTGCGCGCCCGGTGCCTTCCTGGGGAGGCCGGGCGCGCAAACTCGACGGGGCACGACCGAAAACGTCGCGGAACGCCGTGGAAAAATGGGCGGAATTCGCGAAGCCGGTCGCCAGCGCGATTTCGGTCAGCGACAGGGTGGACTGGGTCAAAAGATTGCCGGCCTTGCCCAGCCTGAGTTCGCGGTAGAACGTCATCGTGCTGCGGCCCAGCTTTTGACGGAAAAGCCGGTTGAGCTGCCGGGGGCCGATGCCCGAAAGCTGTGCCAGCTGTGCCAACTCCAGCGGGTCGGCCACATGGTTTTCCATCATTTCGATCGCCTGGATCAAGGCCGGATCGTTCGTCCCATAGCGTTCCACAAGACCGGCGCGTTGCGGCCCGCCGGAGGGACGGATTTCGGTGTGCATGAACCAGTCGCTGACCTGGCGGGCGAAGGCGGGACCATGATGCACGTTGATCAATGCGTGCATCATGTCGAGCGGCGCGGTGCCGCCGGCGCAGGTGATCCGGTCGCGATCCATGACGTAGAGCGTACGTTCCACCATCAATGCCGGGGATATTTCCGCCAGGGTTGGCGCATGTTCCCAGTGGACGGTCATGCGTCGGCCCTCCATCAGTCCGGCAAGCGCGAGAATGACAGGGCCTCCCGACACCCCGCCCAGACGAACGCCGTGCCGCGCGAGTTGCCGCAGCCAGTTGAACACCCGTTCATCGGCGAAGGTGCCCGGATCGCCGCCCGCCACGACGAGAACGAGATCGAAGTCGACGTCACGTCCAAGTTGGGCGGATGCCGCGACCATCGATCCGCTCGAACTGATGCCGTGCGCATCCCCGACGGTCAGGTGGCGAATGTCGTAAACGGTTCGATCGGCCAGCAGATTCGCGGCCCGAAGCGGCTCGACCGCTGACGCGTAAGACATCAGCGCAAAGCCGTCGATCAGCAGGAATCCAATTCGGAAGGCGCCGAGCTGCTCCATTGTCATGACCATAATCTGTAATATTCCGTCTTTATGGGGAAAGTCCATCCAGCCGATGACGGCTCAGTATCGATCGGCAAGCAAGGGCGGAGACCAATGCGATATTCGCTGCTGAAGATTCTCACCGAGGGACTGACCGGCAACCGGGGCTGGACGCCGGTCTGGCGTGAGCCCGAGCCGAAGACCGACTACGACGTCGTTATCGTCGGCGCAGGCGGGCATGGGCTGGCAACCGCCTATTACCTTGCCAAGGAATTCGGCATCACCAACGTCGCGGTGCTGGAGAAGGGTTGGCTCGGCTCCGGTAATATCGGCCGCAACACGACGATCATCCGATCCAACTATCTGTTGCCCGGTAACGAGCCGTTCTACGAATTCTCGATGAAACTCTGGGAAGGCCTGGAGCAGGATTTTAACTACAACGCGATGGTCTCGCAGCGGGGGGTTCTGAACCTCGGCCATAGCGACGCGCAGCGCGACGCCTTCGCGCGGCGGGGCAATGCCATGCGGCTCGCCGGTTCCGACGCGGTTCTGCTCGATACCGAGGCGGTCCGCGAAATGTGTCCCTTCCTCGACTTCGACAACGCCCGCTTTCCGATCAAGGGCGGGCTTTGGCAGCCGCGCGGCGGTACGGTCCGTCATGACGCGGTCGCCTGGGGCTATGCGCGCGGCGCCGACAGTCGTGGCGTCGACATTATCCAGAACTGCGAGGTCACCGGTTTCCAGATCGAGAACGGGATCTGCCGGGGCGTCGAGACCACCCGCGGCAAGATCCGCGCCAAGAAGGTCGCCGTCTGTGTCGCCGGCTCGTCGGGCCGGGTGATGGCAAAGGCCGGCATGCGCCTCCCGATCGAAAGCCACGTCCTGCAGGCTTTCGTCTCGGAAGGGCTGAAGCCGGTCATCCCGGGCGTCATCACCTTCGGCGCGGGTCATTTCTACGTCAGCCAATCCGACAAGGGCGGCCTCGTCTTCGGCGGCGATCTCGACGGCTACAACAGCTACGCCCAGCGCGGCAATTTGCCGGTGGTGGAGGATGTCTGCGAGGGCGGCATGGCGATCATGCCGATGATCGGCCGCGCGCGGCTCCTGCGCATGTGGGGCGGCATCATGGACATGTCGATGGATGGCTCACCCTTCATCGACAAGACCGATATCGGCGGCCTCTATTTCAATGGCGGCTGGTGCTATGGCGGCTTCAAGGCGACGCCCGCCTCGGGCTACTGCTACGCGCATCTCCTGGCCCGCGACGAACCCCACCCGACAGCGGCCGCCTATCGGCTCGACCGCTTCCGCCGTGGCGCGATGATCGACGAAAAAGGCCAGGGCGCCCAGCCCAATCTGCACTGAGCCCAATCTGCATTGAGGACGTGACCATGCCGACGGTCGATACCCATCCATTCACGATCGGGAAGCAGGCGGAAGCGCCGAGCGGGAGGAGCAAAGCGAAATGATCATCGACCACCCCCTTCTCGGCCCCCGCGATGCGGCGGAGTTCGTGTATCTCGGCGACGCCGCGTTGATCGGCCGGCCCGACCCGCAGGACGACGGCGCGAGCGAGAAATTCTATGATTATCTCTACTTGCGGGATAACCCGGCCGGTTTGCACCGCGAGCTTTGGTATCATGAACAGGGCGATCGCTCATGGCTGGTCCTGACCCGCAACACGCTGACACACGAGATCACGTCGGTCGAACTGGCGCGCGACGTCGCCTTGGCACGGGGGCGGGGCGCATGACCGACAGCCGATCACCCACCGCAACGCCCGGCCCGGTCGAAACCGGGACCGGTACCGGGCAACCCTTTCGAGTCCAGGGCGGTCTGATCGAGCGGACCGGTGGCGTCCGTTTCAGCTTCAACGGGACATCGTTCCAGGGCCATGACGGCGACACGCTCGCCTCGGCGCTGCTCGCCAATGGTGTCCGCGTGGTCGGCCGTTCGTTCAAGTATCATCGGCCCCGCGGCATCTTTTCGGCGGGGTCGGAAGAGCCGAACGCGCTGGTCCAGTTGCGCCGGGGCGCCCATCAGGAGCCCAACACGCGCGCCACTACGGTGGAGTTGTTCGACAACCTGGAGGCCACCAGCCAGAACCATCGCGGCCCCCTCGGCTTCGACCTGATGGCGGCAAGCGACCTGCTGTCACCGTTCCTGTCGGCCGGCTTCTACTACAAGACCTTCATGTGGCCGAAGGCGTTCTGGGAGAAGTTCTACGAGCCGCTGATCCGCAATTCGGCCGGGCTCGGGCGGCTCTCCATGGGGCCCGATCCGGACCGCTACGACAAGGGTTTCCTGCATTGCGACGTGCTGGTGATCGGTGCGGGACCTGCGGGCCTCGCCGCGGCGCTGGCGGCCGGGCGCGCCGGCGCGCGGGTGATCCTCGCGGACGAGGATTTCCGGCTCGGCGGCCGGCTCAACGCGGAAACCCTGGAGGTCGACGGCATGTCGGGCTCGAACTGGGCCGACCGGGCCGGCGCCGAGCTGGCAGCCCTGGACAATGTCCGCGTGATGCCCCGCACGACCGTTTACGGCGCCTTCGACCACGGCACTTACGGCGCGCTCGAGCGCAAGACCGACCATCTTCCCGTATCCGGCGGAAAGCCACGGCAGGTGCTCTGGCGCATTCACGCGAAGCGCGCGATCCTTTGCGCCGGCGCGACGGAAAGACCGATCGCCTTCGGCAACAACGATCGCCCCGGCGTGATCATGGCGGGTGCCGTGCGGGCCTATGCGAACCGATGGGCGGTCGCGGCCGGCAAGCGGGTCGCCGTTTTCACCAACAATGACGACGGCTGGCGAACGGCTGTCGATCTAGCCGCCAAGGGTGTCGAGATCGCCGCCGTGATCGATACCCGCCGCGGCGCGGCCCGCGCCAAGCTGCCGGGGACGGCAATCCATATGGGCGACGCGGTCATGGACACGTCGGGTCGCATGGGAATCCGCCAGATCAAGCTTGCCGGTGGCGCGAGCATATCGGCTGATTGTCTCGCCGTCTCAGGCGGTTGGAACCCGAACGTCCACCTGACCTGCCATCAGGGCGGGCGGCCTGAATGGCGGGACGACATCGCGGCGTTCGTGCCGGGGAAGACTCTTCCCGTCGGCATGGCGGTGGTGGGCGCGGCGAACGGCTCCCTGTCGCTCGCGTCTGCCCTCTTGGAGGGAAGCCAAAGTGCCGATCAAGCGGTCGAGGCTCTCGGCTTCCCTCCCTCGCGCCAGAGACTCCCGGCAGCCGAAGACGAGGCGGTCGCGGTGTCAGCCTTCTGGCATGTCAGGCAAAGTCGCTCGCGCGCCTGGGTCGATCAGCAGAACGACGTGACCATCAAGGACGTGACGCTCGCCCATCAGGAGGGATTCCGCTCCGTCGAGCATCTGAAGCGCTACACTACCCTTGGCATGGCGACCGATCAGGGCAAGACGGCGAATGTTCTCGGACTTGCCATCATGGCCGAGATCGCCGGCCGGAGCATCCCCGAGACCGGCACCACGATCTTCCGTCCGCCCTACACTCCGGTGGCGATCGGCGCCCTGGCGGGCCGGTCGCGGGGTAAGGATTTTCGTCCCTATCGCCTGACCCCCAGCCACGATTGGGCCAAGGAGCAGGGCGCGGTGTTCGTCGAGACGGGCGCCTGGCTCCGCGCCCAGTGGTTCCCCCGCTCCGGTGAGACGCACTGGCGGCAGAGCGTCGACCGCGAGGTGGAGATGACGCGGGGCTCGGTCGGAATCTGCGACGTGACCACGCTCGGCAAGGTCGACATCCAGGGTCGGGACGCGGCGGAATTCCTCAACAAGGTCTACGCCAACGGCTTCGCCAAGCTGGCCGTCGGCAGGACCCGCTACGGGATCATGCTGCGCGAGGACGGCATCGTCATGGACGATGGCACCACTGCCCGCCTGTCCGAGACGCATTTCGTGATGACCACGACGACGGCCAACGCGGGCAGCGTATTCCGGCATCTGGAGTTCTGCCGCCAGTGCCTCTGGCCCGGTCTCGACGTTCATCTGATCTCCACCACCGACGGCTGGGCGCAATATGCGGTGGCCGGACCGAACGCCCGCAACCTCATCCGCAAGGTCGTCGATGCGGAGCACGATGTCTCCAACGAGGCCTTCCCGTTCATGGCCTGCGGCGAGCTCACCGTGTGCGGGGGCACGCCGGCGCGGCTGTTCCGCATCTCCTTTTCGGGCGAACTTGCCTATGAGATCGCGGTACCGACCCGCTTTGGCGACGCCATGATCCGCGCGCTGATGGCGGCCGGCGAGGAATTCGACGTGGTTCCCTACGGCACCGAAGCGCTCGGCGTGATGCGGATCGAGAAGGGCCACGCGGCAGGCAACGAACTGACCGGCCAGACCACCGCCCGCGATCTCGGCCTCGGCCGCATGGTTTCCAAGCAGAAGGATTGCATCGGCAACGTCCTGTCCGAGCGGCCTGACCTCAACCGCGAAGACGGCCTCCGCCTGGTCGGATTCCGTCCGGTCGATCGCGCTGAAAGCCTCACGGCCGGCGCGCATTTCCTCCAGCGGGGCAGCGCGGCGACGACGGAGAACGACGAAGGTTGGATGACGTCGGTGACCTATTCGCCATCGCTCGGCCATTCGATCGGTCTCGGCTTCATCAAGCGAGGCGAGGCGCGCGGGGGCGAGATCGTCCGCGCAATGGATTTCGTGCGCGGCAAGGAGATCGCGGTCGAAATCGTCTCACCGCATTTCATCGACCCTGAAGGAGAGCGGCTCCGTGTCTGACCTCACGCTTACGGCGAAGCCGGCGCTTGGCGGCTACCGGCAGGATTTTGGCGGAATCACGCTCAGCGAACATCCGGATATCGCCATCGTGTCCATCGCCACGCCGCTCGGCGGCGAGACAGCCTTGGCGCAAGCGACGGCCGGCGGCTTTGGCGCAAGTCCGCCCCCGGTCGGCGGAACGACGCTGTCGAGCGATGGCCGGATCCGCTTGCTGGGCATGGCTCCGGGCCAGCTCTTCGCCGTCTTCGAACATGATGGCGCGAATGCCCGCGCGATCATCGACGGGAAGCTGGGTGGTGCCGCCTATACCACTGATCAGACCGATGTCTGGGTCGCGCTTCGGATCGAGGGGCAGCGGACGCGGGCGGCGCTGGAGCGGATCTGTCCGCTCGACCTTCATCCGGGCGCTTTTCCGGAAGGAAGGGTGGCGCGAACGGTGATGGAGCATCTCGGGGTGATCATTCTCCGCGAGGGTCCGGACGCCTTCCTTCTGCTCTCGGCGCGATCCTCGGCGGGGTCGTTTCTTCACACGGTCGAGACTTCGATCCAGAACGTGATGTGAGCCATCGCGACAACAGCAAACGCAGCGGCGGGCACGGTCTTGAGGCCGGCCCAGAGCAAACAAGCGTTGCACAACAACAATAAAATCGGGCCACGGCCCAAGCACGGAATGGGAGGACAAACAGACCATGGCGTTCAAGACCGACATTGAGATTGCCCGCGAGGCGAAGAAGCTGCCGATCCAGGAGATCGGGGCGAAGCTGGGGATCGGGCTCGAGGATCTGGTGCCTTACGGGCATGACAAGGCCAAGGTTTCGGCTGATTTCATCGCCCGTCAGGCGGGCAAGCCGAACGGCAAGCTGATCCTGGTGACGGCGATCAACCCGACGCCGGCCGGCGAGGGCAAGACCACGACCACGGTAGGGCTCGGCGACGGGCTGAATTCGATCGGCAAGAAGGCGGCGGTGTGTATCCGCGAGGCTTCGCTCGGTCCGTGCTTCGGCATGAAGGGCGGCGCGGCCGGCGGCGGCTATGCCCAGGTCGTGCCGATGGAGGAGATGAACCTCCACTTCACCGGTGACTTCCACGCCATCACCAGCGCGCACAACCTTCTGTCGGCGCTGATCGACAACCACATCTACTGGGGCAACTCGCTCGACATCGACATCCGCCGCGTCGTCTGGAAGCGGGTCATGGACATGAACGACCGGGCGCTGCGCGACATCGTCACGTCGCTCGGCGGGGTGGCCAACGGCTTTCCGCGCCAGGCCGGCTTTGACATTACCGTCGCCTCCGAGGTGATGGCGATCCTGTGCCTGTCGAACGACCTGGAGGATCTGCAGGAGCGGCTCGGTCGGATCATCGTGGCCTATACGCGTGATCGCAAGCCGGTGACCTGCAAGGATCTGAAGGCCGACGGCGCGATGACGGTTCTGCTCAAGGACGCCATGCAGCCCAATCTGGTGCAGACGCTGGAGAACAACCCGGCCTTCGTGCATGGCGGCCCGTTCGCCAACATCGCCCATGGCTGCAATTCGGTCGTCGCCACCAAGACGGCGCTGAAGCTGAACGACTATGTGGTGACGGAAGCCGGCTTCGGGGCCGATCTCGGCGCCGAGAAGTTCATGAACATCAAGTGCCGCAAGGCCGGTCTCGCCCCGGCGGCGATCGTCATCGTCGCCACCATCCGGGCGATGAAGATGAATGGCGGCGTCAAGAAGCAGGATCTGGCGGCGGAGAATGTGCAGGCGGTCAAGGACGGCTGCGCCAATCTCGGCCGGCACATCGAGAACATCAAGGGTTTCGGCGTTCCCGCGGTGGTGGCGATCAACCACTTCGCCGGCGACACCGAGGCGGAGATAAAGGCCGCCAAGGACTATGTGGCGAGCCAGGGCTCGGAGGCGATCCTGTGCAAGCACTGGGCCGAGGGCTCGAAGGGGATCCAGGAGCTGGCGACGCGGGTGGCAGAGATCGCCGACAGCGGCGTGGCGCAGTTCCAGATGCTGTATCCCGACGACATGCCCTTGATGAAGAAGATCGAGACGATCGCCAAGCGGATCTACCGGGCCGACGAGGTTCTGGCCGACAAGAAGATCCGCGACCAGCTGGCGCAATGGGAGGAGCAGGGGTTCCGCGATCTGCCGATCTGCATGGCCAAGACGCAGTATTC
>DRFF01000025.1 GCA_011050685.1 Aurantimonas coralicida
ATCGGAAAAGGAGTGGAAGATGCCGCCTCGTGAGTGGGCGATGGCCAAAGCGCAGTTCGCCATTCTCTACGGTGAGCGCTTTACACAGGCCATGGCCTGAAATTGTTCAACCGCCCGCCCACACACGGAATTCCTGACAGGGCCGACATCCATCGAGCGGGAACGCAGGTTTTCCATCGCGCGGCTTATTTCGGCCCCTTGCTCGCGAGCTACCAAGGCATGCGGCGCGAAGAATACTGCGGGCTCACGGTCCAGGACATCGTTCAAGATAATGGCGACCACCCTTATATCCACGTCTGCTTCAATACGATCAGGCGCTTGAAGAATCTGCAGTCCGTCCGGAACCTGGCACTTCATCCCGAATTGATCCGCCTGAATTTCCTGGGCTACGTCGATGCGATCAAGCAACTAGGATACGAGCGCCTGTTCCCTGACCTTCATTCCCCCTCAACCAAAAGCCCTTCCGGGGACCGCCTGTACGACGAACTCCTCCCATCCTTCCGGCAATGCGACTTCACGCCGCATCAGTCCCGGCACTTCTTCGGCAATGAATTGAAGCAGAAGCGTGTGTCGGCCGAATTCCGAGCGGATCTCCTCGGCCATGGTGGCTCTTCCGAAACGACCGAGCGTTATTGCAGCCCCTCGGAAATTGCCAACCAGCTTGCCGACCTGGGAAAGCTTTCAGTCGTGACGTCACATCTTGCGTCCAAACCAATTAGACTCGTTCCGTGGGTGGAACAGAAGCAGATCGCACCATGGAGCCGTGTGCGCCGACGGTCAGACGTGAGCGCTTGACAACGCAGGCCGGGACTGACCGCATCTGCCTTCAGGAGAGGCCATCATTGGGCGTCTGCACACGGGCGAAGTCGTCGGCATCGTCTTCGTCGAGCGCAGCCTGGAATTCATGCGCTTCTTTTCGGGACCTCATTTCGGCATCGGGCCGGGCCGGTCCACGAAAGCCAGGAGCGACCGGTCGATGCCCGGCAATGTCAGTCCTCGGCGTCCTTTCGCGCCACGACCGTAAGCAAGCTGGGACGCGGCCGCGCCGTGATTCATCGCCACCGCGATTTTGGCCGAGCTCCAACCGGCGGATTGGGCATTCTTGCGGAACTGATGTCTCGGCGATCTCAACGTCATCTTCGGATCCAGACGACAGGCGCGAAGCAATTTGGCGTAACGCTCCATAACCTTTTCCGGCGTCCCGTAACGCTCAAGCTCTTTTCGCAAGCCGCCGCAGATCGCCGCGATCGTCTCGATCCACACAAGGCCGAGCGGCTTCAGATCGAGTTCGCGGACCGGGACAAGGCCGCGACCCAAGCGATCGCTCATCTTCGCGGACTGGATCAGAAGCAATTCATCCCGCACCTCGGCGGTCGGCCATTCCCACGGACGCAGTCCCACCAGGTCGCCGACGACCAGGATGTTCGACAGTGTCGTCGCCATAGGCGTCCCCGAGGCCCTTAAACGCAGGACCGTCTCGCGATGCGCGCCTGCCAGAAGCCCGCGGCTGCGGCCCGCGCCGCACCGGATCGGCAACAGATGACGATCTCCGTGCCGCAAGGGGGGCGCGCCCAAAAGACCGAGCCGGCGCAGATGGTCTCCGGCTTTCGCCAAACCCATTGCACCCGCGTCATGGCAATCGCGAAGTGTCTGCAGGAGCGCTGCTCGATATTGCCGACACGTCGAATGGCGCAAGGTCGGGGCGATGACGACCAACAATTCGATCGCGTCCCTGATCGTGCCTGGCACCTCGGCCGTTCCGGCACGGCGCATGAGGCAGCCAGCTCGATATCGATACCGCGCAACCGTCTGCGGACTGCGTCGGTCCGAGCAGATGGCCTCGTCGCCCCAATCAATCTGCAAGGCCTCGAGGACTTCGATTTCCTCGTCAAGATACATGGGCCCTCCCTGTTACACAACTTCTTTCAGGTTACGGGATAGGGTCGAAAGTTCTCAGCCTTCGGCACGCCAGCCTTTGTCATGCGTTCGCGATCGTTCGTCCAGATCTCGGGCAGGAACAGCCGCAGACCGATCATCACCGGCCCTTCGCGCGAGGCCAGCGTCAGCGACACCAACGACTGGCAGTTGCCGGTTTTGCCCCGCGCCGACGCGTACTGCGGCGCCACGCCAACCGAATAGTTTCCCTTCTTCGGCAAGGCGGTGTTATCGATCACAAGATAGCTGTCCGGGCCGCCCACCAGCCGATCCGCCTCCCGCAGCAGCGCAACTTCCAACGGTGCGCTGTCCCAGATCCCGGCGGAGATAAAGTGATGAAGCTGATTGGAACCGACTGCGCCGGTGCGCCTCGCAATTGGCTGCACGCTCTTGCGGTCGCCCGGCCCGATCAGGCCGGCAATGTAGACCGGGCACATCTCGCGCCGCCTCTTGTGCCCGAGACCTTCAACGAATGGTTGAAGAAACGCATCCAGTTCCGCTTCCCAGTCCGCCATCGCCCACGCTCCATTCCGGAGCGCCTACGATCAATCGATCACCTTGCTCGAACCTGCCAAAGTAGTGCTAGAGAGAGATGTTTGATCCCAGGGTTTGATGGTGCAATCTTCTCACAGGAGTGGAAGGAGGCACTATGGGCCAGATTCACCATGGAAGCGCCACGACGACTGCGGCAGTGCGTCGAGCGATACAGCATAGTCAAGAGAGCTTGAGACAACTCGCTCGACGGCATGGCGTCAACCCGAAGACCGTCGCGAAGTGGAAGAAGCGATGCTCTACAGCGGATCAGCGCACCGGACCTCGAGAGCCCAAATCGACTGTCCTGTCGATCGCCGACGAAGCCGTCATCGTCGCTTTTCGGCGGCACACGCTCCTGCCGCTCGACGATTGCCTCTACGCGCTGCAACCGACGATCTCGCATTTGACCCGATCGTCTCTCCACCGCTGTCTCCAGCGCCATGGCATCTCGCGACTACCCGAGACCGAAGGCGACAAGCCGCAGCGCTCCAAGTTCAAGCGATATCCCCTCGGATACTTCCACATCGATATCGCCGAGGTGCGGACCGAGGAAGGCAAGCTCTATCTCCTCGTCGCCATCGACCGAACCTCCAAATTCGCCTTCGTGGAACTGCACGAGACGGCGACCCGCCGCGTTGCCGGAGACTCCCTCAGGGCACTCGCTGCCTCGGTTCCCTATAAGATCCACACGGTTCTCACCGACAACGGAACGCACTTCACCGATCCCTCGGGTGACGGCTGGACGCCCGAGGACATCAGGGCGATGCGGGCGGAAAAGGTGCCCTTTCGCTGTCACGCCTTCGAGGGCGCCTGCGCCGATCTCGACATCGAACATCGTCTGACCAAACCGCGTCATCCCTGGACCAACGGCCAGGTCGAAAGAATGAACCGGACCATCAAGGACGCGACCGTCAAACGCTTCCACTACGACAGCCACGATCAACTCCGGCGGCATCTCGCCGACTTCGTCGCGGCCTACAACTTTGCACGACATTTGAAGGCCCTACGCGGCCTCACCCCATACGAGGCCATCTGCAAAGCATGGACAGACGAACCGTTCCGGTTCAATCATAATCCGCGCCACCAATTTCCGGGACCAAACAGGCAAGAAGCCCTTGCCGATCCCCCGATCGCCTTCCTCTGCCATCCTGTGATCCCGCCCAACGGGATTGCCGTCGCCTCGAATCTGTGGAGCGTGCAGACAACGCCGCATTAACCCTTTCTTCCGAAACCCATCGGGCGCAGCTGGGATCCGGCCGCGCCGCGGCCTAGGTTGAGGAGTGCGGGCTATTCCCGCTTCACCGGTCGGTTGTTCGAATCGGTGGCCATGCCCTTCACAACAAAGGGCGGCGGCCGCCGACGGGGTTGCACCCCCGAGGACGGCCTGACCATCAACTCTGGATTGGAGAGTCGAATGGCTACGGCCTTTTACGACGCGCCGACGCGCGCGAACAATCCCCCCCATCCGAATTCGGCGGCAGCCCTTGGGCCGGACATCGCGGACGTGGCCTGCGGCCGCGTTGATGCGCCGCCGCCCGCTAGTACCGCCAGCGCCAGCCCGGCCTCCGTTCGTCCGCCGTGTTCCCCACGTGGGAATAGCGCCGCGACCGTGGGCGATCTGGCGGAAACGGCCGCGACGATCCTCGCCGCCGTGCCGATGGCGGGCGACGAGATATCGCTCGACGCGGCGGCTCGCCTCGTGGCGTCCGATGCTCCGGTGATTTCCACGATCAAACTGCTCACCGAGAGCGGTGTGCTGACCGGCTGCTGGTCGCGGCCCTTCGGCCCTGAGCTGCGCTTTCGCCGGACCTGACAGGGTATTCCCGGAACGGCGCCCTTAACCCAGCACCGGTCGCTCGAACGCCGGTGACCGGTCGGGGCGTCTCTTCGGGAATCCCATCTCGTCGCCTTGTTACCCCATCTCGGCTTTCGTCGATGCCGGCGCCGCGCGTAGCGCGAGCCGCAGGAGATCCCGCATGTCTTCCAAACTATCCGATCCGCACGGCTGTCCATCCCACCAAGGGGGTGACGATCAGCTCGCAGCCTCGCTTGAGGCCCTGGCGGTTTCCGTGGTCCGCGACGCGGCTACCACCGCGCGTCTCGATGATCCGGTGCTTGGGGCTTTTTCCGCGGTCGCCGGCCTGTCGCATTCCCTCGTGGTCCGCCACGGAACCGCGGCCGCGACGGCGCTCGCACGCATTCTGGCGGGATCAGGTGTCTTTCAGGTCCTGGCCGAAGAAACGATCCCGCTGACGGCGACCGCCGCGGCGCTGATGGAAACCAATGCCGGGGCCCGCCTGCGGGCGGTCGACGTGCCGCATGACCAGCGTGTCACGGGCTCTTATCGGGTCGATGCCGTCGTCATCGATGAGCAAAGCCACCAGGCCTGGCTCGTCGAGGTGCGCCGTCAGGCCGGCTCCACGACAAAGCGCGCTCGGCAGCGCCTCGAGCACGCGCGGTTGTCCGCGGTGGGTCATTTGCGGCCTCACCGTGTTGCCGAATGCTCCACGATCGTCATTGATCTCCACGGCACCGAGGAGGGCGAAGGCGTCGTCCCGCGGCACAGGCTGGACGCGTTCTTCGGCGTGCCGGTACAGCGTCACCTCGATGCCTTCGACAGCACATACAAGGATGAGGCGCAGACCGCGCTCCTGGCTCGGCTCGGCGATCTCGCCGCCATCATGCTTCCGGCGCCGGCGCCGATCCCGGCGGATGTACCCTTGCCCGACGACGGCGCGATCAATGGCGCGCAGCCGGGCGATCTTCCGACATCCCAGCCTGGGGGACCCCCGCCGCGTCGACGCCCATCGAGTCCGGCGGAAGCCCTGTCCGCCCGTCGGGGACTTGCCGGTATAGCATCGGGACCCGGCGCCGCACGGGTCGGGAGGGCGCTCTGATGAAGCCGACCAAAACGCCTTCCGATGCCCGCCGGGATAAACAGGAGCTGGCCGTTCCCGGTCGCATCTCGCACAAGTCTCCGACGGTCATCCGGGTGCCCGCCTGGCTGATCGTGGGCGCGGCGATCCGCGCCGCCTGCCGGGACAGCCATGCTGATGCCGAAGGTCCGGGGGATCATGCCGGTAACCTGGCTGCTCTCGACCGTCTCGCTGCCGAAGGTCATCCCGCCGCGCGACTGGTGGCGGCCTGGATCGCCCGGCGACGCGTCGGTGTCGCGACTTCGGCGGCAACCGGTCCGGCGTTGCCATCGAGATTGGAAGCAGGCAGTTCGTCCAAGGGACGGGCCGACGCTGGCTCCGTGTCGACGCGAGATGACGAACCGCTACCGCCCTTCGATCGATCTCCGGTGGAGGGCAAAGACAACGACGGATGCCTTGTCGCGGAATTCGCCGTGACGCCGGATCGGGCAATCGAGGCAATGGGGGCTGATCCCCATCCCGAAGGCACGCCAAGGTCTCGGGTCCCTCATCTGCGTGAACCCATGCCGGACATGGCATCCGGGAAACCAGTCGATCCCGCACAGGGCGAAACGTCTCCCGACCGCCGCATGGACAAGGAGGACGCGCGATGATCAAGCGCCTCGGCAAATCGAAGACCTCCGAGCCACTGCCTGACGATCTCGACATGGAGCTCGAAGAAATGGCGACGGAACTGCTTGGCGACAAGCCGGAGAAAGGCGCACGTCCTGGCGACACCTCGGCGGTTTCCACTCCGCAATCGGCGAGCGGCGGTCGCGGTCGTCCGGTCGTGGCGGCACAGAGGGCGCTCGCAGGTCTATCGCCGAGCAGCGATGCGCTGGCAGCCCGTCTGGTACGGCCGCTGTGGGGGCTGCGCGAGAAGGTCAATGATGGCGGGCAGCTGCTCATCGTCCTGCGCACCCGCTCGGTCGACTGGAACGCGGCGGCCGAAGCCGCCGCGAAAGCTCTTCTTTATGCGGCGGCGATCTTGAGGGAGGTACCCTTCAGGATATCCAGTGAGTCCATCGATCCAGGCGCACGCAGAAAGACGGGCTTCGAGACAATCGCTGAAGCTCTACAGGCGGATCACCTCATTATCGCTGTGCCGGTGGGTGGCGATCTGCCAGCGCCGGCGGCCTCGCTCGTCGATCTCGAGATCGATCTGACCGCTCCACTGACGACGGCCGAGATCGCCCGGACGATCCGGCGGATACACCGCACTGGCTCCGTCCAGCGACCCGCGCCGTCCGGATGCCCATGCCCGCCCCCGGAGGTCGATCTTTCGGCCCTCAACCCGCTCGAGATCGATGTGGTGATCAGAAAGGCCGCCACGCCGGCGGCGGCATTCACGGCGCTGGAAAAGATCGCCGCGCTTCGCGGTGATACATCCGGAGCCACCCGACCGCCGCCGAGCCTCGAGGATCTTCAGGGCTACGGCGACTCCAAAACCTGGGGCCTCGATCTGGCGCGCGATCTGGGGGCCTATCGCGCGGGAGCTCTCGCCTGGGCGGATGTCGACGCCGGCGCCTTGCTCGTGGGGCCGCCTGGCACCGGCAAGACGCTCTTCGCCAGCGCGCTGGCGAAGAGCGCCGGGGTAACATTCTTTCCGACGTCCTATGCGCAATGGCAGGCCAGTAAGGATGGCCACTTGGGGAGCGTGGTCCAGGCAATCCGGAAGGTTTTTTCCGAAGCCAACGCCGCGGCGCCCGCCCTGATCTTCATCGACGAACTCGATACGCTGCCTGCGCGCGGCGGCGGCGAGCGTCATGCCGATTGGTGGGCGGCGATCACCACCTGTCTCCTGGAGTGCATGGACGGCACTAGCCGCCGCGAGGGCGTCGTCGTGATCGCCGCGTGCAACCACGATCGCAACCTCGATCCTGCGATTGTTCGATCTGGTCGGCTCGACCGTCGATTCTGGATCGGGCTTCCCGACGAAAAGGAGCTTGAGGCGATCCTTTGCCATCACCTCCCGGGGATCGATGCCGCGGCGATCGAGCCGGTGGCCGTGTCGCTGGCCGGCTTCACCTCGGGGGCCGACGCGGCGCGGATAGCCCGTGACGCCCGCCGCCTCGCACGGCAGGCAGGTCGCGCGGTCATCAGCGAGGATCTTTTTGCCGTTGCACTGCCGCCGGATGACCGGCCGCCGGAGATCCAGCGGCGGATCGCGGTGCATGAGGCGGGACATACCGTGATGCAGATGCTGCGGGGGCGGATCCCCCGCTCGGTGTCGATTATCGGAATCGGCACTTTGGGCGGGGCGACGATCACCGAGGGAGTCATTGAGGAATCCCGGGCCGTCGATCTCGACGCGCGGATCGCCGTGCTCCTGGGTGGCCGGGCCGCCGAAGAGATCATCCTCGGCAGCGTCTCGGGCGGGGCGCTATCCGATCTGGCCGAGGCCTCTCGGCTTGCCTATGAGATGTCTGGGCGCCTCGGCCTTGGCGATCATCTTTCGGTAGGCGGCGACTCGGCCGGTGATTCTGTCGATCGTGCGGGCATCGAAAGCCAGCTACGCCGAATCTATGGCATGGCGCTCCTGCGCATGGTCGAGCGAAAGAACGACCTCGTTGATCTCGCCGATCTGCTGCTCGATCGCCGGGTCCTGGGTCGGCAGGCGCTGACACGATTTGCCCGGGAGCGCGGGTTGATCCAAGAGGACACCCCCGGGGCTCCCGGACGAATGGCAGGGTGACGACCGACAGTTCGGTTGCTTCCGGCCTGGATCCTGGCCACATTGGAAAAGCGAGCGACGTCTTGCTTTGACGGGGTCTACCGGATGCCGGAGAGGATTGGCGTATCGAACCGGCGTCGCCTGTGCTGCGGCCAGGTCCGGTGCCCATCCTCATCGTGGGGGAATGGGGTGATATTCGAGGTGTGGACCGTCCGTCCGGTTCGGGAAAAGCTCACACCATCGCCGGACAAGCCAAGCCCATCTGGAAGCACAGCTCCAGGGAAGCACCGGCAGCGCCAAGCTGCGCCAGACAAGGCGTGGGTGACAGACATCACCTATGTCAGGACCCAGGAAGGCTTTGCCTATCTCGCTGTCGTCATCGACTTGTTCTCCCGCCGTGTCATCGGCTGGTCGATGCAGAGCCGCCAGACCACCGATGTCGTATTGCAGGCGTTGATCATGGCCGTGTGGCGCTGGAAGCCGAAGAACATGGTTCTGGTGCACTCCGATCAAGGCTCCCAGTTCACCAGCATGGATTGGGCAGCCTTCCTCAAGCACCACAATCTTGAGCATTCGATGAGCCGACGGGGAAACTGTCACGACTGTGAGATTATCCGGGCAGCTTGAAGGGCCTGGCCCCGGCTTACGAATGCCCTCGTGTCATGGCGTTGATCTGCCGGTCCTCCAGGCTGCGCCCGGCACCACTTCGATGCGTGACTTCATAGGAGCCTAAGGAACCGCCATCCCGTCACAGTCCTGTCCCGTCAAGCGCAGCGTCGGGTTCCCCACCGTCTGGAGGACCGACATGTATTAAGCTACCACATCCGACGCGATCATCATCGGCGTTGACACGCACAAGGACATTCATGTCGCCGTCGCGATCACCGGGCTCGGAGCGCGCCTAGGCACCCTTTCGGTTCCAGCGACAGCGGCAGGTTACCGTCAGCTCATTCGCTGGGCTGACGCCTGCGGTTCTGTTCAGGCCTTCGGCATTGAGGGCACCGGTTCCTATGCTGCAGGACTGAGCCGGGCGCTCGCCTCGCAGGGGTGCCACGTCATCGAGGTCGATCGTCCGAACCGCCGGCTCCGGCGCCAGCGCGGCAAGAGCGACACGATCGATGCCGAGGCCGCCGCCCGCGCCGTTCTGGCGGGCGAGGCCAACACGTCTCTCAAGTCCGGGAATGGAGACGTCGAGATGATCCGGCATCTGAAGATCGCCCGCGACACCGCGCTGAAGGCCCGCACCCAGGCGCTGGTTACGCTGCCACTGCGCGAGGAGTTCATCGCTATGACCGGCCCGATGACGCTGATCCGGGCGCTGGTGGCCTTGCGTCCCGGTCCAATTACCTCGACGACGGCTTCGGCCAAGACGGTGCTGCGAATGCTGGCTCGGCGTTGGCTCGCCCTCGACGCCGAAATCCGCGAACTCGACGATGCGCTCGAGAGGTTGGTTCGTCGCCAAGCGCCCGCCCTGATGGCGGCGCCGGGCATCGCCACTGGCACGGTCGCGGAGATGCTGATTGTTCTCGGCGACAATCCCGAGCGGATCCGATCGGAGGCCGCCTTCGCCAAGCTCTGCGGCGTCTGTCCCATCCCGGCATCCAGCGGCAAGACCACACGCCACCGCTTCAACCGCGGCGGCAACCGGCGGGCCAACGCCGCGCTGCATCGCGTGGCCGTTGTCCGCATGCGCTCCCATCCCGAAACCAAGCTCTACGTCCAGCGTCGGATGGCGGAGGGGAAGTCGCCGCGAGAGATCAGACGTTGCCTCAAGCGCTATATCGCGCTGGCACGATCTCATCGGAAGCCCGACGATTGCCGATGCGATCCTCGATCGCCTCGTCCACAACGCCCATCGCGTCAACCTGGAAGGGGAAAGCATGCGCAAAACCAAAACCGTCGCCGCTTGACCCCATTCGAAATCCGCGAAATCAATCACCCTTGAACGAAACAAGGCTCTTCGATCTTCACGCCCAAAGCTGTCCGGGACTTTCCGAAACGAGTGTCCGCGACTTTGCGAAACGGCTGTCCTGAATCAGCGAAATCCGCAGTCACGAATTGAGCGACGAGGAATGGGCGATCATCGAGCCGCTTCTTCCGCGGAACAGCCGCGGGGTGGAACGGGTTGACGATCGCCGGGTGATCAACGGCATCCTTTGGCGATTTCGAACCGGCTCGTCCTGGCGGGACGTCCC
>DRFF01000026.1 GCA_011050685.1 Aurantimonas coralicida
GCCGTTGACGCTGCTGGTGGACAATGGCTGGGCGAGCGGCGGCAACTGGGACGCGCGGCGCGCGGCGGCCGAAGGTCTGATCCGCGAGGCGGGCGACGCCGGCCGGCCGATTTCCCTCGCCTTGACGGCCGAAGGCCCGAGCGACGACGCGACGCCGGTCGAGGCGGCAACGGCCCTCGAACGGCTGGCCGCTGCAGCACCGCACCCGATCCCCACCGACCGCGCGGCGGCGGCCGAACGGATGGCGACGGCGCTCGCCGGCAACAGTGCGGGCTCGCTGGTCTTCCTCGCCGACGGACTGGACAGCGCGGAGACGGCGTCGGCGGCGCGGACCCTGGCGGCGCTCGCCCCCAGCCAGGCGATCGTCTATGCGCCCGCCATCGAGGGACTCGTCGGGTTGACCGGCGCCGACAATTCGACCGAAGCGCTGGTCGTCACAGCCGTGCGGCCGGCCGGTGGCACGGACGCCAGGACGTTCGCCTTGCGTGCCGTCGACGCGCAGGGCCGCGAGATCGGCCGAGCGCCACTGGAATTCGCCACCGGCGACAGCGCCGCCGAAGCGCGCTTCGCGATCCCGGTGGAACTGCGCAACGACATCGCGCGGCTGGAAGTGGACGGGGCGAGCGACGCCGGCGGCGTGCGGCTGGTCGACGACAGTTTCCGGCGACGCCGGGTGGCGCTGGTGTCGGGCGAATCCGCCGACGTCGCGCAGCCGCTCTTGTCGCCGCTCTACTACATCACTCGCGCGCTGGAGCCCTTCGCCGACCTCGCGCGTCCCGATAGCGCGGACCTTGCCGAGGCCATTCCATCGCTTCTGGAGCGTCGGCCCTCGGTGGTGGTTCTGGCCGACATCGGCGTCCTGCCGGAGACGGCCGAAACCGCCCTGCAGAAATTCGTCGAGGACGGCGGCTATCTGGTGCGCTTCGCCGGGCCGCGGCTGGCGGCGACGACCGGCGACGACCCGCTGGTGCCGGTGCGACTGCGCACCGGCGAACGCCAGCTCGGCGGGGCCATGTCCTGGTCGGAGCCGCAGAAGATCGCGCCGCTGGCGCCAGAAAGCCCGTTCGCGGGAATCACGGTGCCCGAGGACGTCACCGTCACGCGGCAGATCCTGGCCGAACCCTCGGTCGACCTCGCCGGCAAGACCTGGGCGAGCCTCGTCGACGGCACGCCGCTCGTGACCGCCGAGTCCCTCGGCGCCGGAACGATCGTGCTCTTTCACGTCACCGCCGAGGCAACCTGGTCGAACCTGCCGATCTCGGGCGCCTTCGTCGACATGCTGCGCCGGATCGTCACCCTGTCGCGGGCGAGCGCGAACACGACCGACGGACGCACGGCGGCCGACAGTCTGCCGCCCTATCGCGTTCTCGACGGCCAAGGGCGCCTCGTGAGTCCGGGCGCCGACGAGCAGCCGCTTCAGCCCGTGGCGGAGGGCTCGCAGCCGGTGACGCTGCAAAACCCGCCGGGCCTTTACGGCACCGAGGACGGCTACATCGCCCACAATCTCTTGCCGGCGGGCACCGGACTGAAGCCCTTGCCCCCACTCGATCTTGGCGCGCCTTTGCAGTCGCGCGGCTATGGCGGCGAGGACGCCGTCGATCTGACGCCGTGGCTGTTCGCGGCCGCTCTGGTATTGTTCGCGCTCGACGCGCTAGCGCTGTTGTGGCTGAACGGGGCTTTCTCGCGGATCGGAAGAGCTCTCTCCAACCGTCGCGCCGCACTGCCGGTGATCGCCGTGCTCGCGGCTGTGGCGCTCGCCGCCTCTGCCAGCCACGGCTTGGCGCAAACGCCAGACGCCGGAACGCAGGCGAATGCCGCCGACCTGCCCTTTGATGTCGAAAAGGCGATCGAAGCCACCGAAACCACCCATCTCGCCTATGTCGAAACCGGCGATGCGGCGACCGACGACATTTCCCGCGCCGGCCTGTCCGGACTGAGCCAATACATCGCGGCCAAGACCGCACTGGAGCCGGGCGATCCGATCGGCATCGACATCGCCGCCGACGAACTCGCCTTCTATCCGATCATCTATTGGCCGATCGATCCCGCCGCGCCGATGCCGGATCAGGCGGCGGTGAGCCGGATCGACGCCTATATGAAACAGGGCGGGACCGTGCTGTTCGACGTCGCCGACGACACGCTGGCGGGCCTGTCCAGCGGCAGCGTCTCGGCCGCACAGCGGCGGCTGCGTGACATCCTCGCCGATCTCGACATCCCGCCGCTGGAACCGGTTCCCTCGGATCATGTGCTGACCAAAGCGTTCTACATCATGAGCGATTTCCCAGGTCGGCACACCGGGTCCGAGCTGTGGGTGGAATCGCTGGTGCGCGACGCGGACGGGGCCTCGCGGCCGGCGCGCGGCGGTGACGGCGTCTCCTCGATCATGATCACCGCCAACGATCTCGCCAGCGCCTGGGCGGTCGACGCACAGGGCCTGTTCCTGTTTCCGACGGATTCATCCGACCCCTCGCAACGCGAATACGCCTACCGGGCGGGGGTCAACATCGTGATGTATGTGCTCACCGGCAACTACAAGGCCGATCAGGTGCATGTGCCGGCGCTGCTGGAAAGGCTCGGCCAATGACCTGGTCGATCGACTTCGCGCCGTTCTTCTCCTGGACGGTGATCGCCATCCTGGCGGTGCCAGCGGTGCTTTTGGCGCTGGCGCTGATCTTTGCCCGAATGCGCGGCGCGGTGATCCGCATCCTGGCCATCGCCGCACTGCTGCTGGCGCTGCTCAACCCTGTCGTCCTGCGCGAACAGCGCGACCCCTTGAAGAGCGTCGTCGCGCTCGTCCTCGACCGCAGCCAGAGCCAGACCATCGGCGAGCGCACCGCCCAGACCGACGCCGCCGAGGCGGCGCTGAAGGAGAGCCTCGCCCGGTATCCGGAGTTCGAAGTCCGCACCGTCGAAGCACGATCGGGCAACGCGCCGTCCAGCGACGCGACCACCGCCCTGTTCGGCGCGCTCGCGGGCGCGCTCAAGGACGTTGCGCCGGCGCGGGTGGCCGGCGCGATCATGGTCACGGACGGCCAGATCCACGACATTCCCACTGAGGCGCAGGCGCTAGGCTTCGATGCACCAGTCCACGGTCTCGTCACCGGCCGGCCGGACGAGTTCGACCGCCGCATCGAGGTGACGACCAGCCCGCGCTTCGGTCTCGTCGACGAGGACCAGCGGTTGCGCTACCGGGTCATCGAGGAAGGCCCGAAAGCCTCGGACGCGCCGGTCGAGGTGCAGATCTTCCTCAATGGCGACCTGATCGCACGGGAGCAGGCCCGCCCCGGTAGCGAGGCCGAATTCGCCTTCCAGCTGCCGCGCTCCGGCAAGAACATCCTGGAACTCTCCGCCGCGCGCGATCCCGACGAGATCACCCCGGTCAACAACCGGGCGATCGCGGTCGTCGACGGCATCCGCGAGAATTTGCGGGTGCTGCTGGTTTCCGGCGAACCGCACGCGGGCGAGCGCACCTGGCGCAACCTGTTGAAGTCGGATGCCGCCGTCGACCTCGTCCATTTCACCATCCTGCGCCCGCCGGAAAAGCAGGACGGCACGCCCATCGACCAGTTGTCGCTGATCGCCTTCCCGACCCGCGAGCTGTTCGTGGAAAAGATCGACGACTTCGACCTGATCATCTTCGATCGGTATCAGGAGCGCGGCGTGCTACCGGCGCTGTATTTCGACTACATCGCCCAATATGTCGAAAACGGCGGGGCGATGCTGATCGCCTCCGGGCCGGAATATGCTGGTAACGAAAGCGTTGCGACGACGCCGTTGCAGGCGGTGCTGCCGGCGATGCCCACCGGCGGCATCGACCGGACGGCGTTCTATCCGCAAATCTCCGAGCTCGGTCGCAAGCATCCGGTCACGCGGAACCTGCCCGGCTCGAACAGCGAACCGCCGGACTGGAGCCCGTGGTTCCGCTCGATCGATGTCGGCGAGCCCAAGGGCGAAACGGTGATGAACGGGCCGGGCGGCAAGCCGCTTCTCATCCTGAACCGGGTCGAGGAAGGCCGCATCGCGCTGCTTCTGTCCGATCACGAATGGCTGTGGTCGCGCGGCTTCGAGGGCGGCGGCCCGCATGTGGCGCTGTTCCGCCGCCTCGCCCATTGGCTGATGAAGGAGCCGGAGCTGGAGGAGGAAGCGCTGGACGCCGAGGCGCGCGGCTCCGACCTTCTCGTCACCCGCCAGACCATCGGCGAGGCGCCCGGCCCGGCCACCGTGCTGACGCCATCCGGCCAAGCGGTCAGCGTGCCGATGGAGGAAGTCGGCGCCGGCCGTTACGAGGGTGTGCTGGAGACCGACGAACTCGGGCTGTTCCAGGCCGCAAACGGCGACCTTCGCGCTCTGGCCAATGTCGGGCCGGTCAATCCCCGCGAATATCGCGAGGCGATCTCGACGACGGAAAAGCTCGAGCCGATCACCGATGCGACGCGCGGCAGCGTCCGCCGGCTGGCCGGGGCGTCGGGCGACATCGCCATTCCGCGCATCGTGCCGGTCAGCGGCCGGGCGGATGCCGATGGCCGCGACTGGATCGGCCTGCGGAAGACCGAGGAGACGGTGCTCAGGGGCGTCGACCGGACGCCGCTCTTCGCCGGTTTCCTCGGCCTGGCGGTGCTGCTGCTGGCGCTCTCGGCGACCTGGTATCGCGAGGGGCGATAGGCGAAGATAGCCACTTTGTTCGCGTCAGTGTTTGAAGCAGTTCTCTCGATGCCAGCTTAGGAAGCGAGGATGTGGTCGATCTGCGAGACGGTGGGGCGGCAAAAGATAGCCGCTCTCATTGATCATGGCGCAAACACTCGAAGGATCGTTCACCTGCCTGGAGACGAGTATTTTCAGATCATCTGCGATGCCGAGCAACCCGCGGTCGAACATCCAGTGGGCTGTGCCAGATAGCGCCACCCCATTATTGACGATATCTGGCCCGTTCGATTCCACCGGCCGGATATGAGCTGCTTCGACTTCCGCCCGCCCGCCGCCATTGATCAGCTTCAGTCCCGTGATGGCGCAGCGAGAGTCGTACGCGCGCAGAACGAGCCGTCGAAACACCCGGTCGCGCACAATTCATGATCCGATATAGCGGATGCGATCGCGCTCCTGCCCATACTCGTAGAGGAATGGCGCCGGTTCGTCGTCGAAGCCCGCCTGATTGCGCGCGTCAATCCGCGGCAGGATATCCGTACGAACCTCGAATCCGTGCTCCAAAATGCGGTCGAAATCCTGAGGCGAGATGGGACGAACAGCTGATTGAGCCCGTCCAGATATCCTACCTTCCTCGTTTAGAACGCCGCGCTCAATCACGCCATCGGAGTCGCTAAATGGAACAGGGTTCGGAAAGTCCAGATAGCTACCAGGCTCAATCAGCGCGATGTACATTCCATTCGCTTTCGGATCCGGAATGACAGCTTTCACCTTTGCGATTGCGAAATAGCCGCGAGTGTCGAGCACTTTGCGCGGCTCATAAAAGATGATCCAATCGCCGACGCACGCTCGCACGCGACTGAGATACTGGCTAGGAAACTGATAGCGCTCTGCCGGGCTATCGTCGTAGATCGAATCTGAGCGGTGAATGAAGATGCCGAACGCCATGAGCTAATGACTACCGGGAACGCGAAGGAAACCAAAGCTGTCTCGCGGACAATGCTGACTCAAGTCGACCCGAGCAATCTGCTAACGAGGTCGCGGCCCCACCTTGCCGCCCACACCTTCAAGCGCTCCTTCCACCAGTTCCAACCCGAGCAGCCGCGCCGGGTCGACCGGCCCCGGCATCAGCACCGATCCGCGCGGCATCGGCCGGTAGCCGAGCGGCGCGTAATAGGGCGGATCGCCGACCAGGATGATCGAGCCCTCGCCCTTGTCCTGCGCGGCGTCGGCGGCGAGGCGCATCAGCGCCCTGCCCGCGCCCTTGTTCTTGAAGGTGGGTCTGACGGCGAGCGGTCCCAGCATCAGCGACGGAGTCGCCCCAATCGCGATCGGCGTCAGCCGGACCGATCCGATGATCTCGTCTTCAAACAGGGCGACAAAGGAGAGCGAGCGATCATGCGGCGCCATCTCGCGCACGCGTTCGGCGGCCCGCGCGAAGCGTCCCGGTCCGAACGCCTCGTCGGCGATTACGTCGATGGTCAGGTCGTGGTCTGGGTGCTCTGGCAGATACCGGACGTCGGAGAGGTGAAACATCAAAAGAGAACCAGTTCGGGCGGACGGTGGCGCCGCGCGCAAGGCTCCCCATGCGATCGGGAAATCCGGCGGACGACGGCGGTCAATGCGCTGGGGCGCGGACCTTTACTCGTCGTCGGCGAAGGATCATCGGGTTCACTCCTAGAGCGCCGTGCGCCCATTCAGACGCACAAAGGGCGCTCTGCCGCTTTGATTGAGCATCGGAACGATCCAAAAACCGGATTCCCAATTTTGGTCCGATGCTCTCGGGAACGATGGTCGCATTAGCATTGCCCGCGAACGAGGTCCAGCGACGCGTCCCGTCTCCATTGACGCTGCGTTGCACTCGGCGATCCTTGCTCCCGGCACTACTTTGGAGCCACGGCAAAAGCGAAAGGGTGACGGCGATGGGACTTCTGGTCGACGGACAGTGGCAGGACAAGTGGTACGATACGAAGTCGACCGGTGGCCGTTTCAAACGAACGGCCACAAGCTATCGGAACTGGATCACTGCCGACGGATCGCCGGGACCGAACGGCCAGACAGCGTTCAAGGCCGAGGCGGGCCGCTATCATCTCTACGTCTCGCTCGCCTGCCCGTGGGCACACCGTACGCTGATCGCCCGAAAGCTGAAGAAGCTGGAAGACGTCATCTCGCTGTCGGTCGTCGACTATCACATGGGCGAAGAGGGCTGGGTGTTCTCCGAACGGCGCGGCGCCATCCCGGATACGGTGCTCGGCAAGCAGAGACTCTACGAGGTCTATCTCGAAGCCGATCCGCACTATTCGGGCCGCGTCACCGTCCCGGCCCTTTGGGACAAGCAGACCGGCACGATCGTCAATAACGAGTCCGCCGAGATTATTCGCATCCTCAACCGTGCTTTCGACGCATGGGGCGATGCGAGCGTCGACCTCACGCCCGAAGCGTTGCTCGGCGAGATCGACGCGATCAACGCCACCGTCTACGACGCCATCAACAACGGCGTCTACAAATGCGGCTTCGCAACGACGCAGGAGGCCTACGAAGCGCCGTTCAACGCGCTGTTCGAGACGCTGGACCAGCTCGAGGCGCGGCTATCGACGCAGCGCTATCTCGCCGACAGCGCCGCGCCGACCGAGGCCGACTGGCGGCTGTTCACCACGCTGATCCGCTTCGATGCCGTCTATCACGGGCATTTCAAGTGCAACAAGCGGCGGATCGCCGACTATCCGAACGTCTTCGGCTACATGCTGGAACTCTACCAGATGCCGGGGATCGCCGAGACCGTCGATTTCGGCCACACCAAGGGCCATTATTATGCCAGCCACAAGACCATCAATCCGACCGGAATCGTCCCGCTCGGGCCGGACCAGGATCTGACGGTTCCGCATGGACGCGAGCGGCTGCGGCCTCACCAGTGAAGATCGATCGGGCCATCGCCGCGCAGGTCGGCGAGCCGTCGGCGCGTCGCGTCGGTCGCGCCCTCCGGCAATCCGTCGAGGCTGAAAAAACCGGTTTCCGCGATTTCGGCGTCCGGCGTCTTCGGCGCCGTCTGGCGACAGGCTCCACAGTTGTAGAACAGGACATGATCGCGGTTGGACGCGTTGCGGTTGAAATAGACCGCGACGAGTTGGGGCGGATCAACGAGTACGAGATTGCCTTCCTCGCGGAATTCGCGCTTGAGCGCATCGATCGCGGTCTCGCCCGGATCGACGCCGCCGCCCGGCATGTGCCAGCCCGAGACATAGGTGTGGCGGACCAGAAAGATCCGGCCCGCCTCGTCGAACACCGCGCCGCGTACGCCGAGCGTCATGGGACGCGACACAAGATGGACGCCGTGCAGCGCCCTGAGAAGAAATTTCTCTAAGAACATGGTGCCTCGAAAGAACACGGCCCTACCAAACGCCGCCGCGTCGCCTAAGATGGAGCAGATGTTTCGACTTGCCCATCTCTCCGACGTGCATCTGGGTCCGCTCCCGGAACTGTCCATTCGCGAACTCGCCTCCAAGCGAGTCACCGGCTACGTCAACTGGCACCGCAACCGCCGCCGCGCCATGTTCGGCGATACGCTGGTGAACCTGATCCAGGACATGAAGAACGAGGCCCCCGATCATGTTGCGGTGACGGGTGACCTGGTCAATCTGGCGACCAGGAAGGAAACCTTGGCGGCCCGCCTCTGGCTGGAAGAACTCGGCGCGCCGTATGACGTCTCGGTGGTTCCCGGCAACCACGACGCCTACGTTCCGGGCGCGCTGAAACGTTCGTATCGCGAGTGGTACGAATATATGATCGGCGATAATCCGCTGAACGCCATCGGCAACTCATTTCCCTATCTGAGGGTCAGGGGCAAGGTAGCGATCTTCGGGGTTTCCACCGCCGAGGCGACCGCGCCGTTTTTCGCCACCGGTACGTTCCGGCGTGGCCAGGCGCTGGCCCTCGCCCGCCTGCTCGAAAGCTGTCGGGCGACCGGTCACTTCCGGGTGGTGATGATCCATCACCCACCCATTTCCGGGTCGACGTCCTGGCACAAGCGCCTGATCGGAAAGCAGTTCTTCTCCAAGGTGATCCGCGATGTCGGAGCCGAGCTGGTGCTGCACGGCCATACCCATCTCGACACGTTGCACTGGCTGCGCGGGCCGGAGTTCAAGGTGCCGGTGGTCGGCGTTCCCTCTGCCAGCCAGGCGCCCGGCGGCAACAAGCCCGCCGCCCGCTACAACCTGTTCGAGATCAGCGGCGAGCCGGGCGCGTGGTCCCTCATCCAGCGCGAGCGCGGCGCACGCACGCACGGGGACGGTCTCGGCTGGATCCGGGAGCGCGAACTTCTGGAGGCGGGGCACGCGATCGACGCCAGGCCGCGCGAGGATGCCAAGCCGGCGGCATAGCCCCATCGAGCAGTCGCGACGAAGCCGGTCCTGACGAGATTCAGCCAATCGACACGCCCTGATAGGACGCGATCGCCAGAAGCAGCGCCGCGCCAATGACGATGCCGATCATCATCCAGGTGGCCGCGATGACGAAGTCGGCGCTACGGGTGCGCTGTTCCGGCTGACGGAGGGGCGCGTCCTCGCCGTTGCGAATCTGACGGCTGGCATCGCCGGCGACTCGCTCGTTCAGCCCGTCGCTCAAAGCGAAAGCCTTGTCGCGCTCGACGATACGCTCGGCAACATATTCGGTGACGTGCTGGGCCATGACCCTGGTATCGGTCGATTCGAGCAGGGTCACGCGCCCGAGCCGGGTTTCACGGACGAGGCGATAGGTCCGGCGGTCGCGCGCCATGATGACATTGGCCGTCCCGTCGATCCACAGTCGCGGATGCATGCCACCCGAGATGGTGAAATCGAACAGCTCGTCGCCGGGGGGCAACTCGTCGATCAGCGACTGCAGTTCCTCCGCCAGGATCTCCAGCCGGGCCCGGTCGGCCTCGCGGATATCGACGACGACATCGGCGCGCTGCGCGGCGGCGATCTTGGCCTGCCGCACGGCATCGGCCAGACGCTTCGTTCCCATCAGGGACGCCACGTTATCCTTGCCTTCGCCCATATGTCGTTGCCTCGAATCCAATTCGTTAACGAGGTCTTAACATACGGGGCAATTCGGTTGGAAGAAACCGGCGGACACACCAACCGGCCTTTCTCAACGCTTTTCTACTTCTTCCCTGTTCGCGCGAATGGCCGCGAGGCATGCCTCGGGCGCCTCGAGCATCAGCATGTGGCCAAAGCCATCAAGCAGCGTGACGGTGAATTCGCGCGGAACGCCACTGGCCTGGGCTGTGGGGGTGACCCGGTCCTCAGAGCCCCAGATCACATGCACGGGCCGGCCGGTCGCTGCGATGGCATCGAGCGGCAAGACGCCCTGCTCGCCGGTCGCGAACAAATGCTCGAAGATTTGCCGGATCGCGGCCCGACCAGCGGGGTTACGGGCCGCAGCGATCGCCGCCACGGTGTCGCTATCCGGCACCCAGCCGGGCGCGCCCATGCCGCCCAGGGCCGTGCCGATCGCGTCGACCCCTTCGGCGTCCATAACGGCGCGAATTCGCTCGGCGCCGATCTCCTTGCCGAAGCCGCCGGGTGCCAGCAGCGTCAGCGAGGCCACCCGCTCGGGGGCGAACAGGCCGATGAGTGAAGCGATCGCCCCGCCCATGGAATGGCCGATGATGTGCGCCGCTGTAATGCCGCGCGCGTCGAGTTCGGCGAGGACGGCCCGCGCAGCAATCTTCGGCGGGCCGAAGCCGGGATAATCGCGCGAGCGGCCATGACCGGGAAGATCGAAGGCGATAGTCCGGCGTTGGGATGACGACAGGGCATCCTGCAACGGCGCCCAGATCTCGGCCCGGCCGTCGAAACCATGCAGGAAGATAATCGGCGTCACGGCGCCCTCGCCGCTTTCGGCACCGCCCTGTTCGATCGCGAACAGCCGTTGATCGTCCATCACTTCCCCCTGCTTATACGGCGGCGAACGGCAGCCGCGCCGTCGTCGAAATGCGATCCGGATCGGTCCTCAGATGGACGAGCGCCGGCTGGTTGGCCTTTAGCGCGGTCGCCATTGCGTCGGCGAAATCCTCGGTGCGCGATACGCTCAGCCCCAAGCCGCCGAGACTGCGCGCCAAGGCCGCGAAATCCGGATTGATTAACGCCGTCGCCGACTGACGGCCGGGATAGGACTTTTCCTGGTGCATCCGGATGGTGCCGTATTGCGCGTTGTCGAAGACGATGACGACGATATTCGCTCCGGCCTGCACCGCGGTCGAAAACTCTTGGCCAGTCATCTGGAAGCAGCCGTCACCGGCGAAGCAGACGACCGCACGCTCCGGATAGCGCAGTTTCGCGGCGACCGCCGCCGGCAGGCCATAGCCCATCGATCCGGAGGTGGGAGCGACCTGCGTGGTCCGCTCCGAGAAGCGATGGTAGCGGTGCAGCCAGCCGGCGTAGTTGCCGGCCCCGTTGGTCATGATCGCGTCACGCGGCAGCGTCGCGCGGAGTTCGGCCATCACCGCGAAGGGATCGACGAAGTCGGAATTCGGCTTGGATTCGGGCGCGGGAGTCGACCAGCGGAGGTAATCCCGGTGGGCCGCCTCCGCCTGTCCGGCCCAGGCGACGGTGGCCGGTGCCTGCAATTGCATCGCCTTGCGCGCAAAGGACGCCGGGTCGGCATGAATGCCGAGCGCCGGCGTATAGAGCCGGCCGATTCCTGCCGCCTCGGGCAGGATATGGACGAGGCGCTGCTTGGGAACCGGAACCTGGAAAAGTGTGTATCCCTGGCTCGGCATCTCACCGAGCCGCGCGCCGACGGCAATAACGAGATCGGCCTCGGCGATGCGGGCCTTCAGTGCGGGGTTCGGGCCGATGCCGAGATCGCCGGCATAGTTCGGGTGGTCATTGGGAAACAGGCCCTGGCGGCGGAAGGAGCAGGCGACGGGCAGATGCCAGTGTTCGGCGAAGGCGACGATGTCGGCGATCGCGCCATCCGTCCATCGGGGGCCGCCGAGGATCAGCACCGGACGGGAAGCGGCGCCGAGAAGCGTCCACAATTCTTCCATGTCGTCGGCTTGCGTCAGCACTGGCTCGGCTTCGACGCGCGCCGGAATGTCGGCCTCGGCGGCGCCCGACAACATATCCTCCGGCAGTGCGACGACGACCGGGCCCGGCGCGCCATCCATGGCGATCCGGTAGGCTTCGGCGACGAGGCCCGGAAGTTCCGCCGGCGTTTTCGCCTCGAACACGGCCTTGGCCATATCGCCGAACAGACGATCGTAATTGACCTCCTGGAAAGCGCCGCGGCCGCGGAATTTCGTCGGCACCTGGCCGACGAAGAGGATCATCGGCGTCAGGTCATGGGCGGCGACATGGATGCCGGAGGCGGCGTTGGTCGCCCCCGGACCGCGCGTGACGAAGCAGATGCCGGGTCGGCCGGTGAGCTTGCCATCGGCCTCGGCCATCATCGCCGCGCCACCCTCCTGGCGGCAGACGATGGTCTCGATGGCGCTGTCATAAAGAGCGTAGAGCACCGGGAGATAGCTTTCTCCCGGCACGCAGAAGACGCGGCTCGCGCCCTGCTCGGCGAGCGCGGCGACGAGCAGTTCGCCCCCCGCAGCCCTCACTTGGCGAGCAGCCGGTTGGCGGCCGCGACGATGGCCTCGAGCGAGGCCGTGACGATGTTCTTGTTGATGCCGGCGCCGAACAGCCGGCCGCCCTCATGCTCGACTTCCATGTAGCAGATGGCGCGCGCGTCCGATCCCGCGCCGAGCGAATGCTCGGAATAGTCGAACACCGAAAATTCGATGCCGAGATGGCGGCACAGCGCGTCGACGAAGCTGTCGATCGGCCCGGTGCCGAGGCCCTCGATTTTCGTCTCGACGCCGCCGTCGACGATGGTCGCCTCCAAGATACGCTCGCCCTTCACATCCGGGTTCGGACGGGTGAAGTGATCGACGAATTTGATGCGACCGACGGGCTGCTCGACATAGCGCTCGATGAAGCGGTCGTAGATGCGCTTCACCGGGAGTTCGCGGCCCTCCTCGTCCGTGATCGCCTGGATGTCCTCGCGGAACTCGACCTGGAGGTTGCGTGGCAGGTTCAGCCCGTAATCCGCCTGCAGCACATAGGCGATGCCGCCCTTGCCCGACTGCGAGTTGATTCGGATGATCGCCTCGTAGGAACGGCCGACGTCCTTCGGGTCGACCGGCAGATAGGGAACTTCCCAAAGCTCCTTGTTGGCGGTGCGGCGCGCCTTCATGCCCTTGTTGATCGCATCCTGATGCGAGCCGGAAAACGCCGTGTAGACGAGTTCGCCGACATAGGGATGCCGTTCGCCGATCGCGAGCTGGTTGCAGTATTCGTAGACGTCCTTGATGTGGTTGATGTCGGTGATGTCGAGGCCGGGATCGACGCCTTGGGTGAACATGTTCAGCGCCAGCGTGACGAGGTCGACATTGCCGGTGCGCTCGCCATTGCCGAACAGCGTGCCCTCGACCCGGTCGGCACCGGCCATCAGGCCGAGTTCGGTCGCCGCGACCGCGGTGCCGCGATCGTTGTGGGGATGCAGCGAGACGATGAGGTTGTCGCGATTGTCGAGATTGCGGCACATCCATTCGATCTGGTCGGCATGGATGTTGGGCGTCGACATCTCGACGGTCGCGGGCAGATTGAGGATCAGCCTGTTGTCAGGCGTCGGCCGAATGATCTCGGCGACGGCGTTGCAAATCTCGACCGCGAAATCGAGTTCGGTACCGGTGAAGCTTTCGGGCGAATATTCGAACCGATAGTCGCCGCCCGCCTTGGCCGCCATGTCGGCGACCATCTTGGCCGCGTCGGTGGCGATTTCCCTGATGCCGGCGCGGTCCTTCTGGAAGACGACGCGGCGCTGCAATTCGCTGGTCGAGTTGTAGAAATGGACGATCGGCCGACGCGCCCCTTCGAGCGACTCGAAAGTCCGCGAAATCAGCTCCGGTCGGCATTGCACCAGCACCTGCAACGACACGTCGTCGGGGGCATCACCCTCTTCGATGCACCAGCGCGCGAAGTCGAAATCGGTCTGCGAGGCCGACGGAAAGCCGATTTCGATTTCCTTGAAGTTCATTGCCTTCAGGAGCGCGAAGAACCGGGCCTTGCGGTCGTGGCCCATCGGGTCGACCAGCGCCTGGTTGCCGTCGCGAAGGTCGACCGAGCACCAGATAGGCGGCGTCGTAATGGTTTTGCTCGGCCAGGTGCGGTCGGGCAGATCGATCTGACCATAGGGCTGATACTTTACCGAAGCCGAGGGCATCGTGCGGGATGGCTCGGCCTTAGCGGCCGGACTGACTGCGGACGTAACGGACATGGCTGTTGCACCTTGATCGCTCGGGCGGATGCCGGGGGCGGCGCTGGCAACGCGCGCGCATCTGACCGGGTCATCCGAAATTGAAACCGGATTGTAAAGCGAAAGGGGCAGAGCGGCGAGGCTCTCAGGCCTCTGGCGCGCCGGCTCGACCGCCGGACGCCCCTTCGATCAACGGGTCCGACAGCCGCGGCTAAGTAGACCGAGGAGAAGGCCCGGACGCGCCAGCGCAGACGGCCGCCGAGGGGCCGCAAATGTCCACATGCTGGATGGCGTCACGATCATGCGCGCCAGATTATTGCGAACGCGGTCGATTGCAAGCCGAATTTCGCGATAGCCCGCCGAACGCTCAGTTCGCCAACTCATCGCGCGTGGAAAAACGCAGCGTCGAGACAGCGCCACCTGCGTTGGATATTTCGAAAACGCCGCCAATCTGCTCGGTGAGCGATGCGACGATGCGCATGCCGAGATTGCGCGAGGAGGATACGGAAAAGCCCTCGGGCCAACCGGGGCCATCATCGGATACCGTCAGACGAAGCGGTGTTTCACGCGATTCCGCGTCGCCAGGCTCGCGGCTGAGCTCGACGACGATCCGCCCCGTCCGACCGTCAGCGCAGCCATGCTCGATCGAGTTCGAAATCAGCTCGGTGGCGATCAGGCCAAGCGGCACGGCGAGCTCCGCCGAGACTTCCACCGCCTCCGCGTCGACCTCGTAGCGGATGTTCGCCACGCCGGACGCCTCCAGAAGGTCCGGGCCAAGTTGGGTCAGATACGGCCCCAAATCGAGGCTCTGCCGGCCAGGATCGTGGAGTTGGCGCTGAATCTTCGAGATCAGAGATATTCGGGCTGACGCCTGTTGCAGGACCGCGGACGCCTCCGTGCTCGTGGTTCCGCGTGACTGGGCGTTCAGCAATGACGACACCACGGCCAGATTGTTCGAGACCCGGTGTTGCAATTCGCGGAACAACAGATCGCGTTCGCCGGCATGGCGCGCGGCCGATTCCTTTTCGATTTCAAGACGGTCGAGCGCGAGTTGCATCCAGTGAATCAGCAAAATGTCGACGGCGACGATGAAGACGTAGAACGATAGCGCCAAGGTTGATCCGCCCGTCAGGGCGAAGGAATCGAAAGGCGGAATGAAGAAGTACCAAGCGAACAATCCCGCAAGGAATGCGACGGCCACGCCTGGAACGACGCCGGCGAAGAAGGAGGTGATGATGACCGCGGGAAAGAAGGTCAGATAGGGAAAACCGACCGGTAACCGGTCATCGAGAAGATAGCGAACCGCGAAGGACAGTGCGAGCAATGCGGCGGCAAACAGCCAACGCATGACCGGCTGACCCCGCAGCGAGGTTTTCGACAGAAGCGCCTGTACGCCCCGCAGATTGACCAAGGGGGAATTCATCGGTCGTTCGGCGAAACCCTCCACCATCAATAATCGGTCCTCGCTGTTCGGGGTGAGCTAACCACCCGATCGAATCGGACGGTCGAATATTGCAACGGATGCTGTCGCAAACGATAAGTATGGCGGATCAAGGGCGCGTACCAGGTCTAGGGTCGGATTGCAGCCGGGCGTTGCCAAGGCAACACGGGCAAGCAAGCGATGGCCGCTGGAAGGCGCGATGTCCTATAGAACCGGGACGCCCGTCTGTTTCGCCTCGCCTTCCGGCTCGACATGAATCGAGACCCGTGCGCCGACGAAGGCTTCCTGCAACGCGTCCTCGATCCGGTCGCAGATGTCGTGGGCGACGCCGACCGTCATCGCCTCGGGCACCACCATGTGGAACTCGATGAACATCGCCCGGCCCGCGAGCCGGGTCTTCAGATCGTGGACCTCGATGGCCCCCTCGGCATGGGCCGAGATCAGGTCGCGAACGCTGGCTTCCTCGACCGGGTCGATCGCCTGATCCATCAGTCCGGAGAGCGAGCTGGTCACGACCTTGAAGCCCTCACGCAGGATGTTCAGCGCCACGAACGCCGCCATCAGCGGATCGAGGATCGTCCAACCGGTCACCGTCGCCAAAAGCAGGCCGCCGAGGACGCCAACCGAGGTGACGACATCCGCCATGATATGCTGGCCATCGGCCGCAAGTGCCGGCGAGCGACGGTCGCGGCCGCGGCGGATGAGAAAAACCGCCCAGCCGGCGTTGATGACGGTCGCTACGGCGTTGATGGCGATGCCGGCAAGCGGCTCGTCGAGCGAGCGCGGCACCAGATATGCCGCCCAGGCCTCGCGCAGGATCAAAAGCGCCGCGACGACGATCAAGACGCCTTCGACGACGGCGGAGAAATACTCCGCCTTGGTATGTCCGAAAGGGTGATCGCTGTCAGCCGGCTTGTAGCTCAGTGTCACCGCCCACAGCGCGATGAGCCCGGCAACGACGTTGACAATCGATTCCAGCGCGTCGGAAAACAGCGCCACCGAGCCGGTCACATGATAGGCGGCGTATTTGATCGCCAGGACGATCACCCCGATCGCGACGCTCGCCATTGCGATGCGCTTGACCAGAGGCGCGGCCGCCTCGCTCGTTTCCGATACCACCGACGTCACCAAATCAAGCCGCCTTCTCGCGGGCCCGGCGGGGCAGATGCGCGACGATGTTCTCGATCATGCGCATGCCCGCCTCGCCGCCGAGGCTCATGATGCTTTCGGGATGGAACTGCACCGCAGCGACCGGCTCGGTCCGGTGCTCGAAGGCCATGACGATGCCGTCGTCGGTCTCTGCCGTCACCTCGAACTCCTTCGGCAGGCGAACGGGATCGGCGAAGATCGAGTGATAGCGGCCGACGGTGACCTCGCCGGGCAGGCCGGAGAAGATGATGCCGGGCGTCGTCACGCGGATGCGCGACGGCTTGCCGTGGACCGGCACATGCAGGGTGCGCAGCGTGCCGCCATAGGCCTCGGCCAGTGCCTGCAGCCCGAGGCAGACGCCGAAGATCGCACAGCCGCGCGCGCGGGCAGCGGCGATGGTGCCCTTGCAGTCGAAGTCGGACGGATTGCCGGGCCCCGGCGACAACACCACGAGATCGGGATCGACGCGGTCGAAAATCTCGGCCGGAACCGGCGTGCGGACGGTCGTAACGGTCGCGCCAGTCTGGCGGAAATAATTGGCGAGCGTGTGGACGAAGGAATCCTCGTGATCGACCAGAAGGATTCGCAGCCCCTCCCCGACCCGCGCCGCGTCGTGTTTCCCGCCGGCAGTGTTGGACGCGCCGGCCTCGCGGATGGCGCCGATCAGCGCCGAGGCTTTCAGTTCGGTCTCGGCCTCTTCTTCTTCGGGATTGGAATCATACAGCAGCGTCGCGCCGGCCCGCACTTCGGCGATACCGTTCTTCAGCCGGATCGTGCGCAGCGTCAGGCCGGTGTTCATGTCGCCGTTGAAATGCACCATGCCGACGGCGCCTCCATACCAGGCGCGCGGGCTCTTCTCGTTGTTCTCGATAAAGCGCATGGCCCACAGCTTTGGCGCACCGGTCACGGTGACAGCCCAAGCATGGGACAGGAACGCGTCGAAAGCATCCATGCCATCGCGCAACCGGCCCTCGATGTGGTCGACAGTATGGATGAGGCGCGAATACATTTCGATCTGACGCCGGCCGATGACCCGCACGGAGCCCGGATCGCAGACCCGGCTCTTGTCGTTGCGATCGACGTCGGAACACATCGTCAGTTCCGACTCGTCCTTCTTCGAATTGAGCAGCTTGAGGATCTGCTCGGAATCGGAAATGGCGTCCTCGCCGCGCTTGATGGTGCCGGAAATCGGGCAGGTTTCGACCCGCCGACCATTGACGCGCACGAACATCTCCGGCGAGGCGCCGATCAGGAATTCATTCTCGCCGAGATTGATGAGAAACGAATAGGGCGAGGGATTCACCGCCTTCAGCCGCCGCGAGATTTCCGACGGCTTGTGCTCGGCGCGCTCGTAGAACACTTGGCCGGGAACCACCTCGAAGAGGTCACCGCGCATAAACTTCGCCTTGGCGGCGCGCACCAGTTCGGCATATTCGCCGGGCTTGTGATCGCCGCGCGGCGGGATGCGCTCGGAGGGCGCAAAGGGCGCATCCAGGCCGCCGCCCGCAAGCCCTTCGGTCGAGACGCCATCCTTGGCGAATTCGTAGCGGGTCAGGAAGGCCGAGGCGGAGTAGTGATCGACCTCGAGCAGTTCGTCCGGGAGATAGAGTAGCAGATCGCGGCGGTCCGAATCGCGCTCCAGCACTTCCTCGACAGGGTCGAACTGATAGGCGAGGTCATAGCCAAAGGCGCCGTAAAGGCCGAGATCGCGGTCCTCCTCCGCCCGGAACAACGAGACAATCGCGCGCAGCACCGAAAAGACGCTCGGCATGCGCGAGCGTTCCTCCTCGGTGACCGCCGCGACCGGCTCGTTGATGGCGAGGTCGAGCGCCTTCGGTGCGCGAGTGCGCGAGGCGATGTCGTCATGACCGGCCAGCGCATCCGCGATGAAACCGAGCAGCACCTCGCCGCGCGGATTGAGCGCCGCGATCCGCATCGCCCGTCCGGTCGAGGAAATGACCAGCGGCGGATCGACGAACGCCACGTCCTGGCGCGTGTAGCGGCCCGGATACTCGTAATTGGAAAACAGGACGGCGCCGCGGCGAGAGTCCAGGCGATCGAAATACGGCTCGATCGCGCCGTCATAGGGGACGGCGCGCCGGCTGCGCGTGATCGTCACTCCGCCCGCCGTTAGGTAGCGCTCGCGGCCGTCGTCGGTCTGTTCGGTCACCATGAACTCTCTCCGGGTCTCGAGCCCGGACCCCCGGCGACATAGCAAAAAAGGCCGCCGGATGATCCGAGGCGGCCTTTGGGTTTGATCACAAGCGTGACGGTCCGGCCGCTGTCAGCGCGCCCACCACCAATTCATCGAAAGGATCGTCGTCATCATGCGCAACCGATAACCGAGCCGGACGACGAGAGCAAGACACTCATCAAGGTGGACACCCGGTCACCGGCTCCGGGTTCGCGCCGCGACCAGCGGAAGCGATCCGATGTCGTTCGGAGGGATTTGCCAGCGGCGCGCATTCGGTTAGATCGAAGGCATGGAAGAGTTCGATTACATCGTCGCCGGCGCCGGCTCGGCAGGTTGCGTCCTGGCGAACCGGCTGTCTGCCGATCCGAAAAATCGCGTGCTGCTGCTGGAAGGCGGCGGCAAGGACAACTGGGTCTGGTTTCACATCCCGGTCGGCTATCTCTTTGCCATCGGCAACCCACGCGCCGACTGGATGTTCAAGACCACCAGCCAGGCGGGGCTGAACGGCCGGGCACTCAACTATCCGCGTGGTAAGACGCTGGGCGGGTCGTCGGCGATCAACGCGATGATCTACATGCGCGGCCAGGCAGCGGATTACGACCACTGGCGCCAACTCGGCCTCGCCGGCTGGGGATGGGACGACGTTCTGGAGGCGTTCAAGGCGGTCGAGGATCATGTCGACGGACCGGACGACTTTCACGGAACCGGAGGCGAATGGCGGGTCGAGCATCCGCGCATCCGTTGGGACGTTCTCGACCGGGTGCGTGATGCGGCCGAGGCGGCGGGCGTCGCCAAGATCGATGACTTCAACACCGGCGACAACGAAGGCTCGGCCTATTTCCAGGTCAACCAGAAGGGCGGGCGGCGTTGGAGCGCGGCGCGCGGCTTTCTGAAGCCCGCGCTCGGTCGGCCGAACCTCAAGGTGGTCACCGGCGTCATGGTCGACCGGGTGCGCTTTCGTGATGGGCGCGCGGTGTCGATCGACTACCGCAAGGACGGCAAGGGCTTCGAGGCGCTGGCGGCGCGCGAGATCGTGCTGTCGGCCGGCGCCGTCGGCTCGCCGGCGATCCTCGAGCGCTCCGGCGTCGGCGACGCCGACCGCCTGAAAGACCACGGCATTGCGCCCGTGCATCACCTTCCGGGTGTGGGCGAGAATTTGCAGGACCATCTGCAGATCCGCCCCATCTACAAGGTCGACGGAATCAAGACGCTGAACAGCGAATACAAGAACCTGTTCCGCCGCGCGATGATGGGCGTCGATTACGCGCTCAGGCGGCGGGGACCGTTGACCATGGCGCCGAGCCAGGTCGGCGCCTTCGTCAAATCCTCACCGGATCAGGCGACCGCCAATCTGGAGTTCCATTTCCAGCCGCTGTCGCTCGACGATTGGGGCGCGGGGCTGCATCCCTTCTCCGCTTTCACGGCGAGCGTCTGCAATCTGAGGCCGACCAGCCGCGGCAGCATCCATCTGACCGGCGCGCGGCCGGAGGATGCGCCGGACATCGCGCCGAACTATCTTTCCACCGACGAGGACCGGCAAGTCGCCGTCGACAGCCTGAAATGGGCCCGGCGGATCGTGGAGCAGTCGCCCCTCGCGCACTACCGTCCGGAAGAATATAAGCCCGGCGCGCATGTGACATCCGACGCGGACATGCTGGTCGCCGCCGGCGATCTCGGTACCACGATCTTCCACCCGGTCGGGACAGCCAAGATGGGAATTGAAGGCGATCCGATGGCGGTGCTCGACGAGCGGCTGCGCGTGCGCGGGATCAGGGGCCTGCGCGTCGCCGACGCCTCGGTGATGCCGTCGATCACTTCGGGCAACACCAACTCGCCGACGATCATGATCGCCGAAAAGGCCGCCCGGATGATCCTGGACGACGCGCGGGCTGATACCAACCTGCGGTGATAGGAACTCATTCGATGGCGCTGAAAGGGCTGGTCCGGCCAGGAGCAGCGCGCGGTTCGATGCGCCGCATCGCGCGTCGTCCCGCTCCTTGCCAGGCATTGGCGCCAAGGTGCGGGGAATGGCCGGTCGAATGGGTTCCTATCGCCGCAGGTTGGTATTTGAGAGCGGAGAAGCGAGAACGAAAGAGCCCGGAAGACAAGCGCTCCGGGCTCTTCGTTGAGAATGGCCGGCTAGTGGCATCGGGAGGAGGAATGCCGCCAATCGACCCATGCGCGGTGACAGTGAAAGCCCGTTCGCTTGGGAGGAGGTCGGCGGGCTTTCCGATCGTCCATTGCCGCAACATCATGACTGTACATCAAGTCGCGACAATAGACTGTCACCCGTTTGCTACGATTCCATGGCAATCAGGCTCGCATTGCCGCCGGCCGCCGCAGTATTCACCGACGTCACCTGTTCGCGGGCGAATCGGGCCACGTAATTCGGCCCGCCCGCCTTCGGCCCGGTGCCGGACAGGCCCGAGCCGCCGAAAGGCTGGGAGCCGACGATCGCCCCGATGATGTTGCGATTGACGTAGATGTTGCCGACGGTCAGCCGCGCGGCGATCGTCTTGACGGTGTCGTCGATGCGACTGTGGACGCCGAGCGTCAGACCGAAGCCGGTCCGCTCGATCGATTCGCAAATCTTGTCAAGTTCGCCGGCCTTCCACCGCACCACATGCAGGATCGGGCCGAACACCTCGCGGTCGAGCGCCTCGGGCTTGTCCAGTTCGACGATATGCGGCGCGAACCAGTGGCCCTCGGCCGGTAGATCGCCGCGGAGGCGGCCCTCGAATCGGACCGTTTGCGACCGCTCCATGCGCTCGATGTGAGCGGTCAGCATGGCGTGCTGTTCGGCATCGATCACCGGGCCGATGTCGGTCGACAGGTCTTGCGGGTCGCCGACGACCAGTTCCGCCGCGGCGCCGGCGATCATCTCGATCATGCGCTCAGCGACGTCTTCCTGGACATAGAGGATACGTAAGGCCGAACAGCGCTGGCCGGCGGACCGGAACGCCGACATCACAACGTCGTCGGCGACCTGTTCCGGCAGCGCCGTCGCGTCGACCACGAGCCCGTTGATCCCACCGGTTTCGGCGATCAGCGGGGCGATCGGCGCGATGCGTGCGGCCAACGCGCGGTTGATCGCGAAAGCGGTCTCGGTCGAACCGGTGAAAGCGACGACCGCCGTGGCATCATGAGAGACCAGCGCGGCGCCCGCCTCCCCGTCCCCCGGCGCGAGGAAAAGACCGTTCGCCGGAAATCCGGCCTCGTGCAGGAGATCGACCGCCAGCGAGGCGACCAGCGGCGTCTGCTCGGCCGGCTTGGCGATGACGACGTTGCCGGCGGCCAGCGCCGCCGCGACCTGGCCGGTGAAGATCGCCAGCGGGAAATTCCACGGCGAGATGCAGATGGCGACACCGCGCGAGCGGTAGCGAAGGCGGTTTTCCTCCCCGGTCGGGCCGGGCAGCAAGGTCGGCTCGGCGAACAGCCGTTCGGCTTCGGCGGCATAGAAACGAAGGAAATCCACCGCCTCGCGAATTTCGGCGATGCCGTCGTCGACCGTCTTGCCGGCCTCACGGGCCAGAAGCGCCATGAACACGCCCTGCCGCTTTTCCATCAGATCGGCGGCCTTGCGCAGCCAGGCGGCGCGGCTTGCGGCCGGCACTGCCTCGGCCGCCCGCACATGGCGCACCGCCTCGGTGACGAGGGCCTTCGCGCCGCTCGCGCTCAGATGATGGCTGCGCCCGACGAGCGCTCCATCGACGGGAGAGCGGATGTCGACCGGCGCCTTGGCGTCGGCCCCCTTGAACCCGCAGGTGGCCGCGATCGGTTCGCGCCCGGTCCGGTCGCGCGCGTCGAGGAAACGATCGAGGGCGCGCCGGTCGCCGAACTCGATACCGGCGGAGTTCTTGCGCGGCGCGAAAATCTCCGATGGCAAGCCAATTTTCGGATGGCGGGCGGGACCGCTCCTCAGGACGTCGCGCGGGCGCTCGATCAAAGAGTCGATCGGCACGTCCTCGTCGCCGACCTGCGCGACGAAGGACGAATTGGCGCCGTTCTCCAGAAGACGGCGCACCAGATAGGCGAGCAGGTCGCGGTAGCCCCCGACCGGCGCGTAGATGCGGCAGGGAATTGCGGACGCAGAGTCGCGGCGCATGGTTTCGTAGAGCGCTTCGCCCATGCCATGCAGGCGCTGGAACTCGAACCCGGAGACATCGGCGCCGGCCATTTCGACGATGGTCGCGACGGTCAGGGCGTTATGGGTCGCAAATTGCGGGTACAGTCGCTCGCGCCGATCGAGAAGCGCCTTGGCCGCGACCAGATAGGACAGATCCGTGGCTGGCTTGCGCGAATATACGGGATAGCCGGCAAGACCCTTTTCCTGGGCCTGCTTGATCTCCGTATCCCAGTACGCCCCTTTGACGAGCCGAACCATCATCTTGACGCCCGCCGCCTTGGCGAGCGCGTCGACATGCTCGATCACCGCGAGGGTCCGCTTCTGATAGGCCTGGATGGCGAGGCCGAAACCATTCCAGCCGTTAAAGTCGAAGTCCTTGACCACCGCGTCGATGACGTCGAGCGACAATTCCAGGCGCGATGCTTCCTCGGCATCGATGGTGAGATTCAGATCGTAGCTTTGCGCCTGACGCGCCAGCTCTTTGACGCGGGGCACCAGATCCTTCAGCACGGTGTCGCGGTGGGTCGGCTGATAGCGCGGATGCAGGGCGGATAGTTTGACCGAAATCCCCGGCCGATTAGGCAGCGGCTTGTTGCCGGCCTTGCGGCCGATGGCCTCGATCGCGTCGGCATAGGAGCGGAAGTAGCGCTCCGCGTCGGCCTTAGTGCGCGCGCCCTCCCCCAGCATGTCGTAGGAATGGCGATAGCCCTTCTTCTCGAAGGCGCGGGCGCGATCGAGCGCGTCGGCGATCGTCTCGCCGAGAACGAAATGGCGGCCGAGGAAGCGCATCGCCTGGCGCGTCGCGGTGCGGACCGCCGGCCCGCCGACGCGCTTGACGAGGGAGGAGATGACGCCTTGCGGCGTTTCGCCCGGCCGGATGATCCGCGCCGACACCCCGAGCGCCCAGGCCGAGGCGGCGGTCAGCATCCGGTCCTCGTCGCCGTCGTGATGGGCCCAGTCGCCGGCGCCGATCTTGTCCTCGATCAGCCGGTCCTGGGTCTTGGCGTCGGGCACCCTGAGCAGCGCTTCGGCCAGGATCATCAGCGCCAGCCCCTCGCGGCTCGACAAGCCGAACTCGCGCAGGAAATCCTCGACGCCGCCGATGCCGCCGGCCGCACCGCGAATCTCCTCGATGAGGTGGCGCGCCCGCCGATCGACCGCCTCCTCGTCGTGGATCCAGCGCTCGGAGGCATCGAACAGCGCGGCGACCGCCGCCGTATCGTCCGGCGCGAACGGAGCCGAAAAGGGTTCTGGCATGGCCGACATGGTTCACTCCGTGACCGATCGAAGACGACGGTATTTAACAGATCCAGCGGCCGTGTTTCTCGCCAAAGAGACCCCTGATTGTAGTGGAATGCTTCGCCAAAATGCCATACGCCTGCTCAGATGACCGAACTTGACCAAAAAGACCGGAAAATCCTCCGAGAGCTCCAACGCGACGGCCGTCTCACCACTCTCGAACTCGCCGAGCGGGTCCATCTGTCGCCGACTGCGACTGCCGAACGGATGAAGCGCCTCACCCGCGACGGCTATATCCTCGGATATGCGGCGCGTCTTTCGCCGGATAAGCTTGGCCGCGGCATGATCGTCTTCGTCGAGGTCAAGATGGACCGGACCAGCGACGCGGTCTTTTCCGAATTCAAGCGCGTCGCGGAATCCACCCCGGACATCATGGAGTGCCACATGGTGGCCGGTGGCTTCGACTATCTCATCAAGGCGCGGGTGAAGGACATGACCGCCTATCGGGCGTTTTTGTCCGACGCGCTGCTGGCCCTTCCCGGCGTGCGCGAAACGCATACCTATGCGGTCATGGAGGAAGTGAAGAACACCGCTTCGATCGCGTTCTGAGACCGCCGCCTGGGCCGTTACGGGGCGTGAACGCTGCTTGCGCAGCCCCAGCCGATGCGCAATAGTCCGGCAGCTTCCATTCGATCCGCCGGACCGCGTTTTGCCCGCAGCGTCCGCATCCACTCAAGGAGACCTTGATGATCCAGATCCGCAATTTCGCGGCACTTGCCCTTGGCGCATCCCTGCTCAGCTTCCCGGCGTTCGCCCAGGACGCGGAGAGTTGTTCGACCGTACGCCTTTCCGACGTCGGCTGGACGGATATTACCTCCACGACGGCTGTCGCCAGCAACATCCTGTCGGGGCTCGGCTACAAACCCGACGTCAAGATCCTGTCCGTTCCGGTGACCTTCGCCTCGCTCTCCAACAACGACATCGACGTCTTCCTGGGCAACTGGATGCCGGCGCAGTTGGAGCCGATCAAGAAGTATCTCGACGACGGCTCGATCGTGCAGGTGAAGGCCAATCTGGAGGGGGCAAAATACACCCTCGCGGTGCCGAAATATCTCTACGACAAAGGCCTCAAGGACTTCGCCGATATCCAGAAATTCAGGGATGAACTCGGCGGTAATATCTACGGCATCGAGCCCGGCAATGACGGCAACAGCCTGGTCCTCGGCATGATCGAGAAGGACGAGTTCGGGTTGAAGGGCTTCGACCTCGTCGCCTCGTCCGAGCAGGGCATGCTCAGCCAGGTCGCCCGCGCCACCAAGGCCGACAAACCGATCGTGTTCCTCGGCTGGGCGCCACATCCGATGAACTCGAATTACGACATCGAATATCTGACCGGCGGCGACGAGACCTTCGGCCCCGATTACGGGGGCGCGACCGTGTATACGGTGGAACGCAAGGACTTCGCCACCGACTGCCCCAACCTCGCCAAGCTGCTCGAGAACCTGACCTTCGACCTGCCCATGGAAAACGAGATCATGGGCAAGATTCTCGATGACAAGCAGAAGCCGAACGAGGCCGCGGCCGAGTGGATCAAGGCGAATCCGGATCGTCTCGACGCATGGCTTGAAGGCGTCACGACGCTGGACGGACAAGACGGCCTGCCGGCTGTGAAGTCCTCTCTCGGACTTTCCTGACCGGTCGCGCCCGTCCCAAGACCATTTCTGGAAGGCCGGTTTCGCCCGGCCTTCTTCTTTAGAGCATCGAACGAAAATATGGACGCGTTCTGCCAGAGGGATTTCGGGACAAGGACGAGGGGATCGGCGCAGGTCGTAGCGGCGCTACGGCCAAGACGAGACCCGATGGAATTGGCGCGAAATCACTTGGGCCACCGATCGCCCCGCACCGGTCGGCGCGGAAAGGTCGATCGGCGGATTTTAAAGCCTGCCGTTTGCCGGAGGCAAACAGGCGGACGGGTTTCCGGCCGCCGGGCGCCCACTTTGTCGGCCGGCTCGACCGTAGCGCCGCTACGCTCGTCGTCAGCCTCCGCGTGGATCACCTCGGCGAGCCGAGAAACAGAACCGCATCTATATTGTCGTCCGATGCTCTAAGCGCAGACCCGACCAGGAAGGAATCCCCGGCCCGTGGAATGGCTCCAGAATAATCCCCTGCCGATTGGCGAAGGCGCCTCGGCCTTCGTCGACTGGCTGACCGCCAACTTCACCTTCATCTTCGACGCGATCAGCAATGGCCTCGGCGCCTTCATCGACGCCGTCCTGTTTCTGCTGCAGTGGCCTCACCCCTTCGTCGTCGTCGCGGCTTTCGGAGCCATCGCTTACGCCGCCCGTCGCTCGATCCCGATCGTCATCTTCACCGTCGCCGGCCTGCTGCTGATCATCAATCTCGGATTCTGGGAGGACACGACGCAGACGCTGGCACTGGTGCTCGCCTCGACCGCCGTCTGTATGCTGATCGGCGTTCCGCTGGGGGTCGCCGCCGCCCGGCGGGACTGGCTTTATGCCGGTCTTCGCCCCGTGCTCGACCTGATGCAGACGATCCCGACCTTCGTCTATCTGATCCCGGCGCTGATCCTGTTCGGGCTGGGCGTCGTGCCGGGGCTGGTGGCGACGGTGATCTTCGCCCTGCCCTCGTCGATCCGGCTGACCCGGCTCGGCATCGCCTCGACGCCGCGCCAGTTGCTCGAAGCCGGCGACGCATTCGGCGCCACCCGGCTGCAGCGGCTGTTCAAGATCGAGATTCCCTACGCGCTTCCGCAGATCATGGCGGGACTGACCCAGACGATCATGCTGTCGCTGTCGATGGTCGTGATTGCCGCGCTGGTCGGCGCGCCGGGCCTCGGCGTTCCCGTGCTGCGCGCGCTCAACAGCATCAATATCGGCCAGGGCTTCGAGGCCGGGTTGGCGATCGTTCTCCTCGCCATCATCCTCGACCGGTTCTTCCGCATCGACGAAAAGACCCGCTCATGAGCCCCATCGTCTCCTTCCAGAACGTCTCGATCGTTTTCGGCCGGAAGCCAGAACAGGCGCTACCGCTGGCCGACGCAGGCAAGAGCCGTAGCGAAATTCGCGAGGCGACGGGCCTGACGCTGGGTGTCGCCGACGCCTCGCTCGACGTCGAAGCCGGCGAGATCGCCGTTTTGATGGGTCTGTCGGGCTCCGGCAAATCGACGCTTTTACGGGCGGTCAACGGGCTGGCGCCGATCACCCGCGGCCGGGTCGTCATCGACACCGGCAAGGGCACCGTCGACCCGAAGGATTGCGGGACCAAACGCCTGCGCGAGCTGCGGCGGCACGAAGTGGCGATGGTGTTTCAGCAATTCGCGTTGCTGCCGTGGCGCTCAGTCGCGGAAAATGTCGGGCTCGGCCTCGAACTCGCCGGCGAGCCGCGCGCCAGGCGGCGTGAACGGGTCATGACCCAACTGGAACTGGTGGGCCTCGGCGACTGGGCGCATTCGCGCGTCGGCGAGTTGTCCGGCGGCATGCAGCAGAGGGTGGGCCTCGCCCGCGCGTTTGCCACCGACGCGCCGATCCTGTTGATGGACGAACCCTTCTCCGCGCTCGATCCGCTGATCCGGGCGCGGCTGCAGGACGAACTCCTGGAAATTCAGCAGCGGTTGAAAAAGACCATCATCTTCGTCAGCCACGACCTCGACGAGGCGTTCAAGATCGGCAACCGCATCGCCATCATGGAGGGCGGCCGTATCGTCCAGGTCGGCACCGCCCAGGACATCGTGCTCAGGCCGGCGGACGACTACGTCGCCGACTTCGTCGCCCATATGAATCCGCTCAACGTTCTGACCGCCGAGAATGTGATGAAGCCGGTGGACGCCGAGAACGGTGCAACTCCGGCGCGGGTCGCGGCGATGGCCGAACCCGACACGCCGCTCAAGCGGGTGATGGAATCGATTTCCGGCGGCAATGGAGCGGTGATCGTATCCCGCAACGGACGGGTCGTCGGCCAGATCGGCCCGCAGGAGATCGTCGACGCGCTGATGCGCCACTGATACCGGCCTGCGATTGGTCCGAGGCCTATCGAAAAGCGATCGAACGCGACGCGTGACGCGTTGCTGAACTGCCGCCGACTCCTATCTGCGATAGTGGCCGCTCATCGGGTCTGATGCCGGAACAGGAGGATCAACTGTGCCGCCAGTTGTATTCCCCGCGCCAGGGCCAACAGCCAGATCAATTGCTCCAGCGACAGATCGAACTGGATCACCGCTCCTGCTCCGAGAACCGTTGTGGCGAAGAACAGGGCGGAGGCCGTGGTCATGTCTTTCTCCCGGTCGCGAGAAATCATCAGCCAGTCGAAGAACTCGGAAACGCGGAAAAACGAAAGAAACGAGATCGCGACGAACGTTCCGACCGTCACGCCGTACTTGTCTCCCAGCGATTCCAGAGGCCAGACGAACACCGCGAACGCCGCCGCCGCCAATTGGGCGGCCCCCGCGAATATGCACGCCGCGGACCAGGCGCTTGCCGTCTTCACCTGCCGAAGGAGGGTGGCTCCGCTCCGCTCCATCATGACCAGTTGCGGGCCGACCGACTGCACGATGATGGCAACGATGGTCGAGTTGATCATATAGAATAGCAGGACGAATGCGTAGGAACCGGCTGACGCCGCCCCGAACACATGGCCAACGAACAGTCTATCAAGATAAAGCGGCGCCGATACGAGAATGATGCTGACGAATATCCAATACCCGCCGTAGTCTCTTGGCGGGTCGACGGTGAGCGCGTCTGGACTTGGGGCGGTGGTGGATTCAGCCAGGCGAACGAGCCAACAGCGCATGAGGAGGGCCGCAACGGCTGCCGCGACGATTTCGCCGACGACGGCCCCGGGCCAACCCGCAAGCCAGGCGCCAAGTACACCGAACGCGATCGCCGTCGTCGCCCGGACGAGGTTTCCGAAGCCGAACAACCGCAATTCCGTGGTCGAGCGAATTCCAGAAGAATAGATGTTGTAGGCAATCGAACCAACTGAGAACAATACGATGAAAAATAGTATGGACAGATAATCATTAAGCGATAGCGCATAGATCAGAATACCTGCGAAAACGCACGATGCGACGGCTCTCAATGAAACGTCGAGGAGGGCCCGATCGGCGGAAGCGACGACCGAACGCCTCTGCCCGGCCATCCAAAGCCGCGGGAACGACTTCATGAAGCCTTCTATCCGGCCGAAACTCAGGACATTGGAGGCAAATAAGCCGACCGAGGCAACAATCGCGTAGACGCCGAACCCTTCAACATCTAGAATAACCGCAAGAATAAACCCGCGTGCCAGTGTCAGCACGGCTGCCGTTCCCATCGCTCCCAAAAAATAGAGGCGCGCTGACAATGCCGCCCGCAATCGGTGGACGATCAAGGAAGCATTCAAATTCACGCCCTATCCCCGGACCGGTAACGAAGCGGCGCCGATTTCGACGCCAGGAACTTATCTGGCCCGCGTTCTGATCACACTGTACAAAAAACGAAGGGCGCAAACATTTCTATGTTGTTTGCGCTCACCGTTTCAACTTATGCTCGGAGATATACCCGGTTCACATACGGGTCTAGTGTGACACCATCCTGTTGCGGTCTGTATCTTCCCACAGGTTTTTTGGGACCTCCCACATACTCCGCCAAGGAATAAAGCACCTGGAACAGCAGCCGTGTCGTCTTGGTTGGCGGGACGCCCCGATGAACACCATACGTGTTTTCCAGGAAGGCTGTCCCTGCGGGACCCGTGAACTTCATGACGTTTTGCGACCCGAATTCGGTCGTCACTTCTTCTTCCGACAGCCGTCGGATCTCGGTCAGTTTATTGACCTTATGAGTCCCCTTGACGAAGACGTGGGGTCCCGACCCGTCATCCACGTCGGTCAGATAGATAAACAGTTTGATGAAGCGAAGATCGTCGACATCGCGGTGGAAGAGCTCTGCATGCCGCGCGGCTTCTCCATGCGCGATCGACCACCAAGCCGTCATGTAACTGATCGTCGGCTTGGCCCCGAGGGCCTTGCCCACTGCCGAAAGGACCGTCGGATTGTTCGCGATCGCCAGTGCGTGCGGGGCGTTCAAGACATCCGAATGGTCGAAATTGGCCACATGAGTACCGGAAGGGGCATCTGCCGGCGCCTTGAATTTGCCGAGATGCGGCCGGTAGCCGTCAAACGCCAACCGACTCGCGAAATAGTCTCGCATTTCCTGAACCTGGTCGGAGGTCAGGAGACCAGGAAGCATGGCGTAGCCATCATCGTCCAACCGCTGAGCGGTGTCAGCGGCATCAGAGACGAACTCCGGGCGCGGCAGCTTGGCCACGAATTTCTCAGCCGCGGCCTCCCTCTCTGGAAGCCCGCTTATCCTGCGCTGCATGAAGAGATGACGATAGCGCGGATCGTAAAGGATCTTGGCGCGATTATTGATGCTGGAGATAATCCCCATTCGATGGTCAATGGTCTTGACTTCACATTGAAATTATTAGCCTTTCCAGCCGCGATTCAAACCCATACCAACTGCGACACCATCAAGCCAATGGTACTAGATTCGCGGGAGCGTCGCGGGCAGTACAGTAAAATGACTGAATTCGTTTGCTGATCAACGGTTGTTGCTCGGTCCCGAGGGCTTTCAGGGCCAAGTCCAGCCTGAACCCATTACCGCATAGCTCACTCGTGGTTGCGATCTGAGAAGACTCGAAGGGTCCGCTGCCAGAGACGAGCGCAGGGGGAGGCAGGTCGACAAATGCTGTTGTCGAGTGTCGATTATCACTATAGCGTTGTTCCGCGAAGGTTTGGTGAGAATCAACGGCAATGCATCCAGGAATGACAGTTCGGCAGGATTGCCTCGAAAAGAATGGGCTGAGCGTCACCGACGCCGCTCGGGTTCTTGGCGTTGATCGGCAGACCCTCAGCAACCTGCTGAACGCCCGGTCCGGCATCTCGCCAGAGATGGCCGTCCGGCTGGAAAAGGCGTTTGGCACACCTGCCCGCGAGTGGCTGATGCGGCAGCTCGACTACGAGCTGGCCGAAGTCATGCGCCGGGCCAAGAAGATTAAGGTCGAGCCTTTCCGAGCATCGGCCACCGAAAGTTGGGGAAAATATGAACGCCGTCGATATTGAAGAGGCCATATCCGCGCTCGCCGAGCAGCCGTTCGACGCCCAAGAGTACCCCTTCGCCTTCCTTGAAGCTTTCGGCAACAAGGCCACGACCATCAAGCGGCTGCGCACCGGCACGTCGAACAAGTCAGACATAGGCGGCGTTCTCCAAACCAGCAACATCCATATCGCTACCGCCGACACCGGCAGCGTGACGGAGAAGCTTGCCTCGCTCCGGGCGAGTCCCGCCACCACGCGCGGCAAGGCCAAGTTCATCCTCGCAACCGACGGCGTCACGTTCGAGGCCGAGGACCTGGAATCTGGCGAAACCGTCGCCTGTGCCTATGCCGATTTCCCGAACCATTTCGGCTTCTTTCTGCCGTTGGCCGGAATCACTACGGTCAAGCAAATCCGCGAAAGCTCGTTCGACATCCGCGCCACGAGCCGCCTTAACAAGCTCTACGTCGAACTGCTGAACGACAACCCCGATTGGGGGACAGCCGAGCGCCGACCTGACATGAATCATTTCATGGCCCGGCTGATCTTCTGCTTCTTCGCGGAAGACACCGACATCTTCAATCGCACCGGTCTGTTCACCGCCACCATCGAGCAGATGAGCGCACGGGATTCCTCTAACACCCATGAGGTGGTTGGCGAGATTTTCCACGCGATGAACACGCCCATCGCTGCCCGGAAGGACGCGCACCTTCCCCGCTGGGCCGATGTATTTCCCTACGTCAATGGAGGGTTGTTTTCGGGCAATCTCGATGTGCCGCGTTTCAGCCGGATCGCGCGGACCTACCTGCTCCATATCGGTGGCCTCGATTGGCGGCAGATCAACCCGGATATCTTTGGGTCGATGATTCAGGCCGTCGCCGACGAGGAGGAGCGCGGGGCCTTGGGGATGCACTACACCAGCGTTCCCAACATCCTGAAAGTGCTGAACCCCCTCTTTCTGGACGATTTGCGGCGGCATCTTGAGGAGGCTGGCGACAACGGCCGCAAGCTCCTCAATCTCCGCAACCGCATGGCCCGTATCCGAGTGTTTGATCCGGCCTGCGGCAGCGGCAACTTCCTTGTCATCGCCTATAAGAAAATGCGGGCCATCGAGGCCGAGATCAACAGGCGACGGGGTGAGGACGGCCGGAAGTCGGATATTCCGCTGACCAATTTCAGGGGGATTGAGCTTCGCGACTTCCCCGCCGAGATCGCCCGTTTGGCACTCATCATCGCCGAATATCAGTGCGACGTGCTTTATCGTGGACAGAAAGACGCCCTTCAAGATTTCCTGCCGCTCGACGCCCAGAACTGGATTACCTGTGGAAACGCGCTGCGGCTCGACTGGCTGAGCATCTGCCCACCCACGGGCACGGGCGTGAAGCTACAAGGCGATGATCTATTTAATACACCGCTGGATCAAACGCAGATCGACTTCGAGAACGAGGGTGGAGAGACGTATCTTTGCGGCAACCCTCCCTATCTCGGGAATAAGCTGCAATCGGACGAACAAAAGGATGACCTTCGCGCCGTGTTTGACGGCCGAATTGAGGGGTGGAAATCACTCGATTATGTTGCCGCGTGGCTGATGATGGCTGCCGAATATGGCACGCGAACAAAGGCCATTTCCGCCTTCGTGACAACGAACTCACTATGCCAAGGCCAGCAGGTTCCTATTCTTTGGCCAGCCATGTTCAAAACCGGGCATGAAATCGAATTTGCTCACACATCATTCAAGTGGGCAAACCTCGCCAGTTACAACGCGGGCGTGATCGTGATTGTGGTCGGTATATCCAACGCTGGTGCAAGCCGAAAGCGCCTCTACTCGCTTGATTCCGACGGGGCGGCGCATGAAAAGATTTGCTCCAACATCAACCCCTACCTTGTCGATGGGCCGAACCTCGTCGTGGAAAGTAGGCGCGAGCCTCCCAGAGACGCTGCGCCCATGCTTTTCGGCAATATGCCGCGTGATGGCGGGCATTTGATTGTTTCTCGCGAGCAAAAGACCGTAGAAGGCCAGGCCGATCCTGTCTTTCAGAGCTATATAAGACCGTTCTTCGGGTCGGAGGATTTCATACAAGGCAAGACGCGATACTGCCTTTGGATAGAGCAAACGCAGTATGAAGATTCACTGCAATCTCCATTGATCGCCCGGCGTTTGGATGCCGTGAGGCAGATGCGCTTGGAAAGCAAAGCTAGCTCGACCCGCGATTTTGCAAGAGTCCCCTATCGGTTTGTGCAAGTTCAGGGAACCGCGCGGCGTTCCACCCTCATTGTCCCGCGCGTGAGCTCCGAGCGCCGCCCCTATCTTCCCGTTGGCTTGTTGGATAAGCGCGCAGTTATTGCCGATAGCGCATTTGCCCTATACGACGCGCCACTATGGAACATGGCAGTTATCGCTTCGCGTCTTCATCTTGTGTGGGTTGCCGCCGTCTGCGGTAAACTCAAGACTGATTATCGCTATTCCAACACTCTGGGATGGAACACTTTCCCATCTCCGAAGCTGACCGAAAAGAACAAGGCCGACTTGAGCGTGGCGGCCAGTCAAATCCTTATGGCTAGGGAGCATTATTACCCGGCTACGATTGGGGATATGTATGACCCGGACCACATTGACACCAACTTTCCCTCGTTGCGCGAAGCGCATGAGCGCAACGACGAGATCATGGAACGTATCTACATCGGTAGAAGATTTAAAAACGACACGGAGCGCTTAGAGAAGCTCTTTGCTCTTTATGCCCAGGAGCAAAAGGGCGACCGTCTTGTGGAGAATGCCCCCTCGGGCACGAGGAGGCGCGGATGAGCGAAGTCAATTTCATTGCACAGCCATTGGGGCGGACAACTCTGGATGCGATAGAAGAAATCGCCAAAACAAGCGATTTGACCAAGCTCGATATTGCGGCGGCATATGTGACGTCCAGCGGAACCTACGACCTTCTCAAAAGCATTGATGCCGCTCTTGGGGCAGATTGGGCAGGTGTCAAAAAACGGTGGATCACCTCCTTCGACTACTGCCGTACGCAACCGATCGCTCTGAAAACCTTGTTGTCGCTTCCCGCGTCGTCTGTCCGGGTTTACGACGCGCCGTTCTGCCTCGCGCACGGCGGAATGCCAAAGGTCCCTTTCCATCCCAAGGCGTTCCTGTTCCGGGGCAAGGATAGGGATTTTGCACTCGCAGGTTCTGGCAATCTGTCACGGTCAGGATTGTCCAAAGGCGTCGAGGTCGGGCTCACCCTAGCAGTAAGCCGGAAAAGTCCGGTCGAGCCGACTTCTGCCGCTACCATAAAGGCTTTGCGCCGCTGGTTTAAGGCAGTTTGGGAAACCGCGACCCCTTTGGATGAGGCTCTGCTCAAGCGATATGCCAAGCTGTTTGAAAGCATACCGAATCTTGCACATCCGGCCACCACAGAAGATGACCTAGCCAGTGGTGAAACTACCAAAGGCGCTCTCAACAGCAAGGACCTAAAGAAACTCAGAGTTTGCTCGAATTTTTGGATCGAGGCAGGAAACATTACGAAAAACCGAGGGCCGCATTTGCCCGGAAATCAGCTTATGATGAAACGTCTATCCCGTGTGTTCTTCGGGTATGACCCCATAGCGGTTCCAGAGAATACCGTGATTGGCAGCGTGGACATATCCTATAACGGCGGCCCTGTTGCTCCTTACACGCTGTCGTATAGCGACAATAAGATGGATAAGCTCAATCTCCCCCTACCCAGGGCGGTTGGTCCGGCGGCATACGACAACCAATTTTTGTTGTTCCGAGAGGTCGGCGCTCATTTGTTCGATCTGACGATCGGCACCAAAGCTGACAAGGCCGGCTGGGTGAAGAAAAGCAAGGCCATCGACGCCGACTTCAAAATGTCGAGTGGTCGCGAGTGGGGGGTTTTCTAATGGGCGTGCCAGCATCCACCGATACACCGAAACTGACAGTCCCCTCCGTCTCGGTTTCCTATGTCCGTAACGGTAGCACCACCAAGGCCAACACTCTTGGCATGAGGCCGATGCAGGAACGCGCCTATGAAAAGCGCGGCGAGCAATATCTTCTCATCAAGTCGCCTCCAGCGTCGGGTAAGAGCCGCGCCCTCATGTTCATCGCGCTCGACAAGCTGGCCAACCAAGGCTTGAAGCAGGCGATCATCGTCGTGCCGGAGAAAAGCATCGGCGCCAGCTTCGCCGACGAACCGCTGACCAAATTCGGCTTTTGGGCCGACTGGACGGTGGCCCCGAAATGGAACCTCTGCAACGCCCCCGGCGAGGATGGCGGCAAGGTCAACTCGGTGGGTGCTTTCCTTGAGAGCGATGACAAGGTGCTGGTCTGTACCCACGCCACCTTCCGCTTCGCGGTGGGCAGGTTCGGCGTCGAGGCTTTCGACAACCGGCTTGTCGCCGTTGACGAGTTCCACCATGTTTCCGCCAACCCGGACAACAAACTGGGCCTGCACCTGGGCCAGTTCATCGCCCGCGACAAGGTGCATATCGTTGCCATGACCGGCTCCTATTTCCGGGGCGATTCCGAGGCCGTGCTTGCGCCGCAGGATGAGGCTAGTTTCGATGCCGTCACCTATACCTACTACGAGCAGCTCAACGGCTATGAGTATCTGAAGCAGCTCGACATCGGCTATTTCTTCTATTCCGGGGCTTATGCAGACGACATTCTCGCCGTGCTGAATCCGGCCGAAAAGACCATCATTCACATTCCTAACGTCAATTCCCGCGAGAGCACCGGGCAGAAGATCAAGGAAGTCGAGCACATCATCGATGAGCTTGGCGAATGGCGGGGGATTGACTCCACCACCGGCTTCCAGATGGTCAAGACGCCGGAGGGCCGCATCCTTCGCATCGCGGACCTTGTGGATGACGACGCGGCCAAGCGGGATCGTGTTTCCGCTGCGCTCAAGGATCCCACCCAAAAGAACAATCGCGACCATGTGGACATCATCATCGCGCTCGGCATGGCGAAGGAAGGATTCGACTGGATTTGGTGTGAACACGCGCTGACGGTCGGCTATCGTTCCAGCCTGACTGAGATCGTGCAAATCATCGGCCGTGCCACCCGCGACGCGCCGGGCAAGACCCGCGCCCGCTTCACCAATCTGATCGCAGAGCCTGATGCCTCGGAAGAGGCCGTAACCGAGGCCATCAACGACACGCTCAAGGCCATCGCTGCCAGCCTTCTCATGGAGCAGGTGCTTGCGCCCCGCTTCGAGTTCAAACCGAAGAATCCCGCAAACAGCACTGCCGCGCCCGGTTTCGATTACGGCGAAGGCGGCTACCGGCCGGACAAGTGCAATGTCGGCTTCAACGAGGAGAGCGGTCAGTTCCAGATCGAGATCAAGGGCCTTGTTGAGCCGAAGAGCGAGGAAGCGCAACGTATCTGTCAGCAGGATTTGAATGAGGTTATCGCTGCCTTCGTGCAGGACAAGCCCGCCATGGAGCGCGGCCTGTTCGATGAAGAGCTTGTGCCGGAGGAGCTGACACAGCTTCGCCTGGGCAAGATCATCAAGGACAAATACCCGGAGCTGGGTGAGGAAGATCGGGAAGCCGTGCGACAGCACGCCATTGCCGCGCTCAATATCACGCAGCAGGCGAAGAAGATCGCGCTTGGCGGCGACGGTTCCGGGGCGGAACCGAATGCAAACACCGCGCTGATCGACGGTGTGCGCAAATTCGCGATGGACGTGCGCGAGCTGGACATTGACCTGATCGACCGGATCAATCCGTTTCAGGAAGCCTATGCCATCCTCGCCAAGACCATGAGCGAGGAAAGTCTGAAACAAGTCGCCGCGGCAATCGCCGCCCGCCGCACCAGCCTCACCCCGGAAGACGCCAAACAGCTTGCCGTCCGGGCGGTCCAGTTCAAGAAGGAGCGCGGACGGCTCCCCTCCATCAGTTCGACCGACGCCTGGGAAAAGCGCATGGCCGAAGGGGCCGCCGCCTTCGTGCGTTTCAAGGATGAGGGGCGCTATGAGTGATCCCGACCTTGACGACCTTCGCATCGAACTGGCGGACTTCGCCCAACCGGGAAAGAAGGCCGGACGCACCCCGCGCGAAGAGCGCATCATTGCTGGGTTTGAGGAAATCCAACGGTTTGCCGATGAGCATGGCCACGAGCCGCAGCATGGTGAGGACCGCGACATTTTCGAGCGGCTGTATGCGGTGCGGCTGGACCGGCTTCGTGCGTTGGAAGAGTGCCGCTTGCTTCTCGCGCCGCTCGACCGCCAAGGGCTTTTGACCGGCGCGGAAACCATTGCGCCCGCGCCAACCGAAGAAATGGACGTCGAGGTACTCATGGCCGAACTCGCGGGGGCCGCAGGCGATTCCGAAATCACCGAGCTTCGCCATGTTCGCTCCGCCGCCGAGAAGCGCGCCGCCGAGGAGATCGCCAATCGGGAACCGTGTCCTGACTTCGAGAGGTTCAAGCCTTTGTTCGAGCAGGTCAGGATCGACCTCGATTCAGGCGTTCGCACCACCCGGCAGTTTGTGAAGGACGCCGGTTTCCTGAAAGCGGACATCTCCGAAGGGCAGTTTTTCATCCTTGGCGGTCAGGTTGCCTATGTCGCCGAAGTCGGCGAAACCTTCCGCGCCCCAAACGGAGAAAACGACGCTCGTTTGCGCGTCGTCTATTCCAACGGGACTGAGAGTAACCTGCTTCGCCGGTCGCTCCAGCGGGCGCTTTACAAGGACGAGGCCGGACGACGCATCACCGAGCCGACCGCTGGCCCGCTGTTCTCCGGCGAAAGCGACGACGAGGATAAAGCAAGTGGCACCATCTATGTTCTTCGTAGTAAGTCCGATCATCCGCTTGTTGCCGCTAACCGTGACGTGCTGCACAAGATCGGTGTGACCGGCGGCGATGTGGCGCGACGCATTGCCAACGCCAAGTTGGACCCGACATTTTTGATGGCAGACGTGGAGATCGTTGCCACTTACACGCTCTACAACATCAACCGCGCCAGACTCGAAAACCTCATCCACCGTATTTTCGGCCCGGCGCGACTCGACATCGAAATCAAGGACCGTTTCGGCAATCCGATCGTGCCGCGCGAATGGTTCCTTGTGCCTCGTTTCGTGGTCGATGACGCTGTGGAGAAGATCCAGGACAGCACGATCACCGGGTATGTCTATGACCCAAGTAGTGCTCGTTTGGTAGAACGCAGCGCGCTGCCACCGTCGGGGGACTTGGCATGAGCAATGTCAATATCAAACGGCTGGTCGATAACATCCGTTCGGGCACCAGTATATACACACCCTTGGTCGAGTTGGTCGTAAACGCGATTCAGGCCATCGACGCAAAGGGCATACAGAACGGCTTGGTAGAAATCGAAGTTCTCCGAACCGGACAGGCCGACGTGATCGACCGTCTTGAGGATGTTGATGGCTTCGTGGTCAAGGACAACGGCATAGGTTTCACTAAGAGTCTGTCCGGAAAGGGTTGAATGGCCAGGATGGCGATGGTTCCAGAGGGTGTCTTAAGCCTGATCTGGAAGAGCCATGTGGACCCCGACCACTCGCGCACAGCATAACCGCGAACACTTGCGTTACGAAACCGACCTGACGGATGCGGAATGGGCAATCCTGGAGCCGCTGCTGCCTGGGCCGAGCGAGACAGGACGGCCACCGAAATGGTCGAAGCGCGAGATAGTCAACGCCATTTTCTATGTCCTGCGCGGCGGTGTGCC